>CAXTWC010000066.1:7306-25576 GCA_964247805.1 uncultured Acetobacteraceae bacterium | reverse complement strand
GGGATCTTCACCGGGCAGACGCTCTCGCACTTGCCGCAGAAGGTGCTGGCGTTGGGCAGGTGCCCGGCCTTGTCCACGCCGACCAGCGACGGGGTGAGCACGCTGCCCATCGGGCCGGGGTAGACCCAGCCATAGGCGTGGCCACCCACGGCGCCGTAAACCGGGCAATGGTTCATGCAGGCGGCGCAGCGGATACAGCGGAGCATCTCGCCGAACTCGGTGCCGAGCATGGCAGAGCGGCCGCCGTCTAGCAGGATGACGTGGTATTCCTCGGGTCCGTCCAGATCCCCCGGGCGGCGGGCGCCAGTCGAGAACGTGGTGTAGACGGAGAAATCCTGGCCGGTAGCCGAGCGCGCGAGCAGGCGCAGCAGGCTGGTGGCGTCCTCCAGGGTCGGGACGCATTTCTCGATGGAGGCAAGCACGATGTGCACCCGCGGCAAGGTCTGCGTGAGGTCGCCGTTGCCTTCGTTGGTGACGATCACGGAGCTGCCGGTTTCCGCGATCAGGAAGTTCGCACCGGTGATGCCGACATCGGCCGAAAGGAAGCGTTCGCGTAGCCTGGTGCGGGCCTCGGTCAGGATGTCGCGTCGCTCGGAGAACACCCGGTTGGGGTCCAGGTCGGTGTGGCTGAGGCGGAAGCTTTCCTCCCAGTCCTCGCGGTTGAGGTGGAAGGCGGGCGCGATGATGTGGCTGGGGTGCTCGCGGCGGAGCTGGATGATGTACTCGCCGAGATCGGTCTCGACGGGGGTGATGCCGAAGCGCTCGAGATGGTCGTTGATGCCCAATTCCTCGGAGATCATCGACTTGCCCTTGGTGACCGTCCTGGCGCCGACGCGCTGGCAGATCGCCAGCACCGCCGCCCGGGCATCGTCGGCCGTCGAGCACCAGTGGACCTGACCGCCGGCGCGTTCCACGTTCGTGGCGTAGGTGTCGAGGTAGAAGTCCAGGTTGGCGAGGGCGTGGTCCTTGATCGCCTTGCCGATGTCCCGCAGCTGTTCGAACTCAGGCAGCGCCTCGACTGCGTGGGTGCGCCGCGCCATGAACTGCGGCTTGCTCAGCTTCAGGGCCTTCTGCAGCCCGGGGTTGCCCAGCGCCTCGCGAGCATTGCGTTTGAAGGCCGGGGACGTGATCGCAACCATACAGTGGTTCCTCCGCCCCCAATGTAGCGCCGATCGGCGGCCGCGCTACTCTTCTAAGGTGCCGACGCTGGGTGCCACCCACCGCTCCGGATGGGGAGGCGGCAATCCGGGCTCCATCGACTTCAGCCAGTCGAGGACATGGTCGAGCATGGCCCGCGCCGGAGTGCCGTGCGGGTCCGGGGCGATATGCGCCTCACTCCGTGCCACGCGTTCAGCGAGCGGCCTGGCGGCTAGCGCACCCTGCTCGACCAGTTCCGCCACCAGCCCCTGGTAGAGGGCGAGCAGGATGGCGTGCGTCTCGTTGTGGCGGTGATCCCGGGTCTCGAGAACGGCCCGGACGACGTCACGGGAGGCGGGCTTTTGCGGCTGGCGTTCCATGCGACTACTTTGCGGGCGAAGGGTGCGGCCTGCAAGTTGCCCGGATCCGTGCGTCAGGCTACGGGTTTGCCATGACCGACCCCTGGCGCCCCACCGAACGCTACCCCGACCCGGCGGTCGAAATCCTCGATCCCAGCTTTGCCCCATACAGGGTCATGCTCGCCGCGGTCGAGCGCCTGTATACCGGCTGCCGCTGGGCGGAGGGGCCAGTCTGGTTCGGCGACGCGCGGTGCGTGCTGTGGAGTGACATCCCGAACAACCGCATCCTGCGTTGGGATGAGGAGACTGGCGCCACCTCGGTCTTCCGGAAGCCTTCGAACAACGCGAATGGCAATACCCGCGATCGACAGGGCCGACTGATTACCTGCGAGCATGGCGCGCGCCGGGTTACACGGACGGAATATGACGGCACGATCACCGTGCTGGCCGACAGGTTCGAGGGTAAGCGGCTGAACTCGCCCAACGACGTCGTGGTGAAGTCAGATGGATCGGTCTGGTTCACGGACCCGGAGTTCGGGATCCTGGGCTATTACGAGGGCGAGAAGGCCACGCCCGAGTTGCCGACCAACGTCTACCGCATCGACGGTCAGACGGGGGCGCTGACTGTGGTCAGCAGCGAGATCGGGCGGCCCAATGGGCTCGCCTTCTCGCCGGACGAGAGCATTTTGTACGTCGTGGAATGCGCCGTGACACCACGCCGGCTGCTGGCCCTCGACGTGACTGGCGATGGGCGCACGCTTGCCAATCCCCGCACCTTCATCGATGCGGGGACGGGCACGCCGGACGGGTTCCGGTTGGACGTGGACGGCAATCTTTGGTGTGGCTGGGGCATGGGCGACGGGCTGGACGGGGTGATGGTGTTCAATCCCGCGGGTGCCGCGATCGGCCGCATCGCCTTGCCCGAGCGGTGCGCCAACCTGTGCTTTGGCGGGCGGCATCGCAACCGGCTGTTCATGGCGTCCAGCCAGTCGCTGTATAGCCTGTATGTCCAGACCCAAGGGGTGCTGGGCGGTTAAAGCATAACCGCCGGGCGGTTAAGCATAACGGGACCGAGTAGAGCGGTATCGTCCTGCCACGGCTTGACCCCGTGGATGCTCACGATCAAGCCCCGCGCGACGGTGTTTTACTTTGCTTGCGGCAGTAATGACCGCCGCCGTAGGGTGCAATCCGCTTGGGGGATTGCACCTTCCGTCGTACGGGTCGGCGCGTTTGTCTGGTGCAATGCCAAAGGGCATTGCACGCTACGGGATTACACGAGGGTCACTGCTTGAGGCTGTTGGTTTAACAGGCAGCGGACACTAGTCGGGTCAAGCCCCTGGCAGGACGGCGGGAGAGGCAGCCATAGCGCTCAGCCCATCTGCGCCTGCAAGGTTTGCAGCTTGGCGAGATCCTCCTGGACCACCGGCAGGGCGCGGTTCACCAAGGCTCGCATCGCCGGATCTTGCGTGCGTGACTGTTCGGCCTGGAACACACGGATGGCGAGCTGATGGGTCTCGACCTGGTCGGCCAGGTAGGCGCGGTCGAATGCGGCCCCTTGCAGGCTTCGCGTCCGGTCCAGCCGGGCGCGCAAATCGGCCGGCAGTTCGCGAGGCGGGGTGATGCCGTTCTTCTGGATGGCATCTTGCATCATGGGATAGAGTTGGTTCGCCTTGCCGACGATCTCCGCCGCGAGCGCCCGCACCTGGGGGTTGCCCGATTGGGCGGACGCGAACTGCCCCTCCTGGTTGTCGACCTGAACGATCCGGTAGCTCTCGGTCACGAAGTTTGCATCCGCCTGGCTCAGGTGTTGGCCGGTCAGGATCTGCTCCTGCGGCAACGGAGCCTGCGCCCGTGTGGCACACCCGGCGATGGGCAATGCCAGGCACAAACCCGCCAACGCCGCTTTGACCGTGACATCCATCCGATTTCTCCCATGTAGGCAGTTGTTGGGCTGATCGCGCCGGCACACATTTTTCCACATTCCAGCTAGCTGGCAACCTGCAGAGACACCGCATTTCCATGGCCAGGCATAACGAAGACGAAATAGTTGTACGCCCGACACTGTGGCAGGACGTCATCCTGGTTTGCCGCAAGTGCAGCCGTAAGTTGGATGGTGGCTATGGCCCGGACGGAGAAGACAGCCTTCCACGCGAACTCAAGCGAGGGCTTCGGGCCGCGGGGAGGCGGGCAACGTGCCGAGTGATCGAGACCAAATGCCTGGGCATCTGTCCAAAAGGCGCCGTCACGGTGCTGGCGGCACGCAGCCCGGGCGCGATCCTGACGGTGCCCGCAGGGATGGATGCGGCGGCGGTGCTGGCTAGACTTCTGCCGCCTGCCTGACCACGTCCGCTCCAAACCGACGCTCCAGCCGACGGATCGTGAAGTGGGCGCGGGCGAGTTCGCGATAGTGGCTGAGAAAGGCCGTGTTGAGCGATGCGCCGGCGACCGCGCCCACGAGCGGAACGGCCTGCAGGGCGAATTTCTGCGACAGGGTCACGCCGAACCGGCGGGCGACATCGCCCAGAAGCATGGCGATCGGGCGCCCCTGCATGACGAAGCGGGCCGAGTAGTAGCTCGACTCCGGCTCCGCACCGCCCTTTTGTCCGGCATTCAGGGCGAACACCTGCAGACAAGCGGCTCGGGTATCCGGGTCGGTCAGGTCCTCGCCCGACTCTACGGCGATCCGTGCGATCTCGCGCATGATCGCAAGGCTTGTGACCATCGCATCGGGCACGAAGCCGCCCATGCCGATAAAGCCACCGACGGCCCCGGAGAGGAAGACCACGGGCCCGGACAGGCGCTTGCTCTGGTCGAGTTGCCCCTCCTTACCAAGCCGGAGGACGGCGATGTCGAAGGCCCGCTTGAGCGCGACTTCCACGACACCCTGCACTGCGTCCTGTGCGCCCGGGACGATGCCGAGTGAGCGCGTGCCAAAGCGGACACCACGCCCCATTGCGCCACCAACCATATCGGCGAGACGAACGACCAAGCCGCCACCCTGTTGCAGCCGCTCCATGGCCTGCGACAACTCCGCCATGGAGGCCGGGTCGATTGCCTGGCCGATCTCGCTCGTGGTGATCGCCGTCCCAGTCTGCGTCATGCTCATCGCTGCGCTCCCGCTGCCTTGCACATCAAACGCGCGGCTTGCCACTCGGCTCCCCGACCGCACGTGCGAGCCGTCTGGCGAGCCGCAGGACCTCCGCCCGCTGCTCCGGTCCACATACGCGGTAGAGCCGCAGCAACGCCAATTCGTCGCCAGTCAGGCCCTCGGGACCACGCGCCGCCTCCCCGTGCAGCAGCACCTCGAGCGAGACGTCCAACACTTGCGCGATGCGTGACAGATTGCCGCTGACCTGGCCTGCCCGGTCGGTTTCCCACTGCGCGACGGCGCTGCGGGAGACGCCCGTGGCGGCCGCCAACCGGGCCTGACTCAGCCCGCGTTCGCGCCGCAACGCCGCGATTCGCTCTCCAACACTCGTGGCCATCGATCCCCCCATCAAGATGACAATCAGACCCGGCCGCAACTTACACCCTGTAAGCCCCGGGAGAACAATTGACGAACGGTGTCAGACGGACTAACAAACAAATGCTATTAGCGAGCCCGGCCTTCCGGACCCAGTCCAAGGAACGCGAAATGTCCATTGCAATTGCATGGTCTGCCCATGCCGACTCCCAACTGCTTCACATGCGTGCTGCCGGCCTACCTTGGCACGCGGTGGCGTCTACGCTTCGTGTCGGACGCAATTCCGTCATCGAGCGCGCACGCCGCCTTGGCCTGCCTGCCATTAGCCGCCTGCCCCTGGCGCCACGACCAGTGTTGGAACGGGTTGACCGTCCCGCGCTGCCATCGGGTCATCCCCTGTCCTGGCTGGCCATCACGAGCAACTCGCTGCTCGCGGGCGAACCGTATCCCTACCCCGTCTTCCTTTAACCCATCCAGCAACGAGGTCATTCCATGACGTCACCCCGCCTTTGCGCGACTGCCATCCGCAGCGCCAGTGCCCACGCGCCGGCGAACCGGTTCACCGCGCCGGACAGTTTCGACATCCGCGCGACCCGCAACCGGGCAGCGCTCCGCCCCGGCAAGCCACGCGCCGATGCACGGCCGCTGATGGATGCCGAAACGGTCATCGCCCGGCTGGAGGAGGCGGGTCACACCTTGCTCTGTCTGCCGCGGGCCGGACCGACAACGGCGCTTCGCCAGACCCGGCACCAGTTCGTGGCCGAGGTGCTCGAAGCCTATGCCGGGACCGACGACTCGCGTCCCCGTGCACCGGTTCCACCCGCCGCACGGATTACCCGGATGGATCAGGCACTGGCGTGGATACCGCTCATCCCGGCCGATAAACTCGTGCTGCGCCGGATCGCCGGCTGCCGCTGCCTGGTGAGCCCGCTGACCGGCCGACACCTGTTTAGCTGGCGCCGCCTTGCCCGGTTGCTCGGGGCCGACCACAAGGCGATCAGCCGCTGGCATGCCAACGCGATCGACCTGATCGTCGCCGAGTTGAACCGCGACGCGGCAGTTGCCCACTCGTGGGATAGCCTCGGCTAATCGCGGCGTAGCTCTACCGACGCCCTGCAAAGCGGCGTCGCGAACGTCCCGCGTACGCGTTCGCCGTCGCGGTCCCCTTCGAACACTTGCGGAAATGGCTTTTTATCGGCGCCGGTCGCATTGCTCCCCGCGAGCACATGCCCGGCGCCGTTGACATGTCCGGGCAACACCACGACGCCGTCGGTGGGTGCGAATTGCACATTGTCGCCCCGTACCATTAGCGTCGCCGTAGCTTTGCCCTGCGGGTCGATACCGAGCCCGCAATTGCCCTGCGTTGTGGTCAAGTCGCCGACGTAACGGCCGCCGCCGCCCGCTCCACACCCAGCCAGCAACACGACAAGCAAACTCGGGAAAATCACGTTTCCGAGAACATTGTCTTGCCCAAACGCCCCAGAATGCATTAGGAAACTCCTTACAGTCGACGGATTTCAAACGCGATTGTGCTTCCGACAGAGGCAGTGACGGCCGCCACACGCGCGGTCACTTCGCCGCGATGGCGATGGTTCGGCAACAAGTGCCGCAACGCCCCATTTCGCCAGGTTAGGAAAATATCCCTTGCCCACATCCCCCATCGAGGACTACCCATCCTCCTACGCTGACCCAACCTCTCAGCTATCCCCTCTCGCGCTCATCCTGAAGGAGATGCACCGTCGCTATGATGGCGGCGAGCATGATGCGGCGATGTCGCTAGCCCGAATCGCTGCCCCGTATATCCACCCTCGCGTCCAAGCCGCCAAACCGCAAACGGACCTTTCCACCATGCCAGATGCCCACCTGGACTCAGTCCGACCTCAAAACTGAGCGCATCCTCCGCAGGAGCATACGCACAGATCTCGCCGCCTGGGCCACCCTCGCCCTCGCACCCCGTGGCCATCAACCTGCTGCCCACCACCGCCTGATCCTGAGCGAGCTCGAGAGCCTCGCTGCCGGCCGCACCGACCGGCTCATGCTTCTCCTACCACCGGGCTCGGCGAAATCCACCTACGCGTCTCTGGTGTTTCCGCCTTGGTGGCTTGCCCGGCACCCGAACTCCTCCATTATCGCGACCAGTCATACCTCCTCCCTCGCCCGCCACTTCGGCCGCGGGGTCCGCGCACTCGTCGAGCAGCACGCTCCCCGCCTCGGCTACGCGCTGGACCCGGCCTCCCGTGCTGCACATCGTTTCAGCACCAACACCGGCGGGGAATATTATGCAACGGGCGTGCGCGGGCCGATCACGGGCCGTAGGGCGGACCTCATTCTCATTGATGACCCGGTGAAGTCCCAAGCCGAAGCCGACAGCCCCGCAGCGCGCGAGCAATTGTGGAATTGGTTCCGCTCGGATCTGACCACACGATTGAAGCCGGGCGGGCGCATGATCCTGGTGATGACGCGCTGGCATCCGGATGATCTCGGTGGCCGCATTGCCAACGGGCCCGACCCGTGGCGCATCTTGCGGCTTCCCGCACTGGCTGAGGCGGACGATCCGCTCGGCCGCGAAGTTGGCGCACCGCTTTGGCCCGAATGGGAAGATGCCGCCGCCATCGACCGCAAGCGCACTTTGCTGGGTGAGCGTGCCTTCGCCGCGCTGTTCCAGCAGGACCCGCGCCACCGCGTCGGCCGCATGTTCCACGCGGCCAAGATCACCGTCGTGGACGACCCGGCGACCATCACCGCGGTGCGCGCGTGGGATCTTGCCGCAACCGCTGCGACGAGCGGGCGCGACCCGGATTTCACCGTCGGCCTCAAACTTGCTCGCGACGCGGCGGGCGGCTTCGTGGTGCTCGACATCGTCCGCATGCGTGGCGGGCCGCACGAGGTGGAGCAGGCCCTGTCGGCCACGGCAGCCGCCGACGGGCCCGGCGTGGCGATCGGATTACCGCAGGATCCTGGGCAGGCCGGGCGAGCACAGATTAAGTATTTGACTAGCCGCCTCGCCGGATACCGGGTGATTTCCAGTCCCGAAACCGGGGCAAAGGAGACGCGTGCGATGCCGGCGGCAAGCCAGGTGAATGCGGGCAACATGTCCGCACGCCGGGCGCCCTGGAACCGCGCGTTTCTGGAGGAGCTACAGGACTTCCCCGACGGCACCAAGGACGACCAGGTGGATGCGCTCAGCCGCGCGATGTCGATGCTGACCGAGACGTCCGCACCGAGCCGGCGCACGAATGTTCCGATCCTAAGCCGCTGATCTTGGCTGTCCGGCTCGCGTAAGTTTAAGGCATCCATATGTCACCGTCACGCCAGGGCTTGACCCTGGTAGCCACACGTATTGACACGCTCCGGATGGGCGTTGTCGCTGAGGCCCCACGACGTGCACTGCCGATCTCTAGGCAGATCCGCTAAAAACCACTTGCCCAAACGCCCCGGTTTGCGTTAGGTTTTTCCTTACGCTCCCCAGAGTTACAACAGCATCGCCTGCACCTTCGCAGTCGATCGTGACCGTACCGGGCCGCCCCCACCCTCTCGCCCGCCCCGCATGCTGCTGTCCGTCGGCCGGCTTGGTCGGCGACGGAGCGGCAAGCCGCGCTGCAGCCATGTGTAGTGGGGCAGTCCCCTCGGCCGCGCCTCCTCCCGCCGCTCAGCCAGGAACCAATACATGGATGCATCCCTGCTCCACGTCGTCGCCGTGGTCGCGAACCCGATCCGGTGGAAGTCGCGCACCAAGCTGTACCGCGATTTCGAGCGGCACATGCTCGACAGCGGGGTGCACTTGACCACGGTTGAATGCGCTTACGGCGACCGGCCTTATGAGCTGGATACAAGCCCGGAGATCAACCACGTGAAGGTACGCTCCAAGACGCTGGTATGGAACAAGGAGTGCATGATCAACCGCGGGATCGCGCATCTGCCGCCAGATTGGAAGTATGTCGCCTGGATCGATGCCGACGTGTTCTTCCGTAGGCCGTCCTGGGCGTCGGAGACGGTCGACGCGCTGCAACTGTACGACATCGTGCAGCCTTGGTCCGACTGCTACGATCTTGGTCCGGACGACGACCATCTGCAGACGCATCGCTCGTTCTGCCGGCTTTATAAGGACGGTAAGCCGATTATTCCCGCAGGTGCGGCCGGCTATGAGTTCGCCCATCCCGGCTACGCCTGGGCGGCTACACGGGCCGCATTGGAGCGTCTCGGCGGCCTGATCGAAGTCGCGGCGCTCGGTGCGGCCGACCACCATATGGCCTTGGGGCTGATCGGGCGTGCCACCGAAAGCCTGCCCCATGGCATCCACCCGAACTACCGGCGCGCCGTGATACGTTGGCAGGAAATGGCCAGCCAGCACATCTGCGGCAACATCGGTTACGTGCCGGGTACGGTCGAGCATCACTGGCATGGGTCCAAGGACCTGCGCAAATACGTCGATCGCTGGCAGGTGCTGCTGAGCCATGATTTCGACCCCGTGGAAGACCTAAAGCGCAATACGTCCGGCCTGCTGGAACTAGCAGGCAACAAACCGGCGTTCCATCGTGATATCGAGCGGTACTTCCGGCGTCGGAACGAGGATGCTGTCACGCTCTGACGGAAGTCAGCTACGTCGTCGCGCGCCACTCCCGAGCCGTCCTTAAGGATTCGCATGTTTCAAACCATCTGCGACCTCATCCAGGCCGACCCGGACATGCCGGAGCGCGCCCGTCGTCTCGACATTCTCCGCCGCGTTTTGAACGGCACTATTTACGACGTGCTGCCCCACGACTTCCACGAGGAGCGCACGCCGGGCGGCGAATATATCCCGCTGCGGCTGCGCCGGCCTTCGGTGCGCTACGCGATGCCGAGGATCGTGACCGAGGATAGCGTGGCCCTGCTGTTCTCCGAAGGTCACTTCCCTACCATCGACTCTCCCGACCGCACCACGCGCGACACCCTGATGAAGCTACTCAAGGCGGCGCGCTTCAACGAGGTGATGATCGACGCCGCCTTGCGGGGCGCGATCGGAAGCATCGCCGTGCTGATGCGGGTGCTGACGGGGCGCCCATTCTTTACCGTGATGGATACGGTGAACTTGACCCCAATATGGCGCGCCGATGCACCCGACACACTTGCGGCGGTGATCGAGCGCTACAAGCTTCCCGGCTGCTCGTTTGCTGCAGCTGGTTACTTCATCCCCGACTTAGGCGCTGCCTACTGGTTCGAGCGTCGGTGGGATGATACGGCGGAGACCTGGTATCTGCCACAGCTAGTCGGCAACCCGAGCCCGCCCACCCCCGACCTATCACGCTGCGTCAATCATGATCTCGGTTTCGTGCCGATTGCCTGGGTCCGCAATTTGCCAGGTGCATCGTGGACCAGTGACGACGCCGACGGCGCTTGCACGTTCCGCGCCGCGATCGAGACCGGGATCGAGATCGACTATCAGCTATCCCAGGCGGGCCGCGGGCTCAAGTACAGCTCCGATCCGACCTTGTTGATCAAGGAGCCGGCCGGAATAGAGGGAGAACTGGTGCGCGGCGCCGGCAATGCGCTGATCGTCAGTGAACACGGCGACGCCAAGTTACTGGAAATCGGCGGCACGGCCTCCTCCGCTGTGATCGAGTACGTTCGCACCTTGCGGGAGTTCGCGCTGGAGAGCGTGCACGGCAACCGGGCGGATGCGTCCCGCCTTGCCGCCGCCACATCGGGCCGCGCGCTCGAGTTGATGAACCAGGGGCTACTTTGGCTCGCCGACAATCTGCGGATTTCCTATGGCGAGGGCGCGATTCTTACCCTGGCCCGCATGGTCTTGCGCGCTGGCTCCAAATACCAGCTCCGCCTTGCCGACACTGTACTACCCAGGCTCGATCCGACGGCCACGCTCTCGCTGCTCTGGCCGAGCTGGTACCCGCAGACGTCCGAAGACCGCCAGCGGGACGCCTCGACGCTGACCACGCTTGTCGCCAACGGTCAGCTCAGCCGGGAGACGGCACTGAAGGCGATTGCCGCAACCTACGACATCGAAGACATCCCCGCCGAGCTTGCCCGGATCAATGCGTCCGCTCCGAACGCCGGGCCAGGTTCTCCGGCCCCGCCATCCCCTCCCGATGAGGACGCGCCGGACTGGGAGACGTAACCCTGGACGAGCTGCCTCGTTTCCCCCTCTAGATGGATTCTGCGATTTATGCCCGATGACATCAACGACGCCCCGAAACCCGATCCGGCGGAAATTCTTCGCCAGCAACTCGCCCAAGCCAACACCCGCCTTGTCCAGTCGGAGCTGAAGTCTCATGCGAGAGAGGCCGGCATCATCGACATGGATTGCCTGAAGTTCCTGGACATGTCCTCCCTGCAGCTCGATGCAGATGGTAACCTGCCCAACGCCAAAGCCGCATTGGCAACTTTGAAGCGCGACAAGCCGTGGGTGTTCAGGGACGCCAGTAGCAGCCACCCCGCTCCGGCACCAGCTGCCGAGCCGCCCAAGACCCGGATGGCCAAGGACATGAGTCACACCGAGTGGCAGGCGGCCCGCGAGCGGTTTATCCGCGGGAGATAGTCCGTGACGTGGCTTGATTAGGGACGCCAGCGGCGCGACTGGTTCGGCACTGGTCGATCTTCGATCCGGTGTAACTCCGATACTCTAGACCAGCATCCCTGACCTTAATCCAAGCGAATGATCGGTGTTTTCCAGGCCAACGCCCGACGACCTCCAGGCGGGTCTTAGTTTCTCGCTTCCCCCACCTCTCCCGTGTGCATCATCGCCAAATGGCTGGTCAGCGCGCGCACCATCTTCTCTATCTCCGGCGCCGGTAAGACGAACCCTACGGTGCCGAACGCCGGGTGTGCGAAGGCAAGCATCGAGCCCTCGGTCATCGCCTCGGGGCGCACAACCCAACCCGGCCCTACAATCGCCTGAACGTTGCTTGCCTCCAGCCGGCGCTCCTTCGCGTCCGCGGGCAATGCCGAAACCAGCCGGGCCCGCGCTGCGCCGAGTGCCGCAATCAACTCACTGACTTGGCCCAGCGTCAGAGCCACCGTGCCCTCGGCCCCGCTCCCCGGCAACAAAGTAAGCGTTGCGCCGCCCTCCGCGAGGGACACGTTCATTCGCGGCTGCGCCATACCCAAACCTCCTCACGCAAGGGACCCACATGGGCATCCAGAACTTCCCCCTCTCGCTCCAGCCCATCATTCAGCAGGGCTTCCTGGAACGAGAGTTCGAATACGCGCTCACGTCCCGCTTGGGCTATCGTGCCGTGGCGGATCGCGAACCCTTCCAGGTCGGTATCGGTGAGACCCTCACCAAGACCCGTGCCGGCCTGAAGCCATCCGTTACCACGCCGCTGATCCCGTCGACCAACACCAATTTGGACAACGGCCTCACGCCGCAAACGTGGGGTGTCGAGCAATACACCATCACGATCAATCACTACGCGTCCACCTCGGACCTGAACATGGTCACCTCGCGAGTGGGCATTCAGGGGCAGTTCCTGCTCAACGCCTACACCAACGGCGAGCAAGCGGCGCGTTCGTTGGACGAACTCGCCCGCAACGCGTTGTTCGCCCAGTATTTCGGTGGGAATACACGCGTACGGACGAGCCTCGCCTCGGCCGGGTCGGCAGTGGCCGTGGACGATATCCGCGGCTTCCAGGTAGTGTTCATCAACGGCGTACAGACGGCAATCGCGAACTCACCGGGTCTGACGGTGACAATTGGAGCCGACGCATACACCTGCGTGGGAGCCATGGCCGACACCACGAACGTTTCCACCACGCCGGGTGGGATTTCGGGTGTTCTGACATTCACCGGCTCGGTCAGCACGTCGGACGCGACGGCGGGCGATGCGGTGCAGTCAGCGACCGCGTCGGTCATTCTCCGCCCTAACCAGCGCACGACTACGGCGGCTCTGGCTGTGACCGATACACTCAGCATGTCCAACTTACTGGACGCGGTGGCGTCATTGCGGAAGAACGCGGTTCCTGACATCGACGGCGTGTACAACTGCTACCTGGACCCGGTGAGTGCTCGGCAACTGTTCGCCGACCAGGACTTCCAGCGTTTGTTCCAAGGCGCGACCTCGGCCAATCAAGTGTTCAAGAAGGGCATGATCAACGACTTCCTCGGGTTGCGGTTCATTCCCACGACCGAGGCCTATGTGCAGCCGCATCCCACGCTACCAAGTGCGATCGTCCGGCGCCCGATCATCTGCGGCAAGGGCGCGCTGATCGAAGGTGACTTTGCCGGCATGGCTGCCGACGACGTCGCTCCGAAGGACAGCATCGTCGCCATGGTGGACGGCATCGCGATGGTCACGCGCGAGCCGATCGATCGGTTGCAGCAGATCATCGCCCAGTCCTGGTATTGGATTGGTGGCTTTTGTGCGCCGAGTGACACGACGACGAATCCGACCATCATCCCTACCGCGACAAACGCCTCGTTCAAGCGTGCCGTCATGATCGAACATGTAGGCTAGACCTACTCCGTTCTTGTTCGGACAGCTCATTCTCACCTCTCGCCCCGGTCGGGAGGACTGTCAAAGAGTTCACTGCGAAATACATTGCTGGGGAACCCACCCATGCTGACCGATGCCGAGAAGACCGATGCACGCCGCTTCTGCGGCTATCCTGCCTACGGTGGGGCACCTAGCGGCAATACTGGCTGGCGCTTCTACCAAACGTATGGTGCGCTCGAGTATCGTCTGAACAACCTATCCGCATCCGAGGAGTCGGTCCTGCGCCAACACCTCGGCACCTTGCGCATGTTCGAGGCCGCAATTCCCACCGCTTCAGAAAACCTCGATACCTCCGCGGCCGCTGTATGGACCCATAGCCCGACAGAGATCGCCGACCGCCAGCGCCTAGAGCGCGACTGGGGACGACGGCTCTGCGGCTTTCTCGGTCTGCCACCTGGTCCAGCGTTACAGAACCAGTCTTCAGTTCCCCTGATCGTCTAAACTGGTCATGAAACTCCATCGCCTTCAGGACCGTATCGCCCGCGGGCTCGGTAATGCTGCTCGCCACGTCGGTGCCGACTACGACGCCTATCGTCCCCTGACCGTACGGAACCCCCTCGCCGCCGAGCATCGATACCTCCGCCTTCCCGCCGCGTTCAGTGACGAGAATCTTTCCTTTCGCCGGCCCATCCCGTACGGCCGTGCCACGTGGTCCGGCATCTTCGATACTGCCTACACCAAGCCTGGTGACTACCTGGCCGGGCCGTCGGGTATTTTCTTCATCGCAGCTCAGCAGTCACTCCTCCCGGCCGTTTGCGTACTTTCGACCTCGACGATCACCGTCAGTCGACCGGCCGCGCCGGCAACCGCAGGCGTGAACAGCTACGGCGGTCTGCTTACAACAACCTCCACGCCAGTTCTGACAGCGTGGCCGGCCTCGATCCTGTTTGCTGGTTCCGGCTCTCCAGGCGATCTACCCGGAGACGCCAGCACACCAACATGGACCGTACTGCTTCCATCGACACCCGCCACGATCCACTCGGCCGACCTCATCACGGACGATGTAGGGAAGACCTATGTCGTTGGATCCGCTGAACTGACCTCGCTTGGCTGGCGGATCTTGGCAAGGCAGGCGACAAACTGATGCCCGCGCAATCCGATGTTGAAATTGGTCTCGTTCAACTTGCTGCTTCTGCTCTTTATCCCAACGGAACGGCTTCTCCCGCCGCTATAGCCGCCACGATAAGGATCTACCGAGGTTGGCCAAATGCGACCGCCTTGGACGTGGATTTAGCCGCTCAGCGGGTCAATGTTACCGTCTTTCCCGTTCCCGGTGCTACACAGAACACGACTCGGTACGCGCCGGACTGGGTTCCAGCGCCGGTCACGCCCACGTTGAGCGTGTCTGTGTCCGGTATTACCGCCACCTTCGCCGGTGACGCCAACCTCGGCCAGTTAGCCGGCTTGCTTGTGGATGGCGTATCCTACGTCCATAGAACCGTCGCGGGAGACACACCCGGCCTCGTTGCGGCCACTCTCGCCGCAGCGATTTCTCCTGCACGTATCGCACTTGTCGCGGGCGCCGGTATCAGCATCCCAAGTGCATCCACGTTGCTTGCGCGCACTGCCGCAGATGCGACCAGCGCCCAGGAGCTTCGCCGTCAAAGGCAGGAGTTCCGGATCACAGCCTGGTGCCCGACGCCCGATTTGCGTGATGCGGCTTGCGAGGCGATCGACGTGGTCTATGCCGCAACCCCGTTTCTCGTGTTGGCGGACGGTTCGGCTTCGCGTTTGCGGTTCGCCTCGACGACGACGTTCGATACACGCCAGGACGCCGCACTCTATCGTCGCGACCTTCTCTACACCGTCGAATACCCAACCACGCAGGTCGTCACGGAGCCGTCGATGCTGTTCGGCACCTTAGGCCTCGGTGCAACTACAATCACAGCCTGAACCGGAGCATACATGGATATCACCCTCGTCGTCGTGCGCCCATTCGGCTCGCACGCGGTTGGCGACCGCATTACCGCGCCGGAGATGGTGACTGCCATCCTCGCCTCGGAACACGCACATGCCGTCGTTGGCGTTGCAGCGCCGCCTTCGACTTCCACGTCCAGTTCGGAGCATTGAGCCATGCCGATTGTCCAGCAAGGCTCGATCAACACAACTGCACTTGTCGTGCCCGACCTGTACGTGCAGATCGTCCCGCCGCAGAACCTCGTCCTGAATGGTGTCCCGACAAACGTTCTTGGCGTCATAGGAACGGCCTCGTGGGGTCCGGTAAATCAGCCTACTACGCTGGCTACGATGGCCGACTACGCGCGGACCTTCGGACCCGTGATACCGCGGAAATACGACATGGGTACCCATGTTGCGACCGCGGTCCAGCAAGGCGCCGGGAACTTCCGCTGCGTCCGAGTTACCGACAACTCGGATGTGGCTGCGACCTATGCTCTGTTCTATGCATCGGGAGCCTATCCGTTAGAGCTGACCGCGCGCTACACCGGCACGCTTGGCAATAGCGTCGGTGTCGTGGTTGGTGCCGGGTCGCAGGCCGGCACATGGCGACTGACGCTCACACTGCCGGGTCTCACACCGGAAGTTTTCGACAACATCGCCGCACCAACCCCCGCGGTCTTCTGGAGCAACTTGGCGAGTGCTGTAAACACGGGCGCTTCGGCTCTGCGTGGGCCTAGTCAGCTGGTCGTCGCGTCTTTGGGAACGGCCACGGCCACGGCGCCGCAGGGGCTCTTTGGACAGAAGCTTTTTGGCGGAACCGACGGTGCCACCAATATCAGCGCCAGCAACCTGGTCGGGATCGACACACTGCCGCGCTCCGGCCTTTACGCGCTTCGTGGCCAGGGCTGCAGCCTGGCGCTGCTCGCCGATGCCGACGATCCAACACAGTATTCGAGCCAGGCCGGATTTGCCCTTTCCGAGGGGCTTTATATGATAGCGACAGGCCCATCGGGCGACACGATTGCCAACTCTATTACGTCAAAACAGGCCGCCGGCTTAGACTGCTACGGCGTGAAGCTGATGTTCGGTGACTGGGTATACTGGAGCGACCAGGTCAACGGCACAATTCGTCTGATCTCGCCACAGGGGTTCGCGGCCGGACGCCTCGCTAACCTCTCCCCGGAGCAGTCCAGTCTGAATAAGCCGCTCTACGGCGTTATCGGGACGCAGAAGTCCGGTACTCCGGGTTCCGGGCAGACAAACACTTACAGTAGCGCCGAATTAGCCCAGCTTCTCGGCAACGGTATCGACGTCCTCGCCAATCCGCAGCCCGGTGGTAGCTTCTGGGGAGTGCGCGGGGGCCATAACTCCTCCTCGAACGCCGCGACCAACGGTGACAACTACACGCGCTTGACCAACTACATCGCCAGCACGTTGGCCTCTGGGATGGGGCAATATGTGGGCCAGGTAATCAACGCCATGTTGTTCCAGAGGATCCGCTCCACACAGCTCTCCTATCTGCAAAACCTGCTGTCTCAGGGCATCCTTGGTAGCACGGACGGCTCACTCCCGTTTAGCGTGATCTGCGACACGTCCAACAATCCGAATAGCCGTACCAATCTCGGCTACGTTCAATCGGATGCGCAGATCCAGTATCAGGCGATCAACGAGAAGTTCATCGTGAACATGGAGGGCGGCCAGACCGTCCAGGTGAGTCGTCAAACCCTCCCCACCGGCCAGGTCGGAACCTAAGGAGCAGCCTCAGTGCCCACGAATGCATTTACTCTTGGCCGTGATTGCCAGCTTGTCGTCATCGGGCCGCAAGGCCGGGTCGACCTCTCCCACGTGACCGGGTTCGACACCCGGCAGATGACGCAGCCGATCCGCATCGACCGCCTCGACGGCACGCAACTCGCCGCCGAACTCCCAAAAGGCTGGGAGGGTTCCTTCGATCTCGAGCGCGGTAGCAGCACGGTGGACGATTTCATCGCGTCCACCGAGCAGGCCTACTTCGCCAGCGGCCAACTTCCGGTCAGCACATTGTATCAATACGTGACTGAAGCCGACGGGAGCACGAGCACTTATCAGTTTGACGGCGCTGTATTCAAGCTTGCCGCTGCCGGTGCATGGCGGGGCGACGCGGCCGTGAAGCAGAAACTCGAATTCTTCGCTGCCCGCCGCAAACGCGTCTGACATTTCCGCTTCCCCTCGTTGCCAGGGTTTAGACATAGGCACTACATCAGCCAAGTGAGGACGCAGTGACTCCCACGCAATCCTATGTCGCTGCCGCTCAGGACATCTTTGACATCACGGATGCCACCGGCCGCACGCTCACAATCCGCCGCCCCACCACGCTGGACCGCCTGCGCCTTTTTAAAGCAGTAGGTGGAGCCTTGAGCGCTAACGAACGCTATCTCGGCCTTGCGATGTTAGCCTTCAGCGTGGTCGCGATCGATAGCGTACCCGTTCCTCAGCCCACCAACGAGCATCAAATCGAATGTGCTGTCGAGCGCCTCGGTAACGAAGCGATCGATGCCATCGCCGCTAGCCTCGAACCCGAAGACACCGAGGGACTGGCCACCGCCGCAGCGGGAAACTGAGCGAGCACCCCGATTTGGTGGATAGCCTCTATCTCGTCCATCACGGGGTGCCGTTCGACGTTGCGTTCAGCCTGAGCCGGGCGGAGCGGCTGCACTGGGTGGTCGTGTTCGGCACCATCCGCGGCGGCAGCTACGACTGGGCCACCGGTCGCTGGCTTAGCCAGACTTGAACAGGGGCGAGCGATCATGGACGAGATCCGCATTCCATTCACCCTGGTCGTGGCTATTGCCTTCCCTCCACCCGGACATCCGAGCCGCGACGGCCAGATGCGCCATCCGTCGAATGGTTGGGCCACACCTGGCTGCGATGACGCGGCGTCTCTGTC
>CAXTWC010000066.1:0-7206 GCA_964247805.1 uncultured Acetobacteraceae bacterium | reverse complement strand
AGAGCTATACACCCCAGCTCTAGCAACGCTCGCCCATGACGTTCGCGGCGGACTGGGACGAAGGCTGGTAGACCGGGAGGCAGAGTAACGTCCCAGGTTCTGCCGGAAAGCCCTTAGGCGATCCTAAGTCTTCCGACCAGAAAATTCTTCTGGCCGCTTTGAAGCCAGCCAAACCTCGGATCTAGAAGCGCTCGCGGTGGCGGCCGGATCCCGCCCCGAGGAACCTGTAACCTCGGCCAACAGAGAGGAGCCAGCCACGCCACTGACACCGGGCCAAGCCGCTGCTACCCTGGCGGACCTTCCAATCACCGAGACCCTAACCGCCGCCGTTGCCCACCAGGCGGAGGTGCTCGCCGAAGCCGTCCGTAATAAGCTTGCAACTCCGCCCGGTGGTCCACACGACCAACCCTGGAGCCAAACTGGCGCCCTTCAAGCCAGCATCGCCGTCTCGACCGACTTCCTCTCCGCGCAAGTCGGATCAAGCGATCCCGCCGCTGCTCCGCAGGAACTCGGCACGGCCACGATCCAGCCTCGTCCGTTTCTCGCCCCCACCGCGGCGTCTCTCGCCGAACCGATCGCCCAGGCTATCGGCCAGGCACTCGCCGACCTCATCGCGCGCCGATTGAGATAGGTGCGCCCTAACCAGACGGGCACCATTCCATGCTTGAAGCCTACGAGATCGGCATATCCCTAGCCCTCCAGGATGGCGTGAGCGCCGGCATCGCGCTGATCCGACGGGACCTCGATGCCTTGGATCGAGCGATCGCTGCGACTTCGCAGAATCTCTCCCGCCTACAAGTCCAGGCTGGAATTGCTGCGCCACTTCGAGCATCGCTGCCCAGCCCACCCAAGCCACCGTCCCAGGTAGCGCGAGCGGCACCAGGCCCCGAGCCGCAAACCACACCGGAAGCGCCCGCGGCCGTCAGAGAAGTGCCAGCGACACCGGCACCACGTCCACCTCTGCCTGAGATAGTCATCCGCGCCGAACCTGTCACAACGTCGACCGCGGCGGCATCTGCCGCGCCACCGAGCGCTTCGACGACTCAGAAGCTATTTCCCTCCGAGGTGCAAGCCGCTATCCGCACACCCATCCCGACGATCCGCGACGCTCCACAAGCGTCGAGGGTCGTTGCGCAGCCCGTCGGTTTGCAGACAGCGGTCCCGGCTACACCGCCTCCTGCACAGCTCCCTGCGTTACCAGCCGTTCCTGCACAACCGAGCGTTCCGCCGACAAAACCCGCAGCTAGAGCTATCGTTGGTTTACCGCCTGGGGAGTCCCCGGCTGCCCCGCCATCTCCGGTCGCCCCGTCACCGCCGACAGGATCGCCTTTTTCGCACCGGACCGCGACATCGCCCGCAACACAACCTGCCACGCGGAGTGCCGCTCCGAACTCGGTCGAACAGGCCCACCTGCCTCGCCCGCCGCGTCCGCACCACATCGGGCAAAATCATCATGCTCCGAACCGCCCTGCTCACAAGGCTGAACCGGTATTACTGCGGCCCGGCCCGCTTTCGGCGTCGACCGCGCCAACACCAGCCTTCGCCACGCCCCCATCCGCGCTCAATCAGTTACAGTCCACAATACCCATGCGCCCGGCGGCCCCGACCGCCCCTCAATTCGCGCCGGAACCAGGTCGGCAAGCTCAACAGGCAGGCGTCGGCAGCAGCTTTGCGCCGCCACCGTCCGCACCGCCGAATATAACGCTTCAAGGAGATATCATCCTCGACGGCGCTCGCGTCGGACGCTGGATGACCAGCACGCTCGCCCGCCAGGCCGCCCGTCCGCCTGCCGGCCCGACCGGCCCCGACCCTCGCCAGACCCCGCTTTGGTCCGGCCAAGCACAAGGCTTCTGAATGTCAGATTTCAGCCTTACCCTCGGCCCCGTCGCGTTCGCAGGCTTCGAGCTTCCCAGCTCCATTACGGTAGGTGGCCGTCAACGCCTTGCTATCCACCGCCTACCCGGTGGAATCCGGATCATAGACGCGCTCGGCGCCGACCCGGCCGATATCAACTTCTCGGGTATCTTCACTGGGCCGGACGCCGCTGACCGCGCCCGCCTGCTCGATGCACTTCGTGTCGCAGGTGCGCCACTACCGCTGGCTTGGGACGCTTTTATCTACACGGTGATCGTGGAAAGTTTTGAAGCTGACTACCGCAGCCCGTGGTGGATCCCGTATCGCCTGTCCTGTACCGTCCTCCGAGACGAGGCCGCATCACTAGTTGCGATGGCCGTCGAGTTCGCTCCGGCTATCAGTTCAGACCTACTAGCTGCTGGTAGTTTTGCAACGAATGCAACGATGCAGACTAGTGTGCCCGGGGCAACCATCACCGGGACAGCCGCCAACGCAGCAGCCCAGGCAAGCCTTACGACGACTCTCGCGTCCATCGATAACCAGATCACCACCACGACAGCTAGTCTAAATTCGTTGAGCCTGTCAGCCACGGTCTCAGCCGCAGGCCTTCTTGCGCAGCTTACGGCAGCTCGTGCGTACACGGCCCGCGCTGCCCGCAACCTCTCGTCCGCGAGCACTTGATGCAGACCCTGACCGTCGTAGGCGGAAACCTGTTCCGTATCGCCGCTCAACACCTTGGTGATGCGACACAATGGATACGGATTGCCCAGCTGAACAATCTCGCAGATCCGGTCCTCTCGGGTGTCACCACTCTGCAAATTCCAGATCCAGATCCCACAGCAGGGGGCGGCATTGTCCGGCAGTAGCCTACGGACCCCCACCCTGACCGTCCTTGCCGCCGGCTCCCCGCTGCCTAATCTCATCGATATCGACGTCCTAGCCAATGCACACTTCGCAGCCGCCCGCTTTCGCCTCAGTATCGCGACGGACCCAGTTACGGCGGGGAGTCTGATACAGCCAGGAACTATTCTTGATATTCAGCTCGGGCTGGGTGGCGCTGCTACGAGCATTCTACAAGGTGAAGCCGACACCGTTCGCATCGACGTACTGAATGGAACAGTCGAGATCGATGGTCGAGATCTCACGTCCCGGTTGCTCGATGCTCGCACTCAGGAGACGTTCAGCAATCAAACGGCGAGCGAGATCGCCGGAACCCTGGCGAGCCGCCACGGCCTCCATCCGAACATCACGGCGACGACGACTCTTGCTGGGCGCTACTATTCATCTGAGCATGACCGCATTACGCTGGGGCAGTTCTCGCGAACGACCACGGAATGGGATCTGCTCACCTTCCTCGCGGCGCGCGAGGGATTTGAGGCTTATGTCTCCGGTCAGACCCTTACCTTCGCTCCGTTGCAAGATGCCACACCGACGCTGACGATTACGCCCGGCCTTTGCCTTTCTCTCAGCCTCGAGCACGCGTTGACCCTCGCCCGTGACATCGAGGTGACGGTAAAGTCGTGGAACACAAGGCAACAGACCGCCTTTACACAAACAGCCCGCAGCACTGGACAGCCCCGCCGGAGCGGGGGTCAGCCGCAAAAGATCATGGTCGTCCGTCCGAACCTATCGCCCAACGACGCGCTCCAGCTTGCTGGACGCATCCTGGCCGACCTCTCCGCCCATGAACGCCTGGTCCATGCCGAGCTTCCTGGTGAACTGGACCTGACGCCACGTACCAACGTCCTTCTATGCGGTACGGGCACGGATTTCGATCAGCTCTACTACGTCGCGGAGCTCGAGCGGCACTTCAGCCTAGAGCACGGTTTTACGGAGCGACTCCGCCTCAAGAATAGCCCGACTACAAACACCACTTCGTAGGATGAACCATGGACAGCCTCCTCAACGCCCTCAAGGCGCAGGGCTCAAACCAGGATCAAACGAGTGGCACGCCCCGCTTTGGATTAGTGACGTCCGTCGATCCATCGACCGCCACTGCGCGGGTCATGCTGCAGCCTGAGGGTGTGCTGACTGGCTGGCTTCCGCTTCTTACACCATGGGTTGGCAACGGCTGGGGCCTCGTCTGCCCTCCGTCTCCAGGGACTCAGGTCCTTGTGCTCCCCCAAGAAGGAGACGCGGAGCACGGCCTGATCATAGCCGCCAGCTGGTCGGCTCAAACAAGCCCGCCCGCCACTCCGGTCGGGGAGTTCTGGCTTGTGCACCAGTCCGGGAGCTACCTCAAGCTAGCGAATGATGGAACGATCCAGATTAAAGGTGACCTCCATATCGCCGGCGATGTCTACGACCAGCATGGGCCGATGAGTGCTCTCAGGTCGCATTACAACGCACATGTCCATCCGCCCCAGGCGGCCAAGACCAACCTGCCAGACTAAGCCGGCATAGGAAAAGCCTCATGTCAGACCTCACCCATCTCTGGGGCAACGACCTAGCCTGGTCTGCGACAGGGGACCTTGCCACATCCGATACGCCTGACCTTACTGAGCAACGTGTTCTTCGGCGACTGCTGACTACGCAAATCGAGTATATTTGGCAGCTCGAGTATGGCGCCAGTTTAGCCTCCTTCGTCGGTCAACCTGGTGCGGCCCTCGCGATCCAGGCCGCCATACGGGGCCAGCTGTCCAAGGAGGCAGCGGTTGCAAAAACCCCGTCGCCAGTCATCGACATTGCCTCCGACCCTTCTGGCAGCCTCTACGTCAATATCCGTTACGCGGACGCCGCATCCGGTGCCACGACCATCATCGCCTTCACTGCCTGATCATAACTTCTCCCTGCAGGTGGATCAATGCAGCTTCAACTTCAGAACTTCACAACCCTGGTCCAAAACATGGCAGCCAGTGTTCAAGGCGGAGCACGGGTTCTTCTAGACCTTACCACGGGCAGCGTTCTTCGAGCGGTTTTGGAAGCGAATGCTTCCGCGGCGCTCTGGCTGCAGTGGATCGCGGTCCAGATACTCGCCGCGACCCGCGCTGCGACCTCGACCGGTGTCGACCTAGATAGTTGGGTTAGCGATTTCGGGCTCGCCCGTCTGCCCGGCCAAGCCGCCGTGACCACGCTGACATTTTCACGTTTCACACCGGGCTTCGCAGCGACCATCCCGGTCGGATCACAAGTCAAGACGGGTGACACCACGGTTACCTTCAGCGTCTTGGGTGATCCGACTAATCCTAGTTTCTCGCCCATCGCGAACAACTTCAGCCTTGCCGCAGCGGCTACCTCGATTACACTTCCCGCACAGGCCACTGTTTCGGGCGCATTGGGCAATGTTGCGTCGGGTGCGATCTCCTTGTTGGCAACTGCGATGCCCGGGATAGATACGGTAACGAACCCCAATGCGGCCTCTGGTGGCCTGGACGCGGAGCCAGACGCGGCCTTGCGAGCACGCTTTGCGAATTTTATCGATAGTCGTTCACGAGCAACTCCCGCAGCAATCGCATTCACCATCCAATCGCTGCAACAGGGTCTCAGCTACGCTCTTTTTGAGAACGCAGATCCGATAGGGACCACCCGACCCGGCTTCTTCACGGTCATCGTTGACGATGGTTCAGGTTACCCTTCCGCTGCCACGATTGCAGCCGTCTCGGGCGCTCTCGAGGCCGTTCGACCGGTGGGGAGCATGTTCGCCGTCCAGCCACCCACGGTCGTGATGGCGAACATCTCGATGACGATCTCCACACCGGCCGCTAACCACCCGGCAGCTCAAGTAGCCGTCACGTCGGCCATTCAGGCCTATGTATCCACGCTCACGATAGGGGCCGAGCTGCCACTCTCACGACTGGCCGCCATAAGCTATGGTGCAGATCCATCGATCACGAACGTCTCTGAAATATCGATAAATGGCGCCGCTGACTTGGCACCCTCGCCGTCCGGGATCATCAAACCCGGCACAGTGACGGTTGACTGACATGATCGGCGACACGTCAGATATTACCGCCCGGCTCAAGGCTGTCCTGCCCACCCGCTGGTTTCCTGATACATCACCGGTGTTAGACAGTCTTATATCCGGCCTAGCTACTGCCTGGTCCAGTCTTTACTCGCTTCTCGCATTTGTCCGACTGCAATCCCGGCTCGCTACAGCGACAAGCAACTTCCTCGATGGGTTCGCAGCTGATTTTTTCGGAGATCGCCTCACCCGCCGGTCGAGCGAGACCGACACCCACTATCGGCCACGCATTTCGGCCGCACTAGTCCGCGACCATGCGACCCGAAGCTCCCTCGAGCAGGTATTGCAAGATCTGACAGGCCGGGCTCCGACGCTGTTTGAGCCGGCGCGTCCAGCTGACACTGGCGCCTACGGCGGTCCTGCCCTTGGCTATGGTGTCGCGGGTGCCTGGGGAAACTTGTTGCTACCATTTCAGGTGTTCGTGTCGGCGTACCGGCCACCGCCTTCCGGGATCGCTAAGGTAGCAGGCTACGGTACCGGCGGCCCACTCGCCCGTGCAAGCCTCACCGAAACCGGCGGCCAAGTCACCGACCTGGATATATACGCGGCAGTTACCTCCGTAATGCCGACCGCATCCATCGCCTGGACACACATAACAAACTAAGGATAACCCTACGTGGATCGCCAGATCGTCTTTCCCGGAAGTATCCCACTCGACACCGATCTCCTCTCCATTCAACGCAATGCCATGATAGCGCTGGGTTATTTGGCCCAAGCAACTCTTGGCTCGACAAGCGTCGTGGACGGACTTATCTGCTCGGCAACGGCTCCGGCTAGTCTTACGGTCAGCGTTGGGCCAGGAAGCGTCACCAGTCTGAGCGTACTCGACTCGGCGCCGTTCGGCTCCTTACCAGCCGACAATACTGACCCGCTGGTGAAAATGGGGATCACGATCAGGCCCACCACCTTTACGCTCACAGCGCCGGGGACATCCGGGCAGTCGATCAACTACCTCGTACAGGCGACGCTCTCCGAGTTGGACGCCACACCCGTCGTCCTTCCATACTACAATGCTGCCAGCCCGGCCCAGCCATTCAGCGGCCCGGCAAACAATGGAACATCACAGAATACGCAGCGGCTCCAACAAGTGCAGTTGCAACTCAAGCCTTCGCCGCCGGCGAACTCTGGCTCTCAGGTTACGCCACCTGTCGATAACGGTTGGATCGGGCTTTACGTAATCACGGTAAACTACGGCCAGACCCAAATCAGCTCGCCGAGCATTGCCGTATATCCTGGCGCCGCCTTTATTGCGTTCAAGCTGAACACGTTGACCCCAGGATTCTCACGAATTGCGACGTTCACCACATCGGGCAGCTTCACGGTACCGAATGGGAGCACCTTACTGAAGGTCCGTCTATGCGGGGGCGGGGGTGGGGGCGGCTCCGGTGCAC
>CAXTWC010000065.1:0-25902 GCA_964247805.1 uncultured Acetobacteraceae bacterium | reverse complement strand
GGCGTCGCCAGTCGCGAGGAACTGGATCCCGAGTAGCAACCGTGCCGTGACCGAAGAGCTTCTAATGTTAACGGGACGTTTACATGCTTGTGGTCGGCGGGCTGGCAGGTAGTCTATGCTCTACTGAGCCCAAGCCGGCTGCCGTCGACGCCGCCTCGGCATTCAGGACGCGCCGAAGTTGCGGTTGATGGTGACCTGGGTGCGCAAGCCGGTCACGGTGACGGTGTTCGAGCCGATGCCCTGGAAGGTGTCATCGGCCAGCGCGAAGGCGGCGCTTAGGATACGCTCGATGAATGCCAAAGGTTACATCCCCGCGCGTCCGGCCGCCCATCGCTGCTGCAGCCGCGCCGCGCCCTGCGCGAAGCTGGCGCCTGCGGGCAGGTCCAGCAGGAACGCGGAGGTTTCCGGCAGCGGCAGCGGGCAGCTGGCCACCGCCGCCGCCACCACAGGCAGCTCGACCCCGCCGCTGCCCTCGATCAGCGCCACGAACGCCTGCCGCTGCTGGGGGGTGCTGGTGTCGGTGCTGCCGCTCATGCGCACACCGGCAGCAGCGTGGCCGCGTCCTGCTGCAATGCCTCGAACGCCTCGGCCCAGGGCTGGTCGGCGCGCAGCTCCGGGGCAGTGAGGTCGTCGTCGCGGTTCAGGTAGGTGCCGTCCAACCGACAGCTGAGCGCCCGCGCATCCGGGTCGCACGGCCTGCCGAAGGCGTCGCCGTGCTCCTCGACCACCGGCAGCGCGCCGTGCCGCGACAGCCACCGCCACTCATGCGACGCCTGCGCCAGCACGCGGCGCAGCTCAATAACTTTCTGGGTCAGCCGCTTGGCGTGCCCGCCTGCTTCCGCCGCGATCACGGCCAGCGCCGCACTGCGCACCTTGCTGTCCGACCACGCGCTGCTGCCGGTCGGCGACTCCAGCCTATCGCGTGCCTGCTGGGCCGTGGACAGCGCCGCTTCCGCCGCGAGCAACCGGGTCAGCGCGCCCTCCACGCCTGCCTGCTGACCGCGCCGCGCCAGCTCGTGCTCGCTCCTGGCCGCCAGGACCGCGTGATCGGCCCGTGCCTTTGCGGCGGCGAAGCTGTCCTCCTGACGGCGCTGGTCGTCGCGCTCGGCGATCAGTGTCGCTATGGCCTGCCGTTCCGCGCTCAGCGCGGGCGGCCTGCGGGCGAGGGACAACGCCATGGTCAGCCGAGCCTGCGGGCGTTGGGAAACAGCTGCTCGTAGCCCGGGGCGGCGGTGGTGTGCCGCGCCTGGGCCTGCTGCACACGGCGCTGCAAGCTCAAGGGGAGACGGTCCTGCGCGGTGTCGGTCGGATCGCCGTCGTCGGTGCCGTCGAGGATCGCTTTCGCGCGGTCGAGGTCGGACGGCTCCAGCTTCTGCGCCAGGAATGTCAGCAGCGTCTCGGAAACGTCGTCGTTCATGTCGTCATCTTTCGGGATTGGGGTGGGGTCGGCGTCTGTCGCGCCGCGCGCGGCACACGGGCGGCCTCGGCTCGGGGGGATGGTGTGTCGGCGAATTTGCTGCGCTAGGACTGGCGATGTGCAGAACGCGCGAACGGGATCACGCAGACGTCGCGCCCGGACAACTCGCTCAACCACGCGGCATCGAACGCGAAGCCGCGCCGGGCGGCCTCGAAGCACATGTCGCGCAGCCTGGGGTTGATCCAGCTCATGGCAGGGCCTCGCTCGACAGGATAGGCGGACGCATCACGTTCATGCCGAGCGCCGCGTGGAAGTAGTCCGCAGGGCGACGCCCGAACAACCGGGATTGCGCCGCCTGCTCGGGGGTCATCTGGTCACGCACGACAAAGGTCCGGCCCAGCAGGCAGCACCCCAGCTCGATCCTGTCGCGCACCGTCTCGTAGATCGGCGTGCAGTCGCACAGCCACGCCCCGGCATCGCCCGCGGGCACCGCCCAGGACCGACGGGCCAGCACCAGCGCCACGTCGTCGGCGGTCAGCGTCATCAGCGCGTCGTGCGCCAGCAGCACCGCATCGAGCGCCGGGAGGTCGGATCGCTCGAACGCCCGCCCTAGCGCATGGTCGGTGACACACAGACCGTAGGGGCGATGCGCGCGGGTGAGGAGAATGAGAACCCCATATGGGGGTTGGATAGAGAGCTTCTTGGCGCTCGGAAGGCTTCTCAGTTCGACAGGGCGACACGCGCGAAGATCCTGACTCGTCTGCGATAAATGTGCGTCCACAGCCATCTGAGCTCAACTTAGGACACCACCGGGCCTGGATGGCACTGGCTCGCGTCCGTATGAGCTATGCGGCATTTGCTGCCCGTCGCTGTCCGAGTTCTTGCCGCCAAGCGTGCCAGGTCCCGTTGCCGCCCGGCGTCGGCGGTGACATCATCCTCAGGCACCGGGCCGCGCTACCAAGTGGCTCGACGTCCGGCTCCGGCCGGAAGCTGTAGCTCCCCCAAGAGCGACTGTGGCACCCGGTCGCTGGCCAATCCGGCGACCGGGAACCAGCTCGCGGTGGCTAGCAGGCGATGTTGCTTGAAACTTTCCAGGCAAAGAATTAATATCGCAGCAAAGGGACGTTCGCGGAAACGCCTATGATTTCGAGCCCCGATGGGACAGGTTAAACCGGACTCAAACACAAAGACGGGCTGCAGGACTCAGGGGGAATGCGCCGGCCGATGAAGGCGCCGAGACCGAACGCAGCAGTATCACTCTGGCATGCGAGATGCGGTCACGTGGTTTGAGCATTCAACAATTGTGACACTCTTGAACGCTTAACAGGCGCCGCGCCGAGATGGCAAACCCTGGACCAAGGACTCGGTGGCGACCGCCGTGCGGCGTGGTTGCCTGTTCGCACTCTTCCTCGTGTGCAAGGTGCGGCATCTAACGACGCCTACTTGGCCGACGGCGTGTGCTGCCGACGGCAAGGGCGATAGCTGCAAGACCTCCTGCGACAGCGGCGGTCAGCCCTGGATTAAGCTGTGCCTCAAGCGCCAGGCTCGTCCTGCGGGTCAACGGATGCAGGCTGCTCTCATCGTGAAGGTCCTCACGGGGCTCGTATAGGTTGTCGCGCTGCGCCTTGTCGCCCTCTAGCTCGGTTGTCATGCTGGTGTGACCGAACTTTGCAAACATCCAGTCCATGACGCGTGGGGCCATTCGATTGCCAACAACCATGCTTATGCCGCCCGCGCCGCCAATGGTCAGATCCCGGATGGGTGTCGTGCAGGCGTGCATGATGGCGCGGGCAACCAGATGGGCGTCGTAGGCAGGAGGTGGGTTGCGCGTGCCTTTTGAGTCCATTCGGTTGCGGGCATGGTCGGTGAAGGGCGTATTGATGGCGGCGGGCTTGATTAAGGTTACCGAGATTGGATGATGACTAGCTTCAGCTTCCCGCCGGAAGGCCTCAGTAAAGCCCGTTACCGCAAACTTCGACGCACAGTATGGGCCTTGGTAGGGGATGGCTATCTCGCCCAGGACGCTGCCGACATTAATCACGGCGCCACCGGTGACCTTGAGGTGCTCGGCGGCAATGAGTGTGCCGTGGACTACCCCCCAATAGGTGACATCAAAGAGTCTGCGCTGGTCGGCGAGCGAGACTTTATCCAGTCGGCCGTAGATAAAGGCGCCAGCATCATTTATCCAAGTATCGAACCCGCCGAAGGTCGCGATTGCTTTAGCAGAGGCGGCTTGCAGGTGTTCATAGTCGGCGACATCCGCAACGGCATAGTCCGCGTTACCCCCTTTTCCTCGGATCTCCGCGCTGAGCGCGCGTAGCGCCTCTTCATTACGAGCAACGAGGAACAGCTTGGCCCCGTGCTCGGCTAGCATTCGAGCTGTGGTCAGCCCAATGCCGGAGGTCCCGCCGGTGATGACGACGACCTGCTCTGCGATTGGCTTCAGGGATGGGCGGGTGATGGCAACCTCCTATGACGAGAGCCAACCGCTTCAGGGACCGCTGGTTCCGGCTCACAACACCCTCCATCAGCACCCTACCTCGTAATCGCACCCCTAGAGCCAACCCCTTGACCGGAACCAGACCAGGGGGACGATGATGCTGACGATAATCATCGCCCAGCCAAACTCGTAGCCGTAGGCCCAATTCAGCTCCGGCATGTTTTTGAAGTTCATCCCATAGAAGCCAACGACAAAGGTCGGTGGTATGCCGACCACGGACGCAATGGTTAGGACCCTCACGCCGTTGTTCTGTTCGATGTTGATGAACCCGAGGACAGCGTCCAGGAGGAAGTTGACCTTGTTGGATAGCTGCTGGTCGTAATCATTTAGTGAGCGATGTCCTGCCGCAAGGTCTGGATACGGACTTTCAGCTCAGGAGGCGTCCATGCATCTCCGACTTGCTGAGCGTATGACGCAATGCGTCCGATGCCCACCACGCTGTCCCGAAGCGTTCCGAGCGCGTCACCGGTCTCTCCTACGGCCGTCAGGATGGCCCGGAGCTCTTGATCCGTCCTGCGCATATTGCGCGTCGCCTGAGCACTTCCGGTGCGGAAGGTCCCCTTGGATTGCCGAAGGAGGTCCGCTCCGATGCGCTCAAGCGCATCTGCTATTCGGTCAACGATGGCTTCCAGTAGGCCGACGAAGACCTCGTAGCTGCCTGTAGTGCCCGAGCGCTCGAAGCGGGCCGAAAAAGCAGCGAATGCTGGCAGCCTTTCGAACCGGAGCGTGATTAGCCGCTGCGGTGAGATCACGAAGCTGATGGGTGTTGCCTGCGCCTGTCCATCGGCACCCAGGAAGGTGCCGGGCATGCTGAAATAGGCGGCCGCGCGCTCACTGAAAACCCGCGAAGAACTTTCGACTTCCGTGATTTTGTCCAGGGACGGAACACGCATGCCGGTGATGCGCTCGGCTGTGGCCCGCTCTTCGTCGGACGGATTGACTAAGTCAATTCAGACAGCATCCGAGGCAACGTGGTGGCCAGCACTAAGCAACTGAGGCCGGGAAGTGCCATCATTCACGTAAAGCATCCGGAGCCTTCCAGAGGACAAGTGTTGCGTCTATCAACGATATGTTCGCTCCCAACATTCTACGGGGGCACAATGGAAGTGCACCAGATGCTTACCAATCGGCCGCCATCATCCGGACGCACCAAACCGAAAGCTCAATAACTTACTCGGGTAGCTGACTTGGACGACCCCCTGGGCTTCCGCGGCCAACTTCTCAAAATTGACTGCGCCGCCCCCGCTCCGAAAACAGCAAGAATTGGTATCTTTCGCTGAAGTGTTTCTAAACCCCTGGGTTTCGCCACATGACCCGGCAAACCTCGCCTTGTCCCAAGCTTATATCACGAAGCGTACTGTCCTGCCGTCTACGCTGCAACCCAGGCTCGGTCGTCATTAAGGTCTTGCCTGCCGCTAAATATGCTGGTGCCCATCACGGGCGGCCCTGCCTGAGCCTTCCTTGCTGGTCGGGCGCAGGCCGATGGACCTCAGGAACTACGGATCCAAGCGCTTCGTCAACATGCTGTCAATGCCGACCGAAATCTCCCCAGAAGCGCCGAAGTAAAATTCCCCACTTCCGCCGGTCAGGGCATGGGGCTGGCGTAGCCATTCTTGGGCGGCCGACCGCGTCGGCGCGGGTTGGGCGCCGGTGTTGGCGGGGTGATGATCGCCTTCGACCGGACATGCTCGGGCATGAGTTCGGCATGCTGGCGTAGCCGGTAGCTGGATCCCTCGATCTGCACGACGACTGCGTGGTGCAGCAGGCGGTCGAGCAGCGCGGTGGCGACGACTGGATCGCCGAAGACCTCACCCCATTCGGCAAAGCCGCGGTTGGAGGTGAGGATCATCGCGCCGCGCTCGTATCGGGCGGCGACGAGTTGAAAGAACAAATTGCCTCCGCCGGGCACGACGGGCAGGTAGCCGATCTCGTCGACGATCAGCAGCGCCGCCCGGGCAAAGAACCGGATGCGCTCGTGCAAGCGGCCCTCACGCTCGGCGCGGGCGAGCTGGCCCAGCAGGTCGGCCAGGGTACAGAAGTAGACGCTGCGGCCTGCCTTTACCGCTTCGACGCCGAGCGCGGTGGCGAGGTGGCTTTTGCCGGTCCCCGGCGGTCCCAGGAAGTGCACCACCTCGTGGCGGGCGACGAACCCCAGCTGCGCCAGGGTCAGGATCCGGTCGCGGTCGAGTGATGGCTGAAAGGAGAAGTCGAACCCGGCCAGCGTCTTGATGGTGGCAAGGCGGCCCATGCGCAACGCCGTCTTGATGCGGCTGTTCTCGCGCAGCGTCAGCTCCTCGGAGAGCAGGATGTCGATCGCCTCCAGGGCGCTGATCTCGGCATGCTCCAGGCGCCGGACGATCTGGTCGAGGGCCTCCAGCGCCCGTGGCATCTTCAGCCCGACGAGGTCGTGGCGAATGCGGTCGAGCATGGAGGGCGTCAGCTCGGCGAGCGCGCTCACGCGCGGCTCTCCCGCGCCAGGCGGCGGCCGACGGCGTCGTAGAACTCCAACGGACGCGGCGTAATCATGTCGCCGGTGCGACCGAGCTGTGTGGATCCGCTGGCTCTTTGCCTGCGCGTCTCGGCGCCGGTCGTCCGGTGGCCCGGCGCGATGCGCCGCTGCTGGCGCCCTTCCAGGACGGGATGGGCGGCGATCAGCACCCCGTCCTCGAAGATGCGGATCTCCTCGGCCAGGGTGTGGACTTCCACCGTGCGGCGGCGTGTCGCGTCCGGCACGCTGTAGAAATTGCCGCCGACGCTCACCATGCCCTCGCGCGAGATGCGACGCTCGAGCCGCAACACCGCCCGGAACGGCGCCAGCGGCAATGGACGCAGGTGCGGCTTCTCCTCGGCGAACGCCTCGTTGACGATCCGGCGCGTGCTTGCATGCACACGCGGATTGGCGACCGTATCAAGCCAGCGCCGCAGCTGGTCATTGAGATCGGCCAGGTTGCGGAAGCTGCGTGCGAGGAAGAAGTCCTCGCGGATGTAGCGGAACGGTCGTTCCACTTTGCCTTTCGTTTTTGCCCGATAAGGCTGACAGGCTTTCGGATAGAAGCTGTAGTGGCGGGCAAGATCGATCAGCGCCCGATTGTAGACGATGCCGTCGCGCTCGCCCTCGCCGGTCACGGCGGTCTTCAGGCGGCGAGCGCCCATGGCGTCCGGCAGCCACCCTTGAAGCTGCATCGTGGGCCAAATCTAAACTTTCCCTGCCAGCCTACCGTTATTACAGGGCCGACGCCGCACGGTCACGCCAGGGCCGGGGCGGTGAGCCCATTCCTGTTGGGTCATTTCGACCGCTGGGGTAGGATTGCGGCCACGAAGTGCAGACATCGCGGAGCAGCAGCTTCTTGGACACGCTTTCACAGGACTTCGATCCGGCCCCCGGGCACATGGCAGGCGGCGGGGCGATGGGCGTGCTGATGCGGGCACAGGATTGGAGCAAGACACTCCTTGGTCCGTCTGGGACTTGGTCTCAGTCGTTATGCTCGGCGACTAGCATTTGCCTCAACACGCGTTTTCCGATTGCAATCTACTGGGGCACCGAGCTCGCCCTGCTCTACAACGACGCTTGGAGCCCCATCGCCGGCGCCAAGCATCCTTGGGCGCTGGGGCGCCGAGCGCGGGAAGTTTGGCCGGAGATCTGGGACACGATCGGGCCGCTGTTTGACCGCGTCGCCGAGACGGGTGAAGGCACTTACTCCGAGGACCAGCTCCTGCCGATGCACCGGCGGGGCTTCACCGAGGAGTGTTACTTTAACTTTACCTTTAGTCCCATCCGTGGCGACGACGGCAGAATTGCAGGCGTCTTTAACGCGGTGGTTGAGACGACCTACCGCGTCATCGACGAGCGGCGCACCCGCGTGTTGCGCGAGCTGGCGGAGCACGCCTCGGCTGCCCGCACCACGGGAGATGCTTGCGCCTTCTCTGGCGCAGCTCTGGCAACTGCCACGTTAGATGTGCCCTTTTGCCTCCTCTATCTGCTGGATGGTGCCAGCAGGACCGCTCGGCTCGCCGCCACTGTAGGATTGAACGGCGAGGCGCCGGTTGAAGTCGGGCTAGATGATGCGCAACCAGCTTGGCCCTTCGCTGCGGTCGTCCGCAGTGGCCGAGCCGAGCTTGTCGAGGATGCCGCGACCGCGGTCGGTTTCGCCGCGCCTGCCGGGCCCTGGCCGGAGCCAGTGCGGCAAGTCCTCGTCGCGCCGATCGCTACCGCCACGCGCCCGGGCGAACCGCCGCTGGGCTTCCTTGTAGCCGGGCTCAGCCCACGCCTCGCTCCAGACACCGGCTACCGTGCCTTCGTGGAGCGTGCAGCCGTTCACATCGCCGGCGCCGTCAGCAACGCTCGCGCCTACGAGGAGGAGCGCCGTCGCACCGAGCAGCTGGCCGAGCTGGATCGCGCCAAAACCGCCTTCTTCTCCAACGCGTCCCACGAGTTCCGCACGCCGCTGACCCTGATGCTGGGACCGGTGCAGGACATGCTGGAGGAGGCTCGGGATGGGCAGGTGGTGGTGCGAGAAGCAGAATTGGAGCGGGTGCACCGTAACGGGCTGCGCCTGCTGAAGCTGGTGAATACGCTGCTCGACTTCTCGCGCATTGAGGCGGGGCGGGTACGGGCGGCATTCCGTTCCACCGACCTCGCCAGGTCAACCACTGAGCTCGCCAGCACCTTCCGCTCCGCCATGAAACGGGCCGGCCTACGCTACGAGGTGGACTGCCCGCCGTTGCCGGAACCGGCTTGGGTAGACCGAGACATGTGGGAGAAGGTGGTGCTGAACCTGCTCAGCAACGCCTTCAAGTACACGCTGGAAGGGGGCGTGGCCGTGCGGCTGCGCGCTGTGGCGGATGCGGCGGAGCTGTCGGTCGCCGATACTGGCACCGGCATTCCCGCTGCCGAGGTGCCGCGTGTTTTTGAGCGCTTCCACCGTATCGAAGGGCAGCGGGGCCGTACCCACGAGGGCAGTGGCATCGGCCTAGCCCTGGTGCAGGAGTTGGCCCGCCTGCATGGCGGCGAGGCGCGGGCGGAAAGTGTTGAGGGGAAAGGTTCCATTTTCACCGTTCGCATCCCCTTCGGCCGTGCCCGTGCCGCTGAGGCCGCAGTGGATGAGGCTGCGCCAGTTTCCACCGCGACTTCCGCCGCTGCCTACGTCGAGGAGGCACTGCGCTGGCTGCCCGAAGTCGCCGGCGAGGTGGTGCCAATCGAAGAGGTCGCGGCACACCCGGCCGCCCTGCGCACGGAAGGCGGGCGGGTGCTGCTGGCCGACGACAACGCCGACATGCGCGACTACGTCCGGCGCCTGCTGGCCGAGGCGGGTTACCGGGTAGAGGCCGCCGCGGACGGCGCGGAAGCGCTCCGCCTGGCTACAGCGTTGCCACCGGACCTGGTGCTGTCGGACGTGATGATGCCGCGGCTCGACGGTTTCGGCCTATTGCGCGCACTGCGTGAGGCGCCCGCCACGGCCGACCTGCCGATCATCCTGCTTTCCGCCCGCGCCGGCGAGGAAGCGGCTGTGGAAGGACTGGACGCAGGTGCGGACGACTACCTGGTGAAGCCGTTCAGCGCCCGCGAGCTGATCGCGCGGGTGGAAGGAGCGCTGCGCCTGTCGCGCCAGCGACGGGAGTCCACGGACGCGTTGCGGGCGTTGAACGACACCTTGGAGCAGCAGGTTGCCGAGCGCACGCAGGAACGCGACCAGATCTGGATGACCTCGCAGGACCTGCTGTGCGTGACCAATAGCGACGGCGTGCTGCGCAGTGCTAACCCGGCCTGGACCACGGTGCTGGGCTGGCGACGGGAGGAGATCCTTGGCCGCACGTCCGAGTGGCTCGAGCACCCGGACGACCGCGCGAAGACCCGTTCCGAGGCGGTGCGGCTCGCGGAAGGCGACCGCACGGCGGGCTTCGGGAACCGCCTGCGCACCCGCGCGGGCGACTACCGCCACCTGTCCTGGATCGCCGTGTCGATGGATGGGCTGTTCTACTGCTCGGCGCGTGACGTCACCGAACAGACGCTGGCGATGGAACAGCTCGCTCGTACCGAGGACGCGCTGCGGCAGAGCCAGAAGATGGAGGCGGTGGGGCAGCTCACGGGCGGTCTCGCGCACGACTTCAACAACCTGCTGACCGGGATCATCGGCAGCCTGGAGCTGCTGCAGACCCGCGTCGCACAGGGGCGCTACAAGGAAGTGGAACGCTACACCGGCGCGGCGCAGAGTGCGGCTAGGCGGGCGGCGGCCCTGACCCACCGCCTGCTGGCCTTCTCGCGACGGCAGACACTGGACCCGAAGGCCACGGACGCGAACAGTTTGGTCGGTGGCCTGGAGGATCTGATCCGCCGCACGGTTGGCCCTGCCGTCACCATCGAGGTCGTTGCAGCCGTCGGCCTGTGGACGACACTGGTGGACCCGCCGCAGCTCGAGAGTGCGCTCCTAAACCTGTGCATCAATGCGCGCGATGCCATGCCCGACGGCGGCCAGATAACCATCGAGACGGCGAACAGGTGGTTGGACGAGCACGCCGCGCGCGAGAGGGATCTGCAGCTGGGGCAGTATGTCTCGATCTGCGTTACCGACACCGGGACGGGCATGACGCCCGACGTGGTGGCCCGAGCCTTCGACCCGTTCTTCACCACCAAGCCCTTGGGGCAGGGGACCGGACTCGGCCTGTCCATGATCTACGGCTTCGCCCGCCAGTCCGGCGGGCAGGTGCGAATTTACTCGGAAGTGGGTCAGGGCACCACGATGTGTCTCTACCTGCCGCGACACTATGGCGAGGCGGAAGCGGCGGGCGTGTCACCCGACCTCGCCGACGCTCCCCGCGCGAAGCACGGTGAAACGGTGCTGGTGGTGGACGACGAGGTTACCGTGCGCATGCTTGTCACCGAGGTTCTGGCCGACCTCGGCTACGCTGCCGTGGAGGCGGCCGATGGCGCTTCCGGTCTCAAAGTGCTGCAGTCCGACATCCGGATCGACCTGCTGGTGACAGATGTCGGCCTACCCGGAGGCATGAACGGGCGGCAGATGGCCGATGCCGCCTGCAGGATTCGCCCCGGACTCAAGGTGCTGTTCATCACTGGTTACGCCGAAAACGCCGCGATCGGCCACGGCCATCTGGAACCGGGCATGCACGTAATGACCAAGCCCTTTTCGTTGGAAGCACTGGCCAGGCGGATTAAGGCGCTCATTGAAATAGTACAGGCGGACAACCAGTAAGGGAAGTCAAATTTGGGAGGTGATGGTTAGCTGTTAAGCAGCGAAAGGCGGGCATTGGCTTCAGGCCACTGCCCAATCAGCAGCTGATCCGAACTGCCTTATTACGGTCAGCGTCTCGATCGCTGACGATCTCCATCCGCTCGGTCGAGGCCGCTTGAGTGGCTGCCACTGTGGCGGCCTCACCTGTTCTGTTCCACCATAAGGCTAAGCAAATCGGCCTAATCGTAAGACTCCTTCATCAGAACGCATGCGGCCAGTCTCGCATAGACATGATGTGCCAGGGTTGATCAACGAGATCGTTCCACGCATTGAAACAGTGCGCGACGATGTCTTCGGTGGAGCGGAAGATCCGGTTCGAGAGCGAGTTGTCGCGCATGAACTGCCAGATGTTTCCGGTTGGGTTCAGCTCCGGACACTTTGGGTGGTAGCGGCACCAGGGTGATGTTGGGCGGGATGACTGAACGCCGAGCGCCACGGTGATGGTGATCTCAGCCAGATGCAGAGTCATCGCAGTGGTAGTACACCAGGGCAGGATCCGGCCGGCGGCCTTTCCTTCCTGTGGGCAGATCGCGCCGAAGATGTAGGCAAGCGGTACGCTGATCGTAGGAAGCGACGGGTTGCATGCCGCGCCGAGCTTATCGCCAAGTAGTCTTGTTTTTCCGGCCAATCCCGGCCTCATCCGCGAACCAAAGTTCTATTTCGGAGCGGGGAATACCATTTTCGTGCGCAACCTTGGTCGAGAACGCGCTTTCGCCATACGCCCGCCGGAAGCCATGTCGGTATCGGTGGCAGGCAGCGCGGCGAGAGTATTGTCCTGACCGTTGCCGATGACGGTCCGGGGATATCGGCTGACCGGCGCGACTTCGTGCTCAGGCGCTTCGCCTGCCTCGATACCAGCCGCAGTACGCCTGGCAGCGGGTCGGGCCTCAATTTGTCAAAGCAGTGGCTGGATTGCACGGTGCGAGCCTAGAGCTCGGGGACAACCGACTTGGTCTAGTAAGCAGGATGAAGGTGCGGGACAGCCAGTCGACCAATCGTCGCACGGATACATGACGAGCAGCCGGGGCTTCGTCATTGAATCCATCTCGGTAAGCGCCGAGGCGATCATGCTCGGATCTCCGCTGACCGCCGCTGAACGCGAAGCCTGATGTGGAAATCGTGCTCGTGGTCGACTAGAAATTCGGTGTTGCCGACACGATCGACGCAATTTTCGTGGATGAAGGACACCGAGTGCTGACAGCGGCCAATGGCCGGCGAGGTCTGGAGATGCTAGCGAAGCAACAACTTGATTTGGCGCTTCCCGATAACATGATGCCGGTGATGGACGGCTCCACCATGTCGAGAACTGTCATGGAGAATTTCAAGCTCGAGAAAAACCCCAGTCGTTATGATGAACTCAATGCCGGAAGCAAGTGTCGCGGAGCGATGCTCAAGCTACGTGGCGTTCATGCGCAAGCCGTTTAGGGCTGCAGAGGTGATCGACCTTGCCCTGCGACACATTCCATACTTGGATGATTTGTCTGAGATAATAAGACCGGAGCCGCTCATGCGGCGTCATCGGTTTTCCACCGCTAGGCGAGGTGATGCGGATGATCTTGCAATAGCGCCGCTGGCGATCCATGTTGCTGACTGTATCGAAGACTGCCCGATGTTGTGCGACATGCGCGACATAATTGGCTGGCTGACGTTATAGAGCTGAGCCATTTCTGTGCCTGTCTTTCGGCCAATGATGACGCTCTCGACGATCTCGCGCCGCTTGGTCGCATCCAGCTTCCTAGGACGGCCACCCACACGTCCCTCAGCCCGCGCAACGGCAAGGCCTGCAGAGGTGCGCTCGCGGATTATGGCGCGCTCAAACTCTGCGAAGCAGCCGACCATTTGCATCATCATCCTCATCCGCGAGTAGAGGCAGCTGCCATCCTCTTCCGGGCGGCTGACACAAATTATGCTGTTTGAAGGGTGAGGGCAGCCGAACGAGTACTACTTCCCTCGACGACGTTGCTCCCAATATATTAAGGCAAAGCAGGCCAAAGCAAACAGCAAGAAGTGAAACGCGAGCTGGTCGTCACGCCGTTGGGCTGCCAGTGCCAGAAGCGCTGTGCCAACAAGTGCTAGCAGCGTTATCCAGCTTTTCTCTCTCGCTAATCTTCTCGTTGTGGCCTCATCGGAACGATGAATGCGCGCCCTGAGGAACGCTTCCAGCCCACGAAGGAAGCGCAACAGCAGCCTGCCGAACCAATCCTTCACTTGACGTTCAGCCTTTCGCTCCAGCGTTCGACGGCTATATTGCTCGTGACGGAAGTGGTTCCGAATGGCGAAGGCTTCCAGGCTTCGTTTCATGGCTTGCCGAGCATTTCTTTAAGCGAGCACATGAAGAGCTGCTGCAGCAATCACAAGGGAGCGTCAGGCCTTCTGGCGCAGATCATCCTTCGGCGACTGCCTAGCTGCTTGGACGCAACATGTGACAGCCTCGGACAGAGAACTGGTGAAGTAGTCCGCCCCGATGCTCGCCTGAACCTGCTTGTCAGTCAGGGTGCTGTCCTGCGTCGGCCATAGTCCGACCAGGATGGGCGCCCCCTGTGGCAACTTCTGCCGAAGCCGCCGCATGAGATAGCGCAGATTGGCTGGGCTGCCGCTAATGTTGAGATACGAAACGCAGGCCATCGCGACACCTTGCACGTCCAGCCGCTCCACATTCTCGCGTGACACGTCCTGGTAGCCGACCAGACGGCTGTGGATGCCGTGCTTGCCGAGAAGTTGCACCAGCATGGATGCGGCGGCCTCATCCAGTGGACCGCTCCCCGCGATGCAGAGCACGGCGCCTTCCGCGCTCCAGGCGACGGGCAAGCCTTCTTCCGTTGGGTTCACGGTTGCCGGTCCGCAGTTTACAGGTAGATCGTTCTCGTCGGCGAGCGGCGTTATGGTGCCCTTGTCACCCTTCGCCGGGGACGACTGTTCGTCGTCGCGGGCACGCAGGCTGTTGACGAGCACCTTGACCGTTGACTTGATCCGCTCGAGTTGTGCGTGCTCGAGCACGCCGCGCTGCGCGTCGTTAGCAGCCAACTGCAGGCCCTTGAGGGCCACCTCGTCGTAGTAGGTCGACAGCGAGCGCTGCTTCAGCAGCGTCTCGGCATGGTCCTCCGCCTCGTCGGCATCGCCGGCCAGGATGCGCTGGTAGAAGCTCTCTACCGGTGTCAGCGCCGGACGGTCGCCAAGCAACACGTCCAGGAACGCCAGCCGCTCGACATGCCGGCCTATCACCACGAGACACAGAGTCAGCGGCGTGGAGAGGATCAGGCCGATCGGACCCCACACCCACGACCAGAAGATGGCCGCGACCACGACCGAGAACGGCGACAGCCCGGTCGCGTGGCCGTACACCATCGGTTCGATGACCTGGCCGGTGATGCCCTCGACCACCACGTAAAGCCCCAGCGTCCACAGCACCATCGACCACCCCGGCTCGATTGCGGCGGCGAGCCCCATCGGCAGCACCGCAGACAGCAGCGATCCCACGTACGGGACGAAGCGGAGCAGCGCCGAGAGGATGCCCCACAGTACCGGGTTCGGCACCCCGATGAGTAGCAGCCCGATGCCGACGACAACTCCAAACAGCGTGTTGATGCAGAGCTGGGTGATGAAGTAGCGGCTCAGCCGGCGAGCGCCATCATCGATGGCGACGGTCGTTCGGTGCAGGTCGTCGGAACCGACCAGACGAATGAGCCGGTCCCGTAGGTCCTCGCGTTGCAGCAGCGCGAACACCGCAACCACGAAGACGATACCCAGGGTTGCCAACGGCGACAGCACCGGACCGAGATACTTCTCGGCAATGCTCAGCGGCGAGTTCGTGGTTGCTGCGGAAACGCCGTTGCTGGTCGGCCCCGGTGAGACGCCCAGCGGCGGCAATATAGACGGAAGCGAGCCGGAAGACGCGTTTGCCGGTGGCGGCGGCAGTTTGCCGGTAGGGTGCACGTTATGGATGCTGACGCTGTCCGCCAAATGCGATAGACGACCAATCGTGTAGTTGCGGACACTTGCGACCTTGGCTTCCAAAGTGGCCGCGTATTGCGGGATGTTGCCGGTCAGCTCGGCAATCTGGCTGCCGATGACGCCGCCGATCCCGAGGATGAGCCCGAGGGTGAGGATGACACCGACGAGCACCGAAGGCACCTTGCCGAAATGTAGCTGGCGCAGAAGCGTGACGAGAGGCGCCAGCACGAATGCCAGCAGCAACGCAAGCGTCACTGGAACCAGCACCTCCTTACCAAAATAGAGGATTGCCACGACCATCACGAAAAGGGTCACGACCTTTGAGGCTTCCGGAGCCTGCGCCGGAGCGATGGTCCTCGCGGGTGGCTCACTGCTGTCCAAAATACCGGCTCCTATCCGACTACAGCCCGGTTGTAGCGCATCCTCATGGCGCTGTGGCGCAACCTGACTTGTGCATTTAGAATATCCTGACCTGGCAGCGCGGCTTCACCGGCGAAGTATGAAGACGAGTCGTCGGGTTCTACGATTTCCGAGAGCTCCTAGGTGTCGCTGTCGTTTTGGCGCCATAACCATGCTCACGCGCCCAGACAACCGCGGCACTCCGGGTGCAAACTCCTATCTTTCGGAAGATCGCTGTGACGTGGTTGCGCACAGTACTGCGGCTGATGGCCAGGTCGCCCGCTATCCTCGCGTCGGTGTGCCCCTGGGCGATGGACCCGAGGATCTCCCGCTCACGCTCGGACAGCGACTGGTCCGCCGCCTGCCCGGCCCGGTCGGTCTCGTGGCCCGGCAGCTCTGCCAGCTTTTCCATGACCCGCTGACCGAACCATCGCGTGTCTCTCAGAACCGCTTCAATCGCGGATACCAGATCGTTCTCAATTCGCTTCCGATCTCCAATGTCATGCAGTACGACCAAGAGGCAGGCCTTCTCATCGACAACGACGCGTTCGGCTGCAAGAAGATGTGCGCGCGTTCGCCTGTCCCGATACTGAAGGTCGATCTCGACGCTACCGAGATGCTCCCCAAGCCGAAGGGCCTGGGCAACCAGACGCCCCGTATCGTCATCCCACAAGGCAAGCTCGTGCACGGGCCGGCCCGAGGCTGCTGATCGCGGGTGCCCTGTCGTACGTGAGAAGCTCTCATTGCTATCGACTACCAGCAAATCTGGGCCCTCCAGAACAAGCATCGGTACCGGCGCCAACCGGAACGCAGTGGCAAAGCGCCGCTCGCTTTGAGCCAAAGCCTGTTGCGCGTCATGCGCAGGCTGGAGGTCGGCAAAGGTAAACAGCATGCACGCCGTGTCGTCGACATCAATCGGTTGGCCAGCGAGCAGGACGCGCCGATGGCCACCGCCCCGAACCGGCAGCCAGGCTTCGGTCTGCGGGATTGTCTTGCCGGCATGGAACAGCTCGACTGCCGCGTCGCGCCCGTGCAACGGCGCTAGGACATCGATTGCGTGCAGCGACTTGCCCAGGAGGTCGTCAGCCTTGAAGCCTGTAAGGGCCAGGAAGCCGTGGTTGACCTTGATGTAGTGCGTGTCGGCTAGTCGACAGATCAGCCCCGGGGCAGGATTTGCGTTGAACGACGCCTCGAAGCGAGACTCTGCTAGATATTGCTCGGTGACGTCATTGATGATGAGCACCAGGCAATTCGGCGCGCCTCCCGCGTCTGTGAGCACGAGGCTGCGGATCTGATGGGACCATTGTGCCTCCTGACCCGGACGTCCCACTTCAACGACGATCTGGCTGAAGCTCTCTCCACCCACAAGGCGATCGAGCGGATAGGCGCCGGTCGGCAGCTTGTGACGGTTACGGTAGCGTAGCTCGAACCGGGAGCGATACTCATCCACGGTTCGACCCAAATCCTCCACCCGGCGGACGCCGTGCATCGCCAAGGCGGCGCTGTTGGCCCAGGCGATCCTTTGGTCGGGCTCGACCAACAGGACACCATCCATCAATCCGGCGATGATATGCTGTAGCTCCGAACGACCAAATGGCGGGCTTTCCGCCTCGCGGTCCGGCGCCTTCGGCTTTCGAGCAACTCTGCGTTTGAGATCAGACATTTGTGTCTCGATGCGATGACGAAGGCTATCAACAACGTCGTTGTTGGTCCGAAAGTCTACAAAGGCAATTAGCCTAGCGACCTAGAGCCATTACACTAGAGCGAGTCTAACCGCCTGACAAGAAACAGGATAGTATTTTAGAAACTTTTCGCTCGGCTCTTTGTTTATTGCTTGTACCGGCGCATATTCTGCGTGCGGTTAGGAACCGTTCATGAATGACGATCACGTCAAGGGCGCCGGCAAGAAGATCACCGGTTCACTGAAGGAAGCCATTGGCAAGGTAACGGGCGACAAGAAGACACAGGCAGAAGGAACCGCCGAGAAGGCTGCTGGGCATGCAGAGAGTGTCCTGGGAAAGTCCAAAGATAAGGTCGACAAGTCTTAAGCGACTTCGGGCACTCAGTCTTGCGGAGGGCGGCGTTCATCGCTCTTAGCACAGCGGAGTCCCATGGACCCATCCTTTAAAGAAACCTCACCTATACTATGAGTCTATCGCATTAGCAGCCCTGGGCTAGGATCTGATTATCCAGTTTCGGCGCAGTCAGAAGGATGAATATGCCGAGCAAACTGGACTCAGGTGCTACCTCCACGCTCCAGCTGCATCGTGAGGAGCTTGAGGTCACCCGGTTGCGCGTCAAAGGTCAAACCGTCCGCGTCAGCACCCGGACGACGACGCACGACCAGGACGTCGACGAGCCGCTGACGCAGGAGACGGTACAGGTCGAGCGCGTGGTGATCGGGCGTGCGATCGAGGCGGCTCCCCCGGTTCGGGTAGAGGGCGACGTGACGATCATCCCGGTTGTGGAAGAGACTCTTATCGTCGAGCGACGGCTGATCCTTAAGGAAGAGATCCACATGCGGCGCGTTCGGACCATCGAGCATCATCGCGAGATCGTCACCCTGCGTCGGCAAGAGGCTGAGGTTACACGCTTGCCGCCGAGTACTGGCTCAGACATCAGGTCCTAGATCTCGCAACTATCTACCTAATCAAACAGGAGAAGAAACATGACCACAGAGACCATCGTCGCTGTCTACGATACCGCTGAGCACGCCGAGATGGCCGTGCATGATCTGCTTGCAGCCAATGTGCCATCGGAGGCGATCAGCCGGCACGCAAGCACCGGAATGACGATGGGCGCTGCGACCACCACGACAGCGCCGGCGCAGGAAAAGGGTTTTTGGGCGCGGACGTTTGGCGGCGAGCCCGATCATGACACCTCGGTATATGATCGCAGTGTTGGATCCGGTTCAACCGTAGTCACCGTCCAGGTACCCGACGAGCACGTGACCGCTGTCACCGAGATCCTCGAGAGGCACAGCCCGATCGACATCGATGAGCGCGCCTCGAGCTACGGCATTGCGCAGACGACCACGACGCAGATGCCGGTTGCGGCATCCGGATCCGTAGCAGCCGCCCCAACGGATGGCGTCATGCAGCTCAGCGAGGAGCAGCTCGTCGTCGGCACACGGGTGGTTAATCGCGGCAGCACCCGCATCCGCCGGTTCGTCGTCGAGACACCGGTCGAGCAGCAGGTCACGCTGCACGAGGAGACGGTCAAGATCGATCGCCACCCGGTCACCGACGGCCGCCCTGTCACCGGGCAGGCCTTTGCCGACAAGACCATTGAGATGACCGAGACCGGCGAGGAGGCCGTCGTCGGCAAGACGGCGCATGTCTACGAGGAGGTCGGGCTGCACAAGGAAGCGGCTGAGCGGGTCGAGACGGTCAAGGACACGGTGCGTCGCGAAGACGTCAAGATCGAGCAGGTTCCGGGTGAGGCAGTCAGCACGCGTACAACCGCACCGGTGACGCCCACCACCAAGAAGATCTGATCCATCGAGCCTCCGGCCGGGCCGCGCATGCGGTCCGGGCCTTCATATCTGGAGACGCCGCTGTCCACCGAAACCTATGCCAGCGCGCTGGCATCACAACGTGGACCCGGTGTCGTTGAGTCCACGACAGTTCTGAGTGGCGGTGGTCACGCGCATCGGCGGGTTTCCTGGGGGGCGATCTTGGGTGGCGTCATCCTGGTCGTAGCGGTTCAACTGCTGCTCAGCCTGCTCGGTGCCGGCATCGGGCTCGGAACCGTTAACGTCAACGCCGGAAGCGAGGCGATCCAGACCGCCAAGAAAGCGGCCGACACCAGTGCAGCCGCGGCATCGAAGACATCGTTTGCCGCCTTTGGCGTGCTGCCGCTCGATGCCATCGCAGCCGCGATTGGCGGTGCCATTGCCTTCCAGCAGCGCACCCACGTGGCGCCACGCTTCGCTCGCCAGAACCTCTGAACAGACCTAGCCATCCAAACCCACAGCCGCAGTGCGTGAGTACCCCCAAGCTGCGGTTTTGTTAGGACGACGACCATGAAAACCCTTACGCTCGCCTTTGCATTCACCCTGGCAGCAACAGCCGCACTGGCTCAAACGACGATCGCGCCGGGCAACTCCGGCACCAACAGCTCGACCGGCATGACCGGACCTCAAGCCAGCCCGTCGCAGGCCAATCCCATGCAAACAGGGATGCAACCTGGGGCTGCGGCTTCTTCGCCAGGTATGGGCATGCCAAGCCGCAACGGCGCGAGTACGGCAAGCGGTGATAACAATCAGGCTGTTGCCACCACCGACAGCAATGCAATGCAGCCCGCGCACGGTGCCAACTCGTTTAGCCGCGGCGAGGCCCGGCGCCGGATTGAGAGCCACGGCTTCCAGAACGTCTCGGACCTACGCAAAAGCAACCACGGCGTCTGGATGGGCAAGGGCATGAAGGACGGTCAGTCGGTCCACGTATGGCTCGACTACAAGGGCAATGTCGGCCAGCGCTAGCAGCTCAGTCCGACGCTACTCATCGCTCAGCTAGGAGGCCTTTATGGCCATGCAAACCTTTACTCATCTCTACGACAACTATAGCGAGGCGCAGCACACCGTTGAGGCGCTTGAGGCTGCCGGTGTTCTTCACAGTGACATCAGCATTGTCGGCAACAACGCTGACAACAGCCACACGGGTTCTTTGACAACGGCTGTGGTCCCTTGCGCGGGTGAAACCGACGGCGCCTCGACGCGGGCCGGCACCGGGGCTTCCACCGGCACGCTCGTCGGCGGCGGTGTCGGCCTGCTGACCGGTCTGGGCCTGCTGGCCATCCCGGGTGTCGGTCCGGTCGTCGCGGCAGGCTGGCTAATTGCGACGTTGTCCGGTGCCGGCATCGGCGCCGCCGGTGGCGGCCTGCTGGGCTCGCTGGTCCATGCCGGCGTGCCGGAAGAACACGCCCATACCTATGCCGAAGGCGTTCGTCGCGGTGGCACCCTCGTCAGTGTCCGCGCTGACGAGAGCCGAGTCAGCACGGTCGAGGCGGTGCTAGCCGGGCGCTCGACAATTGCTGTCGATCCGGCGGCGCGGCGCACCGCCTACGTCTCGGATGGATGGGAGAAGTTCGATGACACTGCGCCGCACTATACGGCGGATCAGGTTGTCGCGGACCGCGCCGTCCGCGGACGCGTCTCCTAGACGACAGGCACACAACTGCTCACGGCGACCGAGTGCTCAGCCGTGACCCAAGCAAGAACCGGAGGAACGCATGGCTGATCAAAGTAGGACCGAACCCGTCAAGTCGGGGCTTGCGGCGGCGCAGGCCGTGGGCGATGCCGCGAAGCAGGTGGGTGAGCGAGCCGGACAGGCCGGTAGCGATGCCGTGCATCAGGCAAAGGACCTCGCGCACGACGCCCAGGCGCGTGGGGCCGCCCTGGCCAGCACTGTTGGCGAGCATGTCAGCGCCGCCGCCGAGACGCAGAAGCAGAGCCTCGCGGATCGGCTGGAGGATATAGCGCACGCCGTGCATCGATCAGGTGCCCAGCTTGAGGGGCATCAGGATTGGGCGGCGCATCTGGTCGAACGTGGCGCCGCCGAACTCGGTGTCCTGGCCAACACGCTTCGCCGCAATGACATGACCGCGCTGATGGGCGACGTGCAGGATCTGGCGCGTCGGCAACCGGCCCTGTTCACCGGTGCTTCGTTTGCAGCCGGCTTTGCGCTTGCACGGGTCGGCAAGGTCGCTGTCGCCGGTGCCTCGAAGGCAGACCTCCCGAGCCTCTCCGGGGGCGACCATGAGCAGCGCTGAGAGCGCCCCCGCCTACCGCCTGACGCCACTGCTTGGCAGCGTCGCCTCCGACCTGCAGCAGCTACTTCGGGGCGAGCTGCGCCTCGCGCGCGCTGAGATCGACCAGAAACTGCACCGCGTCATCATGGCTGCGATCTTCCTGGTCGGGGGCGCCCTGATTGCCTTCGCAGGCCTGGTCGTTGCCCTCCAGGGCCTTGCCGCAGCCCTGGCTCTCGTTCTGCCGACCTGGGCCGCGCTCCTGATCGTCGGCTTCGGCATCGTCATTGTGGGCGGGCTGTTCGCCCGCTCCGGGCTGGCGATGCTGTCGTTGAAGACCCTCATTCCCGGACACCTCGCGACAAGCCTGGCAAAGGACGTACGCGTCCTCAAGGAGCACATCTGATGTCATCGAGCATCCCGAAGCAGGCTGCCATCGAAGGTGATCTCGACAGGACCCGCGCACATCTGAGCGGAAGCCTTGGCGAACTGCGGACCCGGATGACCCCGGGGCAAGTCATCGACGACCTGATGCGCTACTTTCGCGGCCAGGAGGGCGCCGAGTTCGGGCGCAACCTGATGGATAACGTCCGCAGCAATCCGATGCCTGCGGCGGTGACCGGGATTGGCCTTACCTGGTTGATGGCAACCAGCAAGCGTCCTGGTCCGGCTCAAGCGCCTGCCGCGGTGGGGGCGACCAGCAAAGTGCGCGTCTATCATCCCGGGCAAGGATACAACGAGGGCGGCTACAAGGCGGTTGCGGCCAGGGTCAATGTCGCAGAGATGGGAGTCGTCCGGGCGATCGATGAACCCGACCTCGACTACACAGCACGCCTGGATGACGCGCGCGGACAGGCACTTGGCCTGGCCCGTCATGCCCAGGAAAGCACGCCGTCCTTCAGCCAGCGGGTTCGCGATGCCCTGGCCGCCGCGCAAGGGACTGCCGCCGAGCTTGGACAGGGCCTGAGTGATCGTGCAGGAGGACTGGCGTCCACCGTAGGCAGCCAGCTCCAGGACGTGACCGATGCCGTCAGCCATGGCACGCAACAGGCCGGTGGGGCGATGTCGCAGGGAAGCGATGCCGTGAGCCAGGCGACCGGCAAGATGATGAAGACGCTGACCGAGACCCCCTTGCTGCTCGGCGCTCTTGGTCTCGCGGCAGGCGCGCTCCTGGGCGCTTTCCTGCCGCAGCCTGAGCAGGAAGCCGCCGCGCTCCATGATGCCGCCGAGGCGGCTCGTCAGAACGCGAGCCGTCTTGCGCAACAGACAGTCGATGAGGGCAAGAACATCGGTCAGGCCGTCGTCGACAAGGGGATGGAGAGTGCCGATCAGCAGAAACTGACGGGCAGCCGGAGCGCAGGTGAAGTGGTGGACGCGGCCTTGGGTGGCACGTTGGCGACTGACGCAAAGCAGGTGGCGACCGACGTTCTGAAGGCCGGGGATGAGGCGTTCCGCAAAACCGCGCTCGGTGAGAAGCCGTCAGAAGGAAGCGCGGCGTAGGCCTTCGACGCCAGAAGACGGCGCTTATGTACGTCTTCGCAGCTAGAGCCCGACGGCTTGAGTGCAAGCGACTAACCAACCTCTATCCTCAGGAAACGACATGTCGATCATCGGGTGGATTATCCTCGGCCTCATCGCGGGCTTCATTGGCAGCAAGATTGTCAACAAGAGCGGTGAAGGCCTGGTGCTGGACCTGATCCTGGGCATTGTAGGCGCGATCGTCGGCGGCTTTCTCTTCTCCCTGGTTGGAGCGGCTCCGGTAACAGGCTTAAACATATACAGTCTGATCGTGGCGGTGATCGGTTCTATCGTCGTGCTTGTCGCCTACCACGCAATCTTTGGCCGACGCAGCCTCCGCTGACGGACCTGCTCAACAACATGCAACAACTCGGCAACTGGAGCTAATCATGGGACTTCTTGACCAAGTCGTTGGCGGCTTGATGGGCGGCGGAGCCGGTGCTTCGTCTCCGATGGGCGGCGTTTTGTCCGGCCTTATTGGCGGTGGCGGGCAAATGGGCGGCTCAACCGGGCAGATGCTTGGAGGCGCGGGTGGAATTGGCGGCTTGGTCTCCCAGTTCGAGCGAGCCGGGCTCGGACATGTTGCGCAGTCCTGGGTTGGCAACGGCCCAAACCAGCCTGTGTCTCCGCAGCAACTCCAGAGTGTCTTCGGTGAGAACCAAGTGCAGGGCATGGCAAGTCAGGCTGGCATGGCGCCACAGGACTTCCTCTCTCAGCTCAGCCAGCATCTCCCGAACGCGGTCCATGGCATGACGCCTGACGGCGAGGTGCCGAATCAGGCAACTTCTATTTAGTCAGATATCGACTGCCTGGGGCCGAGCGACCGGACCGCTTCATCGACATCGCCGTGCAGCTGATAATCGCCACAGATCCACCGCCAGGACCAATGCCGCTTAGCCCGTCGGACGTTGCGAACATTGAGGGGAGGCTCACGTTTGGATCGTCGCTCGCGCCGAGCGGCAGATCGATGAACAATCGAGCCTTGCCAAGGCGCAAGACGCCCGGGCGGTCATGATGCTCACAACCTCTGTCATCCTGTCGACGCTCCCCGCCCTCGTTGCTGCGATAGCTCTGGCGGTGTTGAGAAATGATGCCTCGGTGCTCGTGGCATCCCTAGCCGGACTGGCTGGGTTCAGTCTTGCCTCGTCACTCGTCCTGTTCTCGGTGAGGTCACCAAGCTTTAACATCTCGGGTGCACCACCATCCCGTTTTGTGGAAGGAGGACGTCGGCAAGAGACGCTCGCTGCCTTGCGCAAGTCCCGGGTTCTGGAACTTGAGCAGTGCCTTTCCGAGAACCGGAGGATGCTTGAACAGCGACGATACCTGGGGAACTGGGCGCTCTGGACGCTTATGGCGACGCCACTGGTCTCTCTGCTCTATGGGTGGCTTGCCTCTACCGGACAATGATACCCCCTTCGTGACGCGACGGACTCAATGGCGAGGATACTGGCTATGACGCGACCGACTTGTCTTTCGAACTTCCGGCGGCATCTCAGGGCTGGTAGGCGTCGTCTAAACCTCGTTTGAGATGATGTCTGCGTCTGAAGGAGCATGAGCCCTTCCCACAACCCGAATAGCCAGTGCGGCGAGGACATCGCCAAGCAGAGGACCCACCGTGTAGAAGAACCGGATCGGGAAGCTACTGCAACGATCATTGGTTCAAGTGCACGTGCCGGATCTCCGGCGCCCGTGTGCCTCCAGAGCAGCTCGCACAGCAGGTAAGCAATGCGACCTCGAGCATCACGGCGGTCCAGCGAGACGATCCGCTCACGCAGCATGGCCTCCTCTTGCATCGAGCTCCACCAGAGCGCCGCGGAGATACGAGGGCGGGAGGGGCATCAACGCGGGCCGGTCGATCGTGTCGAGAAACTCGCGGCGGCTCGCGCCGAGCTTGCGCATCAGCCTTGTGTTGAGGTCGCCGAGCACCTCGTGGATCGCCTCGTTGAGCTCGCCCAGTGACAGGAACCGGCGGTTGCGCAGTCGTGCCAGGATGAACCGCTCGACGATCAGGACCGCGGTTTCGACCTTTGCCTTGTCGCGCGGACGGCGCACCCGCGTCGGCAGCACGGCGGCACCGTAATGGGCCGCCATCTCCTGGTAGGTCCGGTTGATACCTGGCTCGTAGCGGCAGGCCGCGGTGACACCCGCCTTGAGGTTGTCGCAGACCAGCAGCTTGGGCACGCCGCCGATGAACGCAAAGGCGTTGACGTGCACGCCGATCCAGTCGGCGAGACCTTCGCTCCAACGGGCTTCCGCATAGGTGTAGTTGGACGCCCCCAGCACGGCCACGAACACATGCGCCGGACGTTCCTCTCCGGTCGCCCCGTCGAACACCAGCACCGTGTCGCCCGCGTAGTCGACGAACAGCTTCTCGCCCGCGACATGCGTCTGCCGCATCGTGGCGCTGACGCCCTTGCGCCAGTCGATGTAGAGCCCGCAGAAGCGGCTGTAGCCGTAGCCATCCGGATGCTCCGCTCTGTATTCCTCCCGCAGCAGGACCAGGGTGACCCCGCGGCGGCGGAGTTCGGCATGGACGTGGTTCCAGTCCGGCATCGCCCGGGTCGGCTCCGCGTAGAAGCCCGCAGGCGTGAACAGCCGACGCTCCAGCTCCGCGTCGTCGATCCCGGCTGCCGCCGGCCACGTGATCCCGATCACCGCCGTGCGGCGCAGGTATTCCGCGACCGTCGTATGGCCTACCCCAACCGACCTCGCGATCGTCCGCACGCTCGCGCCGCATGCGTGCCTCAGGCGAAGAACCTCTCGAACTTTTCGCATCGACAATCTCTCGGCTGGCATCGTGTCCCCCTGGCCAGGGGGGCCACGCTACCGGTCATTGGATTGCCGACTTCGACCGCCAGGCCCGCCTCAGGGCTGTCCGGGATCGATTGGAATCACTGCCCGGCTTCCGTCGGAATTAGTGTCCACCTTGCGTTGGAACCGCCGTCCGCCTCCGTCGGAATCCGCACGATAGGTCGCACTCGGTGCCACCGTTAGTCACGGAATTGCGTGGGTACGGCGCTTGGGAGGAGGAAGGCGTTTCCTCTTGCAACTTGCCCCGCCGCCCTTGCCGGCGGCGGGGCCTTTTGCTGACGTCAGCCGCATGCCTGCCGCTGCGTTAGCGG
>CAXTWC010000064.1:0-25920 GCA_964247805.1 uncultured Acetobacteraceae bacterium | reverse complement strand
CGAGTTCGGTGTCGATGCCCTTGGCTTCCTCGACGGTGATGACACCCTCGTTGCCGACCTTCTGCATCGCTTCGGCGATCATGCGGCCGATATCGGTCTCGCCGTTGGCGGAGATCGTGCCGACCTGGGCCGTCTCGGCCTCGGTGGTGATCTTCTTGGAGCGAGCCTTCAGTTCCTCGACGACGGCCATCACGGCCATATCGATGCCGCGCTTCAGGTCCATCGGATTCATGCCGGCCGCAACGGCCTTGGAGCCCTCGCGGACGATGGACTGCGCCAGCACGGTCGCCGTGGTGGTGCCGTCACCGGCGAGGTCGTTGGTCTTGGACGCGACTTCGCGCAGCATCTGCGCGCCCATGTTCTCGAACTTGTCGGCGAGCTCGATTTCCTTGGCGACGGTGACGCCGTCCTTGGTAATGCGGGGTGCGCCGAAGCTCTTGTCGATGACCACGTTGCGACCCTTGGGGCCGAGTGTGACCTTTACCGCGTCGGCGAGAATGTCCACGCCGCGCAGCATGCGCTGACGAGCGTCACCGCCAAACCGTACGTCCTTAGCTGCCATGTAATTCTACCTTCTATTTAGTTGAGGATGAAGAAGCGGCCTTTAGGCTGCCTCCACGGAGAGCAGCGTTAGGCTGCCTCCACGATCCCCATGATGTCGGACTCTTTCATGATCAGCAGCTCTTCGCCGTCGATCTTGACTTCGGTGCCGGACCACTTGCCGAACAGGATCTTGTCGCCGGCCTTGACGTCCAGGGCGACGATCTGGCCCTGCTCGTTGCGGGCGCCGGGCCCGGCGGCGACGATCTCACCCTGCATCGGCTTTTCCTTGGCCGTGTCGGGGATGATGATGCCGCCGAGGGTCTTTTCCTCGGCTTCGAGGCGCTTGACCACGACGCGGTCATGCAAAGGGCGGAACTTCATAGGACTGTGCTCCTCAGTGACGTAACACTGGATTGGTCCGCAGCCGGCGCGTTAGCACTCGGGTCCGCGGAGTGCCAGCGATCTAGCGGCGGCGCCCGATCGAGTCAAGCAAAGGATAGCACGCGAAGTTGAGCGGTGCTGCTGTGAGGTCCCTCACCCCGACCTCTCGCACGGGGAGAGGGAGAAGGAGGCAGGAGAAGAAACGAGCTCTCTCCTCCCGGGAGGAGGGTTGGGTGATGGGCCTTGCTGGAACCGCACAATGACTTCGTTCATGCAACGACAGCCGCGCTGCTTAGGTCGGGTGTGCTCGCGTCTAGTCATGACGGGCAACATTGCTTTGCTTCACTCACGTTAGTGCGCTCGCGATAGATGCAGGTCAATCTGTGGTTATCGTGTCAAGTTCCTCTTGAGAAAAACTGTAAACGATGCAAGGTGTTTATCGCGTCGTTCTAAATGTGTGTGCGGAGTCGATTAACCATGTCCGATAATAACCCGAACCATGCAGTCCTAGGGCTGACCGCCCAGATTGTGTCGGCTCATGTGTCCAACAACACCGTCTCCCGCGATGCGCTACCGGAATTGATTCAACAAGTTTTCTCCACTTTGATGGCGGCTGGAACAGAACAGGCTGAGCCGGAACGACTGCAGCCGGCAGTTCCTATCAAAAAGTCGGTATTCCCGGAATACATCGTCTGCTTGGAGGATGGAAAGAAGCTGAAGATGCTCAAGCGTCATCTGCAGACGTCGTATAACATGACGCCGGAGCAGTATCGCGAGCGTTGGGGATTGGCCCATGATTATCCCATGGTAGCCCCGAAATACGCAGAGCACCGTTCGGAACTGGCCAAGAAGATTGGGCTTGGCCGCAAGCCTGCGCCGAAGCCAGAAGTCGCAGTGGCGCCCGCCCCCAAGCGCGGCCGTAAAGCCGCCTGACGCCTTCGCCGTCTGACGTTCTTACCGCTGCTCGCCGGAACCTGCCTCTCAGCGTGAGCGTTTCAGGCTCACGCTGAGGGGGCTCCATGCCGGACCAAATGCCTGTCCCGCCCCGTGCGGTCGCTAAGATCGCGCCGGTCAACACACCAGGCACTGCCCAATTGCTGACCCTGGCGGTCTTCGTCGTCGTGGTCACCGGGCTTTACTTCGCGCGCGAAGTCATGGTGCCGATCACCTTGGCGGTTCTGCTATCGTTCCTGTTGGCACCGCTGGTGTCACGCCTCCGCCATATCCACGTTCCCCGTGTGCCGGCGGTGCTGCTCTCCGTCGTCCTCGCCCTCGGCGTGATCCTGGCATTGGCCGGCCTGATCGGCATGCAGATTGCCAGTCTCGCGAGTGATCTGCCGCGCTATCAATATACGGTCGAGCGCAAGGCCGCAGTGGTGCAGCAATACACAGTTGGACGACTGTCGAGCCTGGTGGACCAACTCGGCAGGCAAGCGGTTTTGGCAACGGCGCCGACGCCATCGCCCAAACCCGCCGCCCCGACGGCGCCGTCCGAACAGAAGCCGGTCCCGGTGCAAGTCGAGGCGCCGCCACTGTCGCCGATGGAGATTGCCCGGGCAGTATTGGGCCCGGTCGTAGCGCCTCTCGCCACGACCGCCATCGTCTTCGTCGTCGCCATATTCATCCTCATGCAGCAGGAGGATCTCCGCGATCGGCTGATTCGGCTATTCGGCTCCGATGACCTGCATCGCACCACTGTGGCGCTCGATGATGCGGGGCGGCGGCTTAGCCGTTATTTCTTGATGCAGCTCGGCATCAACGCCGGGTTCGGTTGCGTCGTCGGTGGAGGACTGCTGCTGATCGGCGTGCCCAGTCCCTTGCTTTGGGGCGTATTGGGCGCGCTGCTTCGATTCGTGCCGTATATCGGCTCGTGGCTGTCCGCACTTTTCCCCGTCGCCCTGGCTTGCGCCGTGGATCCGGGATGGTCGATGGCGCTATGGACGATCGCCCTGTATGCCGTGGTCGAACTGACGGTCGGCCAAGTCATCGAGCCCCTGATGTATGGCCATAGCACGGGGCTTTCACCGATTTCCGTCGTCGTGGCCGCGATCTTCTGGTCCTGGTTGTGGGGACCGATCGGCCTGTTACTCTCGACGCCACTCACGCTTTGTCTCGTTGTATTGGGACGACATGTGCCGCGACTCGAGTTCCTCGAGATCTTGCTCGGCGACCGTCCGGCGCTCACCCCGATCGAGAGTTTCTACCAACGCATCCTGGCCGGCGACGCGGACGAGGCGCTGAGCCAGGCGGAGCAGATCCTGCGTGAGCGTTCCCTGTCGTCGTACTATGACGAGGTGGTGCTGAACGGGTTGCGCCTGGCCGCCGTGGATGTGGGGCGGGGGCTGTTGCAAGCGGAGCGCACGGCCGATGTGCTGAAGACCGTTCTCGAGATCCTGGACGACCTCGACCAGCACGAGGACACGGAGCCTGCCACGAAGGGGAGTTCGCCTGGCCCGGTTGCCCCGCCGGAGCGTGAGACCAGCTTGCCGCGGCAGCCGCCGCCTGGCCCGGACCTGCAGCGAGCGGCCGGGTCAGCCATGGACGAGCGTGCCCCGGTGCTCTGCATTGCCGGCCGGGGGCCATTCGACGAGGCCGCGGCCGCCATGCTGGCGCAATTGCTCGCCAAGCACGGTGTCCCGGTCCGCACACTGCCGCACCAGGCCGTGAGCCGCAGCCAGATCGCGCAACTTGGGTCCCAACCGGCGACGATGGTTTGCCTTTGTTACGTCGAACTCACGGGGGATCCGAGCCGCTTGCGTTACCTGCTGCGCCGCGTCCACCAGCAGCTCCCGAATGCGCCGGTGCTGGTCGGTCTTTGGCCCGGCGATCTCGGCGACCTGCCGGACGAGCAACTACGGGTCGCAATCGGCGGCGACCACATCACCTCGACGCTGGCCGAGACGGTGAACATCTGTCTGAAGGACGCTCGGGGCGAGGCCGGTGAACCCTTGCCGGAGCGCCTGTCCGCCTGACTTGAGGACGCTGCCAACTTCCTCTCCCCCCGGGGAGGGAGAAGTTGCGGACGTAGAATTCGATAGCATCACCCATTTGGATGACGACACCCAGCACCCCGTTTCGTAGTGAATCCCTTGGCCCATTCCCAAGTTCGCTGGAGACCGTGTCGTGGCATCCATCGGCGTATCCGCGTCACAAGACCTGATTGCAGCTGCGGCTTCCTCGGTGAACGACAGCGTAGCCTGCTACTGCGTCGGCACGTTGATCCTGACCCAGGAAGGCGAAGTGCCGGTGGAGCTTCTGTCGATCGGCGACCGCGTGGTCACGCTGTCGGGTGAGGCGGAGCCTATTCGCTGGATCGGGCGACGGAGCTACAGCGTGCGGTTCCTGCGCCCGGCGCAGCGTCCCATCATCTTTCGCAAAGGCTCCCTTGGCGAGGGCATTCCAAAACGGGATCTGCGCGTGTCACCGGGACATGCAATGTTGGTCGGAGGGCTCCTGGTCCCGGCCGCCGCGCTGACGAACGGTTCGACGATCGTCCGGGATAGGGACTGCCGCCGGGTGGACTATCTCCATGTCGAACTGGCCGAACACCGGGTGATCTGGGCCGAGGGTGCGCCGAGCGAAACATTCGTCGACGACGACAACCGCATGATGTTCCAGAACGCCGGCGAGTATGCCTGGCTGTATCCCGGGATCACCAAGCATAAAGGCTTCTGCGCGCCGCGTGTGGAGGGTGGCTACTTGCTGGAGGTGATCCGCCGGGGCCTGGCGCGGCGGGCCAAGGCGCCGGTTGGCGTCATGCATCAGATCTGACAGCCATCCGCGCCGAGGCCCGGCGGGTTCCAGCGCTTAAAGCGCTGGTGGCTCCAGCCCCAGCCCGGTGGCCGTCTCCACGATCGCGGCCCAGGTGGCGGTTTGCAGTGGCACACCGTCGCGCAGGCGGATCGCACGGGTGCGGGCCTCCGGTTCGCCCGGCACCAGGACTTCGCCGCCGGGCGTGGCGGGGCGGGATGCCTTGACGTAAAGCGCATACTCCCGCGCTGCGTCGGCGAAGTGCTGCGCGCCGAAATGCGCCGGGTCGAGGTAGATCGACAGCATGCCGTTGCCGATGCGCCCCCGCTTGCCGCCGGCGATCGGGCCGGAGGTGGGGCCGCCCGTCAGGCAGCCAGCGAGGATCTCGCACATGAAGGCGATGCCGGAGCCTTTGTGGTCGCCAAACGCCCGCAGCGCGCCTTCGCCCTTGGCCGAGTCCCGCACCGAGTTACCCGGCGTGATCGGCCCGTACAGCGACTCCGGATTGGTGGACAATGTGCCGTCCGGATCGATCAGCGCACCCGGGGGCAGCGGCTTGCCGCCGTTGGAGGCGACCAGGACCTTACCCTCCGCAACCGTCGACGTGGCGAAGTCCAGGATCAGCGGGTCGGTGCCGGGTTGGGGCGCGCCGACGCAGAACGGGTTGGTGGAGAAGCGCCGGTCCACCCCGCCGAACGGGGCCACCAGCTCGCCCATCGCCACGTTGACGAAGTGGATGGAGACCAGCCCCTGCGCCGCCGCCCGCTCCGCCCAGTCGCCGATGCGCCCGATGTGGCCCGAGTTGCGCAGTGCGATCACGGCCATGCCGGATTGGCGGGCCTTGGCGATGCCCATGTCCACCGCGAGTGGCCCAATCGTTTGGCCGAAGCCGAACCCGCCATCGACCACCGCGTGGGCCGGGCTTTCCGTGACCACCTGCAGCGTCTGCCCGGCGAGCACCGAGCCGTTCTGCAGCCACAGCACGTAGCGGGGCACGCGGATCACGCCGTGGCTGTCATGCCCGGCGAGGTTGGCGCCGATTAGGTGGTGGGCGATCCGGTCGCCTTCCTCCTGGCTGGTGCCGGCCTTGGCGAAGATGGTGGCGATGAACGAGCGGAGGGTGGCGACGGGAACGGTGGTGGTCGGCAGGTCGGCCATGATGCGGCTTCTATCCTTTGGGTTCGATGCTTTGCGCGAACGGGCGCCAGAACCGGTTATCCGTTGGCAAGATCGTCATATCAGCCACGGTCGCCCTCGGAGGCAACCCGGCGCAGAACACCGCCGCGGCCGCGATGTCCTCCGCCTGCAGCATGAGCAACCGCTCCTCGGGCGGCGGTGGGACGGGGCGGCGGTCCAGGATCTCCGTCGCGACCTCGCCCGGGTTGATGCAGATCGAGCGGATGCCGTGCAGGCCCTCTTCCGCGTTGATGTGGGCGCTCATCATGTTCACGCCGGCCTTGGTGGCGCCGTAGCCAGCGCCGGAGGCCGGGAACAGCTCGACGCCGGAGACTGAGCCGATGTGGATCAGCGTGCCGGCGCCTTTAGCCCGCATGGCCGGCAGTACGGCCATCGAGCACAGGAACGGTGCCGCGAGGTTGACCGCCAGGACGCTCGCGAGATCGGCGCCGGCGAACTCGTGCATGTGGCGTTTCTTGGTGTTCCCCCCGGCGTTGTTGACCAGCACGTCGATGGGGCCGAAAGCGGCCACGACGGCGGCATGGGCGCGGGTGACCTCCGCCGGGTCGGACAGGTCGGCCTGCACGACCGCTGCGGCGTCGCCGATCATGCGGGCCGTTTCGGTCAGCGCGTCGAGCCGCCGGCCGGTCAGCGCCACGCGTGCACCGGCCCTGGCGAATGCGACCGCGGTGGCGCGCCCGATTCCGCTGCCGGCGCCCGTGACCCAGATCACTCCGTCCATGATGTCTCCTCCCCGTTTGGCAGGAGACTATCGTGCGACTTCCCGGCGAAGGATAGCGCCCCCCGGTCAGGCCGCCAGGCTGGTCCTGCTTCGGGCGGCGAGGCGGGTGCGGATCACCTCCAGTTCCGCGCCCTGCTCGACGCGGGGGGCACAGTAAACCGCTGGCGCGTGCCTCGTGCCGGGGTAGCGAACGGCGTAGTCACCGGCATTGTGGAAGATCGCCCGGCTGTCGTCGTCGATGAACGATTCCGACGGCGCCCCTTCGGCTAACAGCACGTCGTGCGTCTCCAGCTCGACATGCCAGTAGCCTATTTCGTCCGCGGCCCGGACGTGCGCGATGCTGGCGCCGTTCACCAGGGCGGCCGCCGGCACCAGCACGCCGTCGATGAACATGGCATGTTTCGGCGACACGTACAGGTCGCGTGCGGGTATGCCATCGGCCAGCGCGCCGGCGGCGATGCGGACCGGCATGTGGTCGAGCCGGGCAGCCAGGAAGCGGCCGCGGTAGCTGCGATGGCCGATCCACCGTATCGGCCGCAATGCGCCGGACAAGGTGACCACGCGGTCGCCGATCGCCAGGGTCTCGACGGGGCGCTCGCCGGTTTCCGTCCGGATCCGCGTCCCCGTCACATAGCAGGCGACGGAGTCGGCAGTGACGATGGTGCCGCCATTGGCGTCGTCGAACACGTTGAGCGGCAAGGCCGCGGTGCTGCCGCTGAGCGTGAAAGTGTCCATCGTCGCGCCATTGGTCACCGTCAGCGTGCTGCCATCCGGCGAAATGGTGGCGGAGGTTACCCCGCTGCTGAACGTGAACCCCGCCAGATCGAGGTTCTGGCCCGACATTGTCGCGAAGTCGGTGAGCGAGTTGGAGAACGTGCCGCCCGACAACGCCGTGGCATCGACCTGCAGCAGTTCGGTCGCGCCGCTCGTCCCGCCGAATGTGATGTTCCCCCCGCCGGCGGCGCCGCTGTCCGCGACTTCGACCGTGCCCGAAAGCAGGAACGTGCCGCCCCCGTAGCTATCGGATGTGACGGTCAGATGCGCCCCGTTCGTCACCGTCAGGCCGACGAAACCGGTCAGGTCCTCGACCACGACGGACCCACCGCCGACAGTCAGGGTCTGCGCGCCGCTGCCAAAGTTCAGCGGGGACGTGCCATGGCCCTGGCCGTCGATGACGACGGTGGCGCCGTTATTCGCCTGCACGCTGTCCAGCCCGTCCGATGTGCCGTCCTGATTGGCGAAGACGAAACTGCTGGTGAGGTAGATCGTGTAGGTGCCTGCGGACAGGGTTGCCGCCGTGTCGATGTCGGCCTTGAGGTCGGCGAAGCTGCCGGCGGACAGGGTGGAGAACTGCACCTCCGTCCCGCCATGGCCGTCGTCGAAGAAATTCACTGGCGCCGACCCGACGGTGCCAGGGTCCAGCGTCAGCGAGCCGGTGCTTCCCGCGGACATGACGAACAACCCCAACCCCGTGCTGCCGCCGGACGAGACGATTTGTGCCTCCTCATAGGCGGTGAACGACGTCGAGACGGTGTTCTGCTGATAGCCGACGCCGCGCAGGTCGATGATGTCGAGCGGCGTCGCGAAGCCGGAGATCGTCGCCGTCGGCAGACTGTTCAGTGAGCCGTCGATCTGCAGGGTCGGATCATCCCCGGCGAAGAAGTCGATATCCGCGGAGGTGAGGTTGGTACCACCGCCAATCTCGACCGTGCCGCTGTTCAGCATCACGGTGCCGCTGAAGGCTGAGGCGTCGCCACCGAGGGTCAGGATGCCGGCGCCGTCCTGTTCAACGGTGCCGCCGCCCGAGAGCGCGTTGATTGTGGCGCTCGTTGGACTGTCGGACTGCGCTCCGTACGCCGCGACACCGTTGTCGATCAGCGTGCCGCCATTGAACGACGCATCGTCGCTGCGGCCGCCGCCGTCCACTTCCTGCGTCGAACCTTCGAAGAAGGTGTCATTTGCCGCGGCGCCGCCGTTTTGGACCTGTTCCAAGCCGCCGTCGCCGACCAGGTTGCCGGCCGCCGTCCCGCCATTCTGCACCGACAGGACGCCGTTAGCGACATAGCCGCCGGCTGCGGTCCCGCCATTGACCACGTTGCCCTGGCCGCCGTTGTTGATCTCGTAGTTGGATATGGTCGACGAGATCGATTGCTGCGTCCCGGAGGTGATGACCAGGCTGGGTTGCAGGTCGGTGTGCAGGATGACGCTGCCGACGCCGCTGCTCATCGTGATGTCGCCCGCGGCCGCGTTGTCGACCTCGATGGTGTCGACCGTCCCGTCGGCGAACGTCAGTTGGACATCGTTGCCCTCGACCGCGAGCGACGCAGTGTTCTGGCCGTTGATGATGATCGTGTCGCCCGCGTAGAACCCGGCGATGCGCTCGGTCGGGTTGGTGTCGCCATCGATCGTCAGCGTGCCGCCGCTTTGCTGGTCGAACAGGATCGTCCCCGTGCCGAGCATGTCGGGCTGGCCGATCTCCATTTCCGTATTGGCGCCGATCACGGCTAGGCCGGTGAACGATCCAAAGAAAGATGTGCCGCCGGTAAAGGCCACCCGGGTGCTGGCGCCCTCCACGATGATGCTGCCGTAATCGAACGGGCTGGCCGCGACCTGGGCATTGATGGCGCTGTAAACCAACAGGCCGCGGTCGTTGATCGCGTTCGAGCCCGTCCCGATCGTGTTGACCGCTTCGCCGCCGGGGTTGATGTTCTCGACCGCGAACCCGGCTAAATTCGTGCCGCTTGCGATACCCCCGGCGTCGATCTGCTGCGTGGTGAAAGCGGTGAAGTTGCCGGTCTGCGTGCCCACCAGCGTGGCGCCGATCGCCGTCGAGCCATCCTCGATCGCCTGGAGCGAGAATCCGCTCAGGGTCGTGCCGCTAGCCACCCCGCCGTCGGAGATGTACTGGAACCCGCTGGATCCCGTCGTTCCCGACGCCGTGCCCTGCACGTCCTCCTGGCCGCCGGAAAGATACGTCCCGACGCTTGTTCCGCCGGAGAGCACAACGAGGTTGCCCCCCTGATAGACGGTCGTAACCTCGGCGGTCTGGCCTGCCGGGACTGTTTCGGTCTGACCGCTCGTTACAATATCGCCCATATGCAACCCGCCTCATCTAAAATTGGGGCGAGTTAATGCGCGGGCGTACAGCGGAACAAGCAGCAAACGAAGGCCAAAAAAATATGCCGGCCACCGACGTCGTCGTCATTCAAATGGATGACGACGACGGGTTGAGCCGGTGATAGCTGTTACGTTTTTACCGTGACACCGGCCGCTGCAAACTCGCCTCGTAGGGTGCAGTCCGCTTGGAGGATCGCACCTTTACGTCGTGGAGATCGGCGCGCTTGCCTGGTGCGATGCCAAAGCGCATCGCACCCTACGGCATGAGACGAGGGTCAGTGGTCAGTCCAAACTGATCGCGGTCAGGTCCACGAACCAGCTCTGCACCGGCACGAACCCGTGCACCCGCTTGCTCATCGCCCGTGGGTTGAGATCGTGCACGATGTAGAGCCACGGCGGATCGTCCACCATCCGCTCGTGCGCGTGCTGGAACGCGGTCGCGATCACCGCCGGGTCGGTGGCCGCCGAAAGCTGGGTCAGCGCGGCCTCGAACTGGTCGTCCTTCCAGTGTTCCCAGTTGAACCCGGCCGGCGAGAAGCTGCTGGCGGCGAAATAGCGCGCCATGATTCCTACGTCGGAGGACGGCGAACTGACGTTCAGCGCCACCGCCCCGTGCAGCGACGGCGCATCGGGCGCTGAGCGGCTGGCGGTCAGCAGAACCTGCCACTCCACCACGTCGTAATCGACCTTCACCCCGCAGGCCTGGGCCATGCTCTCCTGCAGGAACTCGTTCATCGGCAACGGCACCATTTGGCCGCTGCCGCTATTGCTGATCATCACCTTGAACGACAGCGGCTTGCTCGGCCCATACCCGGCCTCGGCCAGCAGCGCCTTGCCCTTCGCCGGGTCGAAGCCGTAGTGGTTCTGCGGATGGCCGAAATTCGGGTCGGACGGCTTCAGCCAGCCAACCGCCGGTTCCGCCGTGCCGCTCAGCAGGTTGACCAGCCCGTCACGGTCCACGCAGTAGTTCAGCGCCTGCCGCACCCGCACGTCCTTCAGCGGGCTGTTCTCGCCCAGGCCGAAGAACCACGGCCAGACATGCGGGTAGGAGCCGGTGGTCACCACGAACCCGGCCTGCTTCAGCGAGGGGATGCCGTCGGGCGGGGGCACCTCGATCCAGTCCACCTGGCCGCTGCGCAGCGCCGCCATGCGCGTATCCGCCTCGGGGATCGGCTGCAGCAGGATGTGGCCGACCTTGGCCTTGTGCCCGGCGTCCCAATAGTTGTCGTTGCGGGCCAGCGTCACGGACTGTCGCGGCACCACCGATTCGATCTTGAACGGCCCGGTGCCGGCGGCCGGCAGGGTGGAAACGCGGCCCCAATCATGCCCGGCCTTCTCGAACGAGGCCGGCGAGGTGAACAGGATATAGACGGCTTGGAACGGGAAATACGACGCCGGCACCTTGGTGGTGATCGCCACCGTCATGTCGTCGATCTTGCGGTAGGTATCGAGCACCGGCACGCGCGCCCGCATCAGCCCCGACCCGGCGGCTTCGAATTGCGGGCTGTCGTTCTTGAAGAAGCGGTCCATGTTCCAGATCACCGCATCGGCGTCGAACTTGGTGCCATCGTGGAAGGTGACGCCGGGCCGCAGGTGGAAGACCCACGTCTTGGTGTCGTTCGGCGCTTGCTCCCAACTGGTGGCGAGCCCCGGCCGCAGCACGGCGGGCTTGCCGGTGGGCGACAGGTCCCACAGCACCAAGCCCTCGAACGCCGGGTAGCCGAGGAAGCGCACACCCTCGAAGCCATTGTTCGGCGCGCCGGTGGTGGTCGGCACATCGGACGCGGTCATGGCGATGCGCAGCGTGTCGTCGGCGGCGAAGGCAGGACCAGCAAGCATCGTGGTTAGGGCGAGGCAGGCTGCCCAGCGTGAAAAGGACATGAAGTCTCCGTAAGACAATGTGACCATCCCCGAGCAAGAAGCCTGCCATTTCAGGGTGGCTTTGCACCGGTCCACCCGCTAAGCCGAGCCCGCATGCTGCCGCTGGAGCACACGATGAGCTACACCCGTCTCGACGCCGACCTCGATGAGCGCCGCGTCCTGCTTCCCGGGCTGAGCCATTTCGCGCGGTTGGCGGTGTGGTCGGTGGTCAACGCCATCCTGGTGTTCGCCGAGCATCTGGCCGAGTTGTTCGCCCCCTTCCTGCTGCTGGCCGGCGCGATCTGGTGGGCGATCCCGCGCGGCCTGGCGGCGATCACGCTCGACGGCCAGGCCAACGACCTGCTGCAGATGGTCCGCGGCCGCGTGCCGCACGATGTGTATATCGATGGCAGCTACTACTCCGCCGGCACGCTGATCTGGGACGGCATCATGCTGGTGGCGGTTGTCGCGATCTGCCGCACGCTTTCGACCGTGATCACGACTTTGCTGCTGGACCGGCGCTAGCCAACCCTTCGGCACCCGGCCTAGCATCCGGGTCATGACATACCAACCGCCGCCGCACCTCACCCAGCACTGGTCCGTCACCAAGCCCTCCGCCACCGGGCGCCGAGGCATGGTCGTTTCGCAATCGCAGGATGCCGCCCTTGCCGGGGTCGCCGTGCTCGACGCCGGCGGCAATGCGGTGGACGCGGCAGTGGCGACCGCCCTGGCGCTGGCGACGGTCGAGCCATGGAACTCCGGCCTCGGCGGCATCGGCTTCGCCCAGGTGCATCGGGCGGGGCAGAAAACGGCGGAGACGGTGGATTTCGGCCCCGTTTCCCCCTCGGGCCTGCGCCCGGACGCCTTCAAGCTGACCGGCCGGATGAAGCAGGACCTGTTCGCCTGGCCCGAGGTCGAGGGCGATGCCAACATCCACGGCCCGCTGTCGTTCGCGACGCCTTCGTCGGTGGCGGGTTACGCCCACATGCACAGCCGCTGGGGCGTGCTGCCGCTGTCCGAGGTGATCGCGCCGGCGCTCGCCTTGGCCAAGCGCGGTTTGCCGCAGGACTGGTTCACCACGCTGAAGGTCGCCAACTCCGCCTCCGTGCTGAAACGTTACCCGTCGAGTGCCGAGATCTACCTGCCGGGGGGGCTACCGCCAGTGCCGCCATATCAGGGAGCGCCGGGCTATTTCCGCCTCGGCCGCCTGCCGGACACATTGGAGCAACTGGCACGCGCCGGGCTGCGGGATTTCTACGATGGCGACGTGGCCGCGACCCTGGCCGCCGATTTCGCGTCGGTGGGAAGCATCCTGACGGCCGAGGACCTGCGCCGCTGCGAGGCCCGCGTGCTGCCGGCGACCGAGGTTGCGTGGCACGGCCGCACCATCCAGCTCGCCACCGGGTTGACCGCCGGCCCCACCTTGGCCCGCGTGCTCGAGATGATGCGGGACGTGCCCCGCCGCGAGACTCCGGACGCGGCCTGGTTCGCCGCCTTGGCTCGCGCGATGAAGGCTGCGTATGAGGAGCGGCTGACCGGTCTGGGCGAGTCCGAGCCGAAGGCTGCCGAGAGCTGCACCACCCACCTGACGGTGTGCGACGAAGCCGGCACCATGGTTGCGATGACCACCACGCTATTGTCCTCAATGGGCAGCCGGGTCGTGCTGCCGCAGTCCGGCGTGTTGATGAACAATGGCGTCATGTGGTTCGACCCGAGGCCGGGCCAGCCAAATTCCGCAGCACCCGGCAAGCGTCCGCTGACCAATATGTGCCCGGTGATCGTGCGCGACGGCGACGCCCCCATGCTGGCGACGGGCGCCTCCGGTGGGCGGCGCATCCTGGCGTCGGTTGCCCAGATGTTGGCGTTTACGCTGGATTTCGGCATGGATCCGGAGGCAGCGGCGCATCAGCCCCGCATCGACGTTTCGGATCCGGGCTACGTCAACGCCGATGTCCGCTTGCCGTCCGATGTGCTGGACGCGCTGCGGGCAGATGGCCCGGTGGAGGTCGTGGAGCATGGCGTGCTGCCGGTGAACTTCGCCTGCCCGAACCTGATCTTGCAGCGCGATGGGCAGCGCACCGGGATCAGTGACGCGATGTCGCCTTGGTCCGCCGCGGTGGCGCAGGGATGATCGCGTGAGGGTGGCCGTCGGCCTGATCCTGCTGGCTCTGTCCGGCTGCGCTCAATCGCCGCAGATGGTCATGCTCAATCCGCGGACCGGTGCCACGGTGGGTTGCCAGGTGCCGGACATCTCGGCGGCGCCGGGGGATTTCCTGGTGTCCCGGGCCTGCCTCTCTGCCTGTGAAGCCCATGGTTTCCGCCCGGTGCCCGGTGCGCGGTCGAACGAGTCAGGCTCGGAAATCCCCGACGCTTGTTCGAATTAGCGCCACGAAGAAAAGCAAGTTTCTCCCCCGTGCTTCACGGGGGAGGGGGACCATGCGAAGCATGGTGGAGGGGGAAAGGGGGCACTGGCCCTGCGCCCCCTCCGTCGGCTTCGCCGCCATCTCCCCCGTGAAGGACGGGGGAGGAACACACACCGGTTAGCGGCGGAACCCGCCGCCGCGGAAGCCCCCGCCGCCAAAGCCCCCGCCGCCAAATCCGCCACCGCCGAAGCCGCCTCCGTAGCCACCCCCGCCGAAACGTCCGCCGCCGAAGCGTCCGCCGTATCCCCCATAGCGGAACCCAGGGCCGAAATACCCGCCATAGCTGCGACCGTAGTAACGGCCACCAAAGCCGCCGCCGAAGAAACCGAAATAGCCGAGGCCGGGACCGTACAACCCGTCGTAAAAGCCACCCAGCGCATAGGGCGCGCCATAGTAGTAGCCGGGCGCGCCGCCATACCCGTAGCCGCCGCCGTAAGGGTAGCCGCCGTAGTATTCGTACGGATAAGCCACGCAGCCCGCTAGCCCGAAGGCAAGGCAGACGGGCAGTAACAACCGCCTCAGGCCTCGCTTCATCATTGAAAACACCCCGTTACGACCAAAAGCTTCACTCCCCAATGTAGAGTAAACGCCGGCGCTGAACATCCGGTGTCACACTGCGTTACGCATAGGTCTCGATCCCGCCCCAAGCGTGCGGGACAAAGCGTCAGCCTATGGCCCCGGAGTGAAGAATGTCCCCTATACCGCTGCCAAGACGTCTAACGGCGCTGGCGACTGTATCTGCCTTGGCGCTCTCTACGATGTCTCCGGCCTGGGCTGCCCCGCCGCCCATCGCGCCCCACGCCACGCCCCCGGCACGCGTCGGCCGGGTTGCTCGGCTGAACGGCTCGGTCTCCTCCCATACCGCCGATGCCGACCAGTGGAGCCAGGCGGTCCTCAACACCCCGTTCACCGATGGCGATGCGTTCTGGACCGAGCCCGGCGCCCGCGCCGACCTGCAGGTCGAGTCCAACCGGCTCACTTTGGCCCCCACGACGGAGTTGGACGTCGCCACGCTCGACGACCACACCCTGGCCACCTCCGAGCCGCAGGGCGAAACCTACCTCGAACTCCGCACGGTGCGCCCGGGTGACACCTATGTCGTGCAGACCCCTCGCGGCGCGGTGCAGATTGCCGCGGCCGGGCGCTACGACGTGGTGGCCGGCGATACCGACCACCCGACGCTGGTCACCGTGGTGGAGGGGGCGGCGCAGGTGACCGGCGCCAACCTCTCGCTGCAGATCGGCCCGCATCAAACGGCCACGATCTCCGGGACGGACAGCTTCCAGGGCAGCGTGGGCCCTATCGCGCAAGATGCCTTCCTCACCGCGATGCTGGCCGAGGACCGTCCGGCGCCGCGAGCCAGCGTGCCGATCCCACCGATCGTGCAGGGGATGACCGGGTGCGAAAGCCTCGAGACGGTCGGGAGTTGGGCCGAAGCGCCGCAATACGGCACGGTCTGGTATCCTCCGGTGGAGGCCGGCTGGGTGCCGTATCGCCACGGCCATTGGGCGTATGTGGCCCCGTGGGGCTGGACCTGGGTCGACGATGCGCAATGGGGGTTCGCGCCGTTCCACTACGGGCGCTGGGCGCAGATCGACAACCGGTGGGGCTGGATCCCGGTCTCGCCGGGTGGCTATGCCGACCCGGTGGCGGCCTACCCGGTCCCGGTCTACGCCCCCGCGCTGGTCAGTTTCGTCGACATCGGCGGTGCCGCCATTGCCGGGGCCGCGGTGGGTTTTGCGGCCGGGGCACTGGCCGGCCGGTCCGTCGGGTGGGTGCCGCTCGGGCCGCGTGAGCCGTACTACCCGCCCTATAACGCGAACCTGAACTACGTCCGCAGCGTGAACGCGACCACGGTGCAGAACGTCAACCAGGCCATCACCAGCACGACGATCAACAACCGGACGGTCGTGCAGAACTTCTTCAACCGTGGCGCCGCAACGGTGATCCCGGCGGCGGCCATGGTGCAATCCCAGCCAGTGGCCGCCGCGGCCAGGCCGTTGCCGCCCGATCAGTTCACCCGCGCCCAGGCGCAGTTCCGCGCCCCGGTGGCGCCCGTAGCGGCCACGGCCGGAGTTACGCCGGCCGTGGCCCGGCAGTTCAACTTCGTGGCCCCGCCGCGACCGGCCCAGGCGATCCCCGGCCCGGCGATCAACCCAGCGCTGCTGCGTGCTGCTCCCGGCCGCGGCTTGCCCTCGCCCGCGTTGCGCACGGCCGCTTCTCCCACCGGGGCCCCGGCCGTTGCTGCACCAGGCGGGCCAAGCGCTGGCGAGCCTAGCCGGCCCGAGCAGGCCCTCCGGCCGGCAGGCGCGCCCGCGCCGGTGATTAGTCCAGGCGCCCCCGCGCCCGGACTGCACCCCGGTGTTGCCCCGGAAGCCCGGCCGTCCACGCCTGGGGAGCCGCCGCGTGTCGCCGAGCCAGCATTGCGCCCGGCTACGCCGATGGAAGCAGCCCGGCCCGGTGCACCGGCCGCGCAATCGCGCCCTGCCGAACCGCAACGTGCCCCTGAACCGGCTGTCCGCCCTGCCGCGCCTGCGGCTCGACCGGCTGCCCCTATGCCACGTCCGCAACAGCCGGCGCCGCCACGGCCGGCTCCTGTAGCCCGGCCCGCAGCGCCCCCAGCCGCGTTCCGCGCGCCACCAGCCGCGTTCCGCGCACCACCAGCTCCTCGGCCTGCAGCGCCACCCCGGCCCGCCGCACCACCGCCCCGACCGGCACAGCCTCCCCAAGCGGCGCAGAGGCCGGGGGCGCCGCCACACCCAGCACAACAGTCCGAACGACGGGAGCGGTAGCACCATCAGCCAAGCTGTCGCACCGCAGTCGAGCTCGTGGGAGGAGGCGATGTTGCGGAACGACTTCCCGGCGTCCTGGGCGATTGCAGATGGCGTGCTGGCGGCGCGTGACCTGGGCACACGGGACCAGGCTGGGTGCCCGTACCATGAACGATGGGTGTGGGACGGGCGGCCTTTGACGGGCAGGGTGGTGGTCCGCTGCTACCATGGGCTGGGCGATACGCTGCAATTCGTCCGTTTCCTGCCAGCGCTGCGGGCCCGCGCGACCCACGTCACGCTGGAGGTGCAGCCCGAGTTGGTTCACCTGCTCGCCGAAGCCGGGGCCGATCGTGTGGTCCCCTTCGATCCAGCGGCCCCGATCCCGTCCGAGCACGACATCGAGATCATGGAGTTGCAGCACGCACTCCGCGTCCTCCCCAACGGGCTGCCCTACCTCAGTGTTTCGCCGGCTCCGATCCACGGAGCTAAGACCGGCGTTTGCTGGCAGGCGGGCGGGTGGGATCCAGCGCGTTCCATTCCGCTCGACCTTTTGCAGGCTGTGCTGCCGAGCGGCTCGATCAGCCTGCAGCGCGGTGTAGCGGGCCTACCCGATCCCCTCGACGGCACGATGGATGTGGCCGCGACCGCGCGCTTGGTGGCGAGCCTGGACCGCGTCGTCACCGTGGACACCATGGTCGCCCACCTGGCTGGCGCGCTTGGTCGGCGCTTGCACCTCCTGTTGCGGGCGAACGCGGACTGGCGCTGGGGACGGGGAAACGGCACCCCCTGGTATGCCAACACGCACATCCATCGGCAGCGAACGGAGGGGGATTGGACGCCTGCGCTGTGCAGCCTCGCCGCGGCGCTCAGGGCGGAAGGTTGACCGCGTCGACCCGGGCGAAATCGTCACCCAGCACCAAGATGGACCGACTGGCGGGTGCGACCTCCAGGCGGTGCAGCAGGTCGAGCGGCATACCTAGCACGTAGGCGAGCACGGCCTTGATCACGTCCGAGTGGCTGACCGCGAGCACCGTCCCGCCTAACTCGCGCTCTTGCATGAGCGCCGTGACCGCCCGGGCCTGTGCGGCGAGCATGCCTTCTCCGCCGGGCGTCGGGGCAAGGGACCTGGCACTGTTCCATGCAGCCCAGCCCGGCTCGCCGTCCAGGGCGGCAAATGCGGCTCCGGTCCATCGGCCGAAGTCGATCTCCTCGATGGACGGGTCGACGATCGGCACCAGCCCGAGTGCCGCGGCGATGACGCCCGCCGTTTCCTGTGCGCGTTGCACCGGGCTGGTGAGGATCGCCCGCACTGCTTGTCCCGTATACCGGGCCGCCAGCGCGCTCGCCTGGCCACGCCCCGCATCCGAGAGCGGCACGTCGGGTTGCCGCCCCGCCAGGACATGCCCCAGCAAGCCGTGTTCGGCGTGACGGATCAGATGGATGGTGCAAACGCCCACCTAGCGACGATCCGTAATGTCGGAGGCTTTACCCTCCAGCTCCTCGGCCATTTTCTGCACGGCGGTGTCGCCGAGTAGCTCCTGCAATTCGGCATCGTAGATTTTCTCGGCGCCGACCCGGTCCGCGATGCGCTGGACGATCTGCAGCACCTTGGTGATCTCTTTTTCGGATAGCAGGTTGACCTGCAGATCGAGGTGTGACCGCTGGCTGGCGCGATCGCCTTCACGATTTTGTTTGATCAGCACGAACGTCGTGAGAACGACCGATTCGCAGGAAACCATCATCCCCAGCAATGCGAACGGATAGGGATCGAATACCAGCCGCGGCCAGTGGCCGCTGTTGATCACGAGCCACGTGATGAACGCGACGGCGTGGATTGCCACGAAGGTGATCGAACCCACGAAATTGCCGAAGCGGTGTGCGGACCGCCAGACGGACGAGCCCTCGCTTTCCGCGCGCTGCTCGATGGCGAGAACGGCGTCGATATTCCCGAGCACGGACTCCGGTACAGATGGTTCACGCTCTCTCATCCGGACTCAACGCCCGGCGAGCGGCAGGTTTCAGGCCTGCTTGCGTCGCATCGTCGTTAGCCGTCGCATTGCCGCTGCCTGCTCGGTCTCCCCGAGCTCACGCCAGACCCGCAGCAGGGCCAGTTCGTCCGCTCCTTGGGCGGCCCCCTCTGCGACCGGGTCGGCGCCGAACATCAGCCACGAAGGTGTCACGTTGAGCGCCTTCGCGACCCGGCGTGCATTGGCGTAGCGCATGCCGTGCAGCCCGGTCACCCAAGCGTGAACCGTGGGCTGCGACACATCCAGCTTGCGGGCCAGGTCCGCCGCCGTCAGTCCGTTGTCCTTGAGCATCTTGCGGAGCCGAGTCGCCGGTGTCGAACGTGCCATGATCGTCGTCATAGCGTTAGGCAGCGCCTATTGCAACTGTCGGCACTCGCGAGCTAGGCCTGTCCTATGCACATTTTCCTAAGTTTGACTTGTGCCCGTCCTTGACCTGTTCAGCGGCATCGGCGGGTTCTCGCTCGGGTTCGAGCGCGCCGGCCTGCGCACCATCGCCTTTTGTGAAGCCAACCCGTTCGCGCGTGCGATCTTGCGCCGGCATTGGCCCAAAGTGCCCTGCTACCGGGATATCCGCACGCTCACCGGCCGCGTCATGCAGGACGACGGCGTGCCCTCTCCCGACATCATCATCGGCGGGTTCCCTTGCCAGGACATCAGTGCAGCCGGGAAAGGGGCGGGATTGGATGGACGAAGGAGCGGCCTATGGGCAGACATGCTCCGCCTCGTCGGCGAGTGCAGTCCAGCTTGGGTTGTCGTTGAGAATGTCCCTGCACTGCGCGTTCGCGGCGCGGACCGGATCCTCGGTGAGTTGGAGGCGGCGGGTTACACCTGCTGGCCGCTCGTGGTGGGTGCTACGCATGCCGGCGCGCCCCATCTCCGCCAGCGCTGCTTCATCTTGGCCCACGCCGCGTGCGCGGGACTGGAAGGCCGGGTCCCCCAGCCAGCGTCTGCGCCGCCGGGCCTGCGCGTTGCCGGACGCGGTGGGTGGTTGCCTGAACCCGGACTGGGTCGAGTGGTTGATGGGCTTCCCGCCCGGATGGACCGCCGCCCCCGGCTAACGGCGCTTGGCAACGCCGTCGTGCCGGAGGTAGCGACCGCCATCGCCGAAGCGATTTTGGCGGCTCAGGCTGCGGCGGATCGCACGCGGTCGGCGAAGGTCTTGCGGAACTTGGCGACTTTTGGTGCGACGATCGCGCGGCAATACCCGGCGTAGGGATTGCGCTCGAAATACCGGTCGTGCTCCGCCTCGGCCGGGTAGAAGGTGGGGGCGGGAACGACTTCGGTCACCAGCTTGCCGCCATACACATTGGCCCCGGCGATCTCCTGCATGACGCTCTCGGCCGTCTCACGCTGGGCGTCGGAATGGGTGAAGATCGCCGAACGATACTGCGTGCCGACATCGGCGCCTTGGCGGTTTGGCGTGGTCGGGTCGTGGATGGTGAAGAACACGCGCAGAAGGTCGGCATAGTCGAGTTCCGCCGGGTCGAACTCCACTTGCACGACTTCGGCGTGGCCGGTGCCGCCGGTGCAAACCGCGTCGTAGCTCGGGTTGGGCAGCGCGCCGCCCATGTAGCCGGATTTGACGGATGTCACGCCGCGCAGGTCCTGGTACACCGCCTCCAGACACCAGAAGCATCCACCGCCCAAGGTCGCCGTCTCGGTCGCCATCGCTCGCTCTCCCTGTTTCGGACGCCGGTCAGATGGCGATGGTCGGGGCGGATGTCGAGGCGTCGTGGCGGGAGAGGAAGAAAGAGGGCGTACCTAACGCTTTTCATACTCGCCAACACGGCTCTCACTCGCTTAGCCTCAGTTCAACGAAGAACCGGGGGAGAGGCCGCAATGTCCGCCACGATTGCCGCGACGCCGCGACTGAAGACGATCCAGCGCACCGCGTTGGCCATGCTGGTGTTGGCCGGGGTCGTCAACTACATCGACCGCGCCACCCTCGCCGTCGCCAATCCGCTGATCCGGCAGGATATGGGGCTGTCGGTGGCCGACATGGGCTATCTGCTCTCGGCGTTCCTGTGGGCCTACGCCTTTGCCCAGCTGCCGACCGGTGCCATGGTGGACAAACTCGGGCCGCGGCTGCTGCTGACCTTGGGGCTTTCGCTATGGTCACTGGCCCAGCTACTCGGTGGCCTCGTGCAAAGCTTTGGGCAGTTCTTCGGCGCGCGCATCCTGTTGGGCATCGGCGAGGCACCGCAATTTCCGACCGGCGCCCGCGTGGCGCGTGACTGGTTCAACCCGCGCGACCGCGGCCTCGCCACCGGCGTGTTCAACTGCGCCTCGACCCTGGGCACCGCCATCGCCGTGCCATTACTGACCATGCTGATGCTGGTGTTCGGCTGGCGCTGGATGTTCGCGATCATGGGCGCCGTCGGGCTGCTGGTCGCCGCACTCTGGTACATCAAGTATCGCAACCCGCAGGATATCGCGCTGAGCGCGGAGGAGAACGCGTACCGCACCCAGGGCGATCCGCCGGGCCAGCGCACCGTGGTGACGTTCGCCGAGTGGAAGCAGCTGTTTCGTTTCCGGACGACGTGGGGGATGATCGGCGGTTATTTCGGCTGCATCTACCTGACGTGGATCTACACCGCCTGGCTGCCCGGCTATCTCGAGATCCAGCGCCACATGAGCGTGCGCGGCACCGGCATCTACGCCGCGATCCCGTTCGCCTGGGGCGTCGTGGGCGGTGTGCTGGGCGGCTATCTGGCCGACATCCTGGTGCGCCGCGGTGTCTCCCCTATGCGCAGCCGTAAGTTGCCCGCCGCTTTCGCCCTACTCGGCACCGCCGCCTGCACCGTAGCCGCAGCCTACGTCGAGAGTAACGTACTGGCGATCGCGTTCATCTCGGCGTCGTTGTTCCTGGTCTATGTCACCAGCACCTGCGCGTGGGCGCTGTCCTCGGTTGCCGCGCCCACCAACTGCACGGCGTCGATCGGCGCGATGCAGAATTTCGGCGGCTATCTGGGTGGGGCGCTGGCACCGACCGTCACGGGACTGATCGTGCAGAACACTGGCTCGTTCGTGCCGGCGCTGGTGGTGGGCGGGGTGATAGGCACGGTTTCCGCCGCTTGCTATCTTTGGGTGGTGAAAGACCCGATCACCGGGGCCGATCTGGGTGTTCCGGCGATTGCCGATGCCCGCGTCGGCATGCCGGTGCGGCCATGACCGCCTCCCGCCGTGCCGTTCTGCTGGGTGCGGCCGGCGCCGGGCTGGCCCTCCCGGTTGTGGCCCAACCAGCTGCGGACTCGGTCTGGCATGGCGAGTACGAGGCGTTCAAGCAGCGTGGCGACGCACGCATCCGCTTGCAGATGTACCGCAAGCGGATGGGCGCCCCGGCGCAGAGTGATGCGCGTCCGATCCTGTTCCTAGTGCACGGCTCCTCGCCGGCGGCGCTGTCGTCGTTCGACCTGAACGTGCCGGGTCACGGGGACTACTCGCTGATGGACGCTTTCGCCCGGTTCGGCTTCGACGTCTGGACAATGGATCACGAAGGCTATGGCCGTTCCGACCGCACAGATGCCAACTCCGACATCGCGAGCGGCGTGCAGGATCTGATCGCCGGTGCGGCGGTCGTGCAGCAGCAGACAGGGCAGGCCCGCATGCACATGCTGGGCGAGTCCTCCGGTGCTTTGCGGGCCGGTGCCTACGCGATGGCGCAGCCGGACCGCTTGCGCCGCCTGGTGTTGGAGGCGTTCACCTACACGGGCGAGGGCTCACCCACTTTGGGCAAGCGCGCCGAGCAAACCGAGTTCTACCGAACCCACAACCGCCGCCCGCGCGACAAGACGATGCTGCTGAGCATTTTCACCCGCGACCACCCCGGCACCACCGACCCGGCAGTTGCGGAGGCGTTCGCCGAAAAAGAAATGCAATTCGGCGACAGCGTTCCCACTGGCACCTATCTCGACATGACGGCCAACCTGCCGGTTGTGGATCCGACGCGCGTGTTGTGCCCGGTGCTGATCATCAAAGGCGAGTATGACGGCATTTCCGCGCTGCCCGATTTGCAGGCGTTCTTTGCCAAGCTGCCGAACGGGGACCGGCAGTTGTCCATCATCGCGGGTGCGGCCCATGCGATCGGGATGAGCCGGAACCACGAGGCATTTTGGCATGTGGTGAACGCGTTTCTGACGGTTCCGGAGGCGGCGGCGTGAACGGCGCTGTATGCGCTTTGCCTTGATGGTTCTTGCGCGTTAGCCCCTCACCCGACCCTCTCCCGAAGGGAGAGAGCTCTCACGGGAAGGGGAGTTGGATGGCGGTGTAAGGCTTGCCCTACTACGTCGGATCCACCGGCTTGGCCGTCTGCCTTAGATGCGCCGCGACCAGCGCACGCACGAAATCCTTCAGTGGGTCCAGATAGATCCCGTTATGGCCGTCGATCACGTCCTTCGTCGCGGAGGCAACCCAGAACGGACTGGCTTTCGCACTGGATCCCAGGCGGCTTTTCACCTCGACCTTGCCGAAGCGATGCTGCTGGCCCGGCGTGGCCATCTGACGCATCCGGCCCAGCCCGGCCGCTTCCCCCGGCTGGTCCGCAAGCGAGAGGCTGTGCGTGCGCAGGAACTCGAGATGTCCCATGGTTCGGATCAGCGCCTGGCGTTCCTCGTTGCCGAGCGTGGCCTCCTCCAGCAGGCGTTGCCAGTTGCCGGCCGGGTAGGCCCACTTGGTCGCGAGATCGTTCTCCGCCGTGATCGAAACGAAGATGGGCAGTTGCTCGGCGTGGAACGTGCGCTTGCGGATGATGGTTTGGATCGGCAGGTAGGACACCGCGGAGAACGCTGGGTTGAGCAGCAGAACGAGGTCCCCGAACGAGGGCACCTGTTGCGCGGACGTGCTGGCTGCCTCGATCAGCGATTGCGCCACGGCGGCATACACGATCGCGCCGCCAAAGCTGTGTCCGATGATGATGAGCGTTGCGCGCACATCCTTGATGCCGTCTCCGCCTCCGTTGCGGAACGCGCGTAGCCGACCGAGCGCCTCGCGTGGGGAGCCCTGGGCGACGCGGTGAGCGGCCTGTTGCCGGTCCCAAAAGGAGGATTGCTCCCAAAGCCAATTGCCGGCCCGGCTCAGCCCCCGCCATGACATGTACACGCCGAACACGGGGCGCGTGGCATAGGCCGGGTCGGCGGCATCCAGCAGGGCCGTCTCCACTAGCAGATCCTGGAATTGCTCGAGGTTGTCGTCGTGCTTGGTGGCATTGTGCTTCCAGCCATGGGTGAACACGATGATGATCGGGTCCTTGCCGAGACTGTGCAGTGCCTCCTCCAGCACCGCGATCGCGTTGTGATCGAAGCATAGCCCCTGGTCGTCGAATTCCAGGATTACGAGCGAGCAGGTCGGTCCACCTCGGGCAAGCGGGATATGCCGCGTCGGCCCATGCCGCGCCGTGTTCGGCGCCACGTTGAACCGGAAGAACTGCGGGACTGTGCCACTGGGCAGCTTGCGTACTCTGGACATGATCGCTCCATCGGGATGCGACCGATGCTAGCATCAATCATACGCAAACCGGAACGTTCCGTCTAGTGCTCGACTCCCGTCCCGCTCTTGCCGCCGAGATAGGCCGCGCGCACGTCGTCATTCGCCCAAAGCTCGTCGGGCCGTCCGGAGGTGAGCAACCGTCCCGTCTCCAACACGTAGCCGCGGTCGGCGACTGACAGCGCCATGTGCGCGTTCTGCTCCACCAGCAGCACCGTGGTACCGCGGGCGCGGATGTCGGACACGATGCGAAAGACCTGCTGCACGATCAACGGCGCCAGGCCAAGCGAAGGCTCGTCCAGCAGCAGCAGCCGGGGCTTCGCCATCAGCCCACGCGCCACCGCCACCATCTGCAACTGGCCACCCGACAGCGTCCAGCCGAGCGCATGCTGCAATCGCTCCAGGCCGGCGAAGTAGCCGATCATCTCGTCCACCTCGGTTTCCAACGTGCGCCGCTTAACGCCTTTGCGGTTGGACGCCCCCAAAAGAATGTTCTCGCGCACGGTCAGCCCCGGGAAGATGCGACGCCCCTCCGGCACGTGGGCGATGCCCTGACGCACGATCGCCTCCGGCTTCATGCCGCGCAACGACTTGCCGTTCAGCACGATATCGCCGGTGAGGTTTGGCACTAGGCCGGAGATTGAGCGTAGCGTCGTGCTTTTGCCGGCGCCGTTGGAGCCGAGCAGGGCCACGATCTCGCCTTCGCCCACTTCGATGGTCAACCCCTTCAGCACCGGACCGGCGCCATAGCCGGCTTCGATGCCGTTCAGCTCAAGCAGCTTCATTTTGGGCTTTCGTGTCGGGAGGTGCGCCGAGATAGGCGGCGATCACGTCCGGCTCGCGCAGCACGGTCTGCGGTAGGCCGTCGGCGATGCGTCGGCCGAAGTTCAGCACCGTGATGTGGTCGGCGACCGATTCCACCAGGTGCATATCGTGGTCCACGATCAGGATGGTCAGCCCGTGGCCCTTCAGCCGGCGCAACAGCATGCCGAGCTCGGCCTTCTCCGTCATGTTCAGCCCGGCCGCCGGTTCGTCCAGCAGCAACACCAGCGGGCTGCCGGCGAGTGCGCGGGCGATCTCCACATGGCGCTGATGGCCGTAGGACAGTTGGCCGATCGGGCGCAACGCATCGCCGCGGCGTCCCACGAATTCCAAAGCGGCAAGCGCGCGTTCCACCACCGGGCCGGACTGGCCGGCGACGTCGTTGCCGGGGCGCTCGGCGCCGACCATGACGTTCTCCAGCACCGTCATGCCGCGGAACACGCGGATGTTTTGGAACGTGCGGGCGAGGCCGCGCCGGGTGCGCTGGTGCGGTGGCAACCCGGTGATGTCGGTGCCGCCGAACTGGATGCGCCCGGCGGTGGGACGGTACAGGCCGGTCAGCACGTTGATGAAGGTGCTCTTGCCCGAGCCGTTGGGTCCGATCAGCGCGTGCACGGTGCCGCGGCGCACCGCGATGTCCACTCCGTCCAATGCCTTGAGGCCGCCGAAATGCTTGGCCAGGCCCTCGATGCGCAACACGATTTCGGTGGAGGCGTTGGCGGTTTCGGAGAGTAAGGGGAGGGGGGCGACGGCGCCTTCGACGCTGCGTTCCCGGCGCACGAAGCGGGCGGCGAGGCCCCACAGGCCGTCGGGCAGGAACACCATGA
>CAXTWC010000063.1:0-26014 GCA_964247805.1 uncultured Acetobacteraceae bacterium | reverse complement strand
ACACAGGGAAATCGCATGACTTGCTTTCGTCTCCCTCTCCCCTTGAGGGAGAGGGGTGGCACGCGCACCGGCCTATGGCGACGGTCCCTCACCCGACCCTCTCCCAGAGGGAGAGGGCTTTTAAAGTCATGACAGCCCTCCTAGAAGCCGTTGGCATCAGCAAGCGATTCGGTGGCCTGCTTGCGATCGACAACGTCAGCCTCAACCTGCCGCGTGCCGCGATCCACAGCATCATCGGCCCCAATGGCGCCGGTAAGACGACGCTGTTCAATTGCCTGACCTCTTTCGTCAAACCCACATCGGGTGAAATCCGCCTCAACGGCGAGCGCATCGACGGCCTGCGCCCCGACCTGGTGGCGGCGCAGGGCATCGCCCGCACGTACCAGAACATCCGCCTGTTTCCCGACCTCACCACGCTCGAGAACATCATGGTCGGGGTCGACGCCAAGCGGCCCGAATCATTGCTTGGCGCGCTGTTCTCCACTCCCAAGCATCGCGAGACGGTCCGCGCCACCACTGCCCGCGCGAACGAATTACTGCAGGCCTTGGGGCTCGCCGGCCGCGGCGATCGGCTGGCCCGGCATCTGCCCTATGGTGACCAGCGCCGCCTGGAGATCGCCCGCGCGATGGCGATCGACCCGGTGCTGCTGCTGCTGGACGAGCCCGCCGCCGGCATGAACCCGGTGGAAAGCCACGCCATGATGGAACTCATCCGCAGCCTACGAGATGTGCACGGCCTGACGGTGCTGCTGATCGAGCACCAGATGCGCGTTGTGATGGGCATCTCCGAGCGCATCACCGTGCTCGACCATGGTGCTTGCATCGCCGAGGGTACGGCGGAGGAAATCCGCAACGACCCGACGGTGATCGCCGCCTATCTCGGCGCCCGGGCCGCCAAGCACGGCATGGACGCGTTGGAGGCCCGCGCGTGACGTCGCTCGTCGTGGACGACCTGCATGTCTCGTACGGTAACATCCGTGCGCTGCGGGGTGTGTCGCTGGCGGTAGAGGCTGGTACGATCTGCGCCATGGTCGGTGCCAATGGCGCCGGGAAAACCACCACGCTGAACGCGATCTGTGGGCTGCGCACGCTGATCCGGGGCCGCGTTTCGCTGGATGGGCGCGACGTGACGGGTATTCCCGCGCATGACCTGGTGCCGCTCGGCCTGGTGCAGGTGCCTGAGGGCCGCCGGGTGTTCGCCCGGCTCACCGTGCGTGAAAACCTCGGCATGGGCGCCTTTCGCCGGCGCGCCAGCCGGGCCGAACTGGGCGTCGAACTGGATCAGGTGCTGGACATCTTTCCGCGGCTGAAGGAGCGCATGACGCAACTGGCCGGCACGCTCTCGGGTGGCGAGCAGCAGATGTTGGCAATGGGCCGGGCCATGATGTCCAAGCCCCGTATGCTGCTGATGGACGAGCCCTCGATGGGCCTTGCGCCACAATTCGTAGACCAATTGTTCGACACGATCGTGGCCATCAACCGCCTGGGCGTGACGGTGTTGCTGGTGGAGCAGAACGCCTTCATGGCGCTCGAGATCGCGCAGATGGCATATGTGCTGCAATCCGGCGAGGTCGTGCTGTCCGGCCCGGGTGCGGAATTGATGGACTCGGACGCGGTGCGCGAGGCGTACCTGGGTTAGGCCTCGCCTATGGCTGCAACGATAGGCCCTCCGGCCGTATCAGCCCGTCCGCCCGGGGCGTGAAGCCGCTGACCTTGCTGCTCAGCCCCCAGAACCAGGTGAAGTGGTACAGCGGCAGGTAGGGTAGGTCGGCCATCCAAATGCCGTTCGCATCATGATACGCGGCCTTGCGCTCGGCGTCGGTGGCGCCGGCGGCACCGCGATCGAGGGCCGCGTCCATCGTCTTGCTGCACCATCCCGTCCAATTCAGCGGGGAGCCGCAGCGTGTCCAAGTCCCGACATTGCCGTCTGGGTCCGGCCGGCCGCTCCAGATCACCAGATAGGCCTGGTAGTCTCCGGATGTGGCGGCGTTGGTCTGCGCGACGGCTTCGCCCTTCTGCAGTGAAAGATCGAAGCCGGCCTCTGCCACCATGGATTGGATGACCTCGCCCACCTGGACGTCGGTCGGCGAGTCTGTGACCAGCAGCGTCAGTTTCGGATGGGGCACGCCGGCGGCCGCCAACAGCGCCTTCGCGCCGGGCAGGTCGCGAGGTGGCACGGGATAGGCCGTATCGTACCAGGGATTACCCGGCGCCTGCATCTGGTTGCTCGGGATGAAGCGGCCGTCGAACACGGCTTGGTTGATCCCCTCGCGGTCGATGGCCTTGGCGAAGGCCTGGCGGATGCGCACGTCATGGGCGAACGGCGTATCCGCCTGCGCACCGCGGGAGAGATTGAACGACAGCATCTCGAACCCGATGGACGGAGCGGTGGCGACGCGTAGCTTAGGATTGGCCTGTGCGGCTGGCACGTCTGTCGCGGCCAAGCGGTTCGCGATGTCGATGGCGCCGGATTGCAGGTTGACCAATCGCACGTTCGAATCCGTCATGATGCGGAAGTCGATCCGGTCCAGCTTGATGGCATCCGCGTTCCAATAACCGGGGAAGCGCTGCAGCGTGATGTGGTCCTGCGCCACGCGCTCCACGAGGGCGAACGGTCCGGCGCACACCGGATGCGCCGCGATCGCGTCCTTCGGTTGATCCAGGATGCGGGGTGAGAGCATTTCCCCAGGCCGGTTCGCCAACAGCGCCAGCAGCGGCGCGTAGGGCGAAGACAGGCGCAAGCGGATGGTTTGCGGGTCCAGCACGTCCTCGCCCACCACCGGCTTCAGCTCTGTCCGGCGATTGCTGTAAGGCGCATTGCGGTAGCGCTCGAAATTGGCCCGCACCGCCTCGGCGTCCATCGGCGCGCCGTCCTGGAATTGCACGCCGGGCCGCAGATGCAGGGTCAGCGCCAGGCGGTCGGGCGACCACTCCCAGCTGGTCGCAAGGTCTGGCACCAGGTTGAGCGACTTGTCGAGCCCGATCAGCGTGTCGCACATGGAGGTTGCGACGGCGCGCTCGATGTAAGACACGCTGACCGCCGGGTCGAGCGAATCTGGGTCGAAATCGAGGGCAAAGCGCAACGTGCCAGCGGCGTGGGCAGCCGTGGTGAGCAGTGCGAAGCATCCCGCCAGGATCAAGCGACGCATCGTAGGTGTATCCTTCATGCCGCAACTCCATACAGCCGGGCGGCGGTGTCGTGGAACAAGGCGCGTTGCTCGTCCGCCGTGTATTCGGCGACGATTTCGCGAAAACGGTCGCACAGGGCGGCATAGGTCATGGTGCGGCGCGCCACCGGGTAATCGCTGCCGAACATGCAGCGGGCTGGGCCGAACGCGTCGATGCAGCTCACCAACGTGTCACGATCGCCAGCGAGGCTGCGGTCCGGCGAATAGGCGGCATAATTGGACAGCTTGATCGCGATGTTCGGCTGCTGGCCCATGGCACGCAATCCGGTCCGCCAACGCGCCATGCCTTCGGTGTCGCGATCATTCGGCGTGCAGCAATGGTTGACGATGAACTGCTGACCCGGCGTGTCCCGCGCGAGTGCCGCGACTTCTTCCGCCTGGTGTGCGTTCATCAGCAGGTCGAGCGGCCAGCCATACTGCGCCAAATGGGCTAGCCCGGCACGCCAGGCCGGCTCGTTCACGATCCCTCGCTGCGTCCAGCGCTTCGCCGGGTCGGGGTGCCAGCGGATGGTTTCCCGAACGGCGGCCGGGGCGGGTGAGGCGGCGTGCGCCTTCAGGATCGCCGGGAGATCGGGGGCGGTGAGCGGGGCTGCGACCACATACCGCGCGGCGATACCGGGTGGGCGGGGCAGGGCGTCGAGCCACGCCGTTTCCTCCACGGGGCTGCGTGCCGGGTCCCACAACGCCTCGATGGCGACGGATGCCACGATGCCTTGTCCGGCGATGTCGGCGGCGTAGTCGGCGGGCAAGTAGTCGCGGCGGAGAAAGTCGATGTTGCCCAGTGCGGCGGGTGAGGCGGCCGGGTCGGTCAACCAGGGATACCGGCCGGTGGACAAGTCCCACAGATGGTGGTGCGCATCGATGATCGGGCCGCGGTAGATCTCGGTCATGCGAGGATCGTGGCCGAATGGTGGGCTACGTCAACCATGTTGCGGGGCGCTGGGGCGCTTGTTCAAAAAAGATTGGTCGGGGTCGGGGTTGGGAACGGTGGCGAGCAAGCTTCGGGCATAGGCGCTGGCGGGGGCCGCGAAGATGGCCTCGGTCGCACCCTGTTCCACCAGCATGCCCCGGTGCAGGAAGGCGACGCGGTCGCACATATAGCGCACCACACCTAGATCGTGGCTGATGAACACGGTGGTCAGGCCCAATTGCGCCTGCAGATCGGTCAGCAAGGTGAGCACTTGCGCTTGCACGGACACGTCGAGCGCCGAGGTCGGCTCGTCCAGCACCAGCAGTTCGGGTTCGGGCGCGAGGGCACGGGCGATGCCGATGCGCTGCCGCTGGCCGCCGGAGAATTCGTGTGGGAAGCGGTAGAGGTGTTGCGCGCCAAGCCCCACCCGCTCGAGCAATTCGACAACGCGTTCGGTGCGGCCGCGGCCTGTCAGCCGAATGCGGCCGCGGTGGATCTCCATCGGTTCGGCGATGGTATCGCGGATGGTCATGCGAGGGTTCAGCGAGGCGTATGGGTCCTGGAACACGATCTGGATGCGGGCGCGGATCGCCTGTCGGTCGCGGCGGGAGAGGCGGGTCAGGTCGATGCCGTCGAACAGGATGCGGCCGCTGGTCACCTTCTCCAGCAGCAGGATGCACCGGGCAAGGGTGGTCTTGCCGGAGCCGGACTCGCCGACCAGGCCAAAACTCTCGCCGCGGGTGACGTGGAGAGTGACGTCGGACAAAGCGGGGGCAGTGGCTCGCGCATAGGTCTTGCCTACGCCTTCGATCCGCAGCATCAGGCGACCTGCCGCTCGGCTGGGTGCAATCGCAGGCAGGCGGCGGCGTGGGTTTGCCCGAGCGGCACCATCGGTGGCACGCCCTGCGCGCAGTCCGGGCCGGCGAGGCTGCAGCGTGAGGCAAAACGGCAGCCGGGCGGCGGGGTCAGCAGGTTGGGGACGGTGCCAGCCAACCCTGCCAGGCTGCCGCGGCGCGTGCCCGCCACCGGAACCGAGGCCAGCAATGCGCGGGTATAGGGATGCGCCGGCCGTTTCAGCACTGCGCTGACCGGCCCGGCCTCCACGACATTGCCGGCATACATCACCGCGACATGGCTACAGAGCTCTGCCACCACGCCGAGATTATGGGTGATGAAAATGACGCCGAGCCCGCGCTCCTGCACCAGGTCATAGATCAGCTGCAGGATCTGGGCTTGGACGGAGACATCGAGCGCCGTGGTCGGCTCGTCGGCAATCAGTAGATCGGGGCGTCCGGTGACGGCCATGGCGATCAGCACGCGCTGTCGCATGCCGCCGGAAAACTGGTGCGGGTAGTCGTCGAGGCGTGTGGCGGCGTCGTGGATGCCGACCTTCTGCAGCATCGCCAGGGCATGGGCCCGGGCGGCTTTGCGGTGCTGGCGGCGGGAGGCGCTGGCGTCGAGGCCGATGATCTCCGGGCGGTGCCGGGCCGCGTGCAGAGCGACATCGATCAGTTGCGCGCCGATGGAAAACAGCGGGTTCAGATTGGTCGTCGGGTCCTGGAAGATCATGCCGATGCGCCGGCCGCGTAGGCTGCGCATTGCCTCCTCTGGCTTGTGCAGCAGGTCCTCGCCGTCGAACAGGATCTGGCCCTGGTGATAGCGCGCGGGCGGGGATGGGACCAGGCGGGAGATCGACAGGCCAGTGAGAGACTTGCCGCAGCCGGTTTCGCCCACCACGCCCCAGATCTCGCCGCGCTGCACGGTGAGCTCAATGCCGTTCAGCACGTGCGCCTCGCCATCGAAGCTGCGCATGCCGAGATGCAGGTTGCTGATGTGCAACAGCGGGGTGGTCATCGCCGGGCTCGCGGGTCCAGCAGGTCGCGCAGGCCGTCGCCTAGCAAATTGAAGGCGAAGACGGCGACGAAGATGGCCATGCCGGGGAAGATCGCGGTCCACCAATCGTCCGGGATATTGCCGCGCGCGACGGCCAGCTGCGTGCCCCATTCCGGCGTGGGCGGGCGCACGCCGACGCCGATGAAGCCGAGCGAGGCGACGGTGAGTACCGCAAAGCCGACGTCGAGTGACATCTTGACGATCACGGGGGAGAGAATGTTGGGCAGGATGTGGCGCCAGAGCAGCCGCACCACGCCGGCTCCGGCTGCGGTCGATGCAACGACGAAGGATTCACCTTTCTTGGCCATCACCTCGCCCCGCACCAGGCGCGCGTAGCCGGGCCACCACGAGATCGCGATGGCGACCACCATGTTGAGCATCCCGGGCCCGAGGGCGGCGGCGACCGCCATGGCGAGAATGAGGCTGGGCACGGTCAAGAATAGGTCGGTGAGGCGCATGAGCCCCTCGTCGATCCAGCCGCCGAAGAACCCGGCGATCGCGCCGACCAACACACCTGCGGCAGTGCCGATCGCTACCACCGCCAGGCCCGATAGCAGCGAGATGCGCGTGCCGGCCAGCACGAGCGAGAACACGTCCTGCCCCAACTCGTTGGTGCCGAACCAGTGGGCGGCGCTGGGCGGCTGGAAGCGTAGGGCGGTGTGCACGGCGCCGGCCAGATCGGGCGGGTAGGGGACGATGGCGGGGCCGATCAGGGCCGCAGCGAGCAGCAGCAGGACGACGGTGAGACCGATTACGGATAGTAGGCTCTGCCTAAAGCGGTAGAAGCCGCGTTGCAGACCGCCACGGCGCCGCGGGGCGGCGGCGGGGAGGGTGATGCTCATCGCAGCCGGAGACGCGGGTTCAGGATCGCGAGGATCAGGTCCACGAGCAGGTTGACGACGACGAACAGCGTGCCGATGCACAGGGTGACGCCGATGATCGGCATGAAATCCTGCGTCAACACCGCGCTGGTCGCGTACAGGCCGATACCTGGCCAGTCGAACACCGTTTCCACCAGCACGGTGCCACCCAGCAGCCAGCCGAAATACAGGCCGATGACGGTCAGCGTGGACGAGATGGCGTTCTTCAGCACGTATTTGAACAGGATCAGCCTATGGGACAGTCCGAGCGCCCGCTCCGTCATCACGTAATCCTGCTGCAGCACCTCGATGGTGGAGGCACGCATCATCCGGACGATCGTGGCCAAAGGCGATAGGCTCATCGCGATCGCGGGCAGGGCCAGGTACTGCAACGCAATGCCGAGGGCGTGCAGGTTGCCGCTGAGCACGGCGTCGATCGTCAGCAGGCCGGTGACATGGTGCGGCGGGTCCTCGTCCAGGGGAAAGCGGCCGCTCAGCGGTAGCCAGCCCAGCCACATCGCGAAGCCGAGCTGGAACAGCAGGCCTAGGAAAAAGCGCGGCATCGAGATGGCGCCGAGCGAGATGACGCTGGTCAGCATGTCCGGCCAACGATTGCGGTGCATCGCGGCAAGCAAGCCCAGCGGAATGCCGAGCAGCACCGCCAAGGCCATGGCGTAAAGCACCAGTTCCAGCGTGGCGGGTAGGTAATCCTCGAGATCCTGCAGCACGGGGCGGCGGCTATAGATCGACATGCCCCAATCGCCGTGGACGAGCCCGGTGGCATAGGTCCAGTATTGGGCGGGGAGGGAGCGGTCCAGGCCGAATTCCTTGGTGATCTCGGCGATCTGGGCGGGGGAGGCGTTGGGGCCGGCGGCGAGGCGGGCTGGGTCGCCCGGCAAAAGGCGGGTGATGGCGAATAATAGCATGGTTAGGCCGACCATGACGGGGATCAGCAATAGGATGCGCCGAAGGATGAAGGCAGGCATTAGCGGGGCTCTGCCCCGCACCCCGCCAGAGAACAGTCGTCCTCTGGACACCTGATGATGGGGGGCTTAGCCCAGGGAAAGTGGGTAGAGGTCAATGATGTTCGAGGCTACAGGCGTGAAGACGTAGTTCTGCACGTTGGTCCGCAGTGCGATTTTGCGCAGCTCTAGCACGCCGAAGATGTCGGGCGCGTCCGCTACCACCAATTGCTGGAACTGCTTGTAGAGGTCGGTGCGCTTGGCCGGGTCGGTTTCGGCGCGGGCGGCGATCAGCACCTTGTCAACCGCCGGGTCGGAGAAGGTGGGATTGGACCAGTTGCCATTGCGCGAGGATTCGAAACCGGCCCAGGCCAGGTTATCCGGGTCGGCGTAGTTCGCGGTCTCGTAGATCGGGAAGAAATCGGGTGTCGTCGTCGGGGAGGCGGTGGAGCCGCTGAATTCCGGCCACAGCACCTGGCGAACGTCGAGCTTGATGTTGAGCTGCGCCAAACTGTCCAGCAGCACGAGACTCCAACGCCGTTCCTGCTCCAGGCCAGAGACATAGGTCATCGTCAGCGTCATGCCGCCATTCGGCGTGCTCGACTTGGCCAGGTATTGCTTCGCCTTGTCCAGATTGGTGCGATAGACTTCGAGCTTGTCGTCGAAGCCCGGCATGCCTTGGGGCAGCGGCCCTTGCATCAGCACGGCATGGCCGGCGACGTCCAGCATGCCTTGGTAGTTGAACGCGTAGGAGATCGCCTTACGCAAATTCACGTCCATCAGCGCGCCGTGCTGCGTGTTCATCTTGATCTGGAACGTGCGGTAATCCGGTTCCATAATCAGGCGCAAGCCGGGGCGGTCCTTCAGCGCGTCCATATCCTCGCTGGTGAGGTCCAACGCGATATGCGCCTCGCCCCGCTGCACCATCAGCCGTTGCGTGGCAGTCTCGCGCGTGAGCTTCCAGATGGCGCCGCTGAGGTTTCCACCCCCGGGCCGCCAGGGCTTGGCCACCTTCTCGAACTCATACAAATTACCGGTTTCCACGCGCTTGAGGCGAAACGCCCCCGACCCGGCGGAGGCGTCGCGCAAGAAGGTCTGCGCGTCGTCGGCGCCCTTGTTCGCTTCGACGATCTTCGGATTGACCACCCAGAACCAGGGCAGCACCTCCAAGAACGGCGCGAAGGCAGACACCAGGCGGATGCGCACGGTTTGCGGATCGACCACCATGACGCTCGACGCATCGAGCACGCCGGACACCATCCAGACGTTGCCCTTGTTGATGCGCAGGATGCGGTCGAACGAATATTTCACCGCGTCTGCCGTTACGGGCGAGCCATCCTCGAACACCGCCGCTGGGTCCAGCTTGAAGACGTATTCGCGCCCGTCCGGCGATACCGTCCAGGACGCCGCGAGTTGAGGCACGATCTTTGGCGGGTTGCCCTCGACGGCCACCAGCGTGTCGTACAGGTTGCGGAAGGCGAAGGAGGGAGAGTAGCCGGTTGCGACGTGTGGATCGAAATTAGGGATGTCCTGGCCGCTCGCAACGATAAGGGTGTGTCTCGCCTGAGCCTGGGCCGGTGTGTTGCCCGCGAGCACTGCCATAGCGCCTGCCGTGGCACCGCCCGCCAATACGCCACGCCGGGTTACGCTGGTCATTGTGTCATCCCTACTCAACGGCCGTGCAGTGGCGGTCACCGTCCGCCGGGGTGGGATGGCTACCATAGGCAGTCCGGGCGCCTTGCTGCACTGCGCTAGGCGTAGATGAATGTGGCTGATGCGGCTAGTGGAAAGTTACGGCCGGGCAAGGTCGAGGCGGCGGCCGCAGGCAGGGACGGCAGCACTGACAAAGCCTCGACACGGCGGCGATCTAGCTGGCTTCGCTCCCTCACTAGTCGTGATGAAAGGTGCTGAACGTTTCGACGGTTTCGCGTTCGGTGGCCAGGGCGTTGGTTGGCTCCGCCGGATCGGCGACGCCCAGCGCCATGCCGCAAACGATGGCTTCCGATTCCGCAATGCCGAGTTCGCGGCGGAGTAGGTCGGGATAGCCGGCGATGGCGGCTTGCGGGCAGGTGTCGAGCCCGTAACCGCGGGCGGCGACCATCACGCTCTGCAGGAACATGCCGTAATCCAGCCAACTGCCTTGTTCCATGTCTTTGTCGATGGTGAACACCATCGCGGCCGGTGCACCGAAGAAAGCGAAGTTGCGGCCCATCTGATGGCGCCCGGCGGCTTTGTCACCGCGCGCGACGCCGGCGAGTTGGTACAGCGCCCAGCCCACGTCCCGGCGGCGGCGCAAATACGGGTCACGCCAAGTTCGCGGGTAATATTGATACTCGCGGACCTCCGGAACGCCGCTCTCGAAAGCGTCCATCAGCGCCGTGCGGAGTCGCTCCAGCGCCGGGCCGGTCAGGACGTGGACTTTCCACGGTTGGATGTTGCTGCCGCTCGGCGCGCGGCCGGCGATGGCGAGCAGGTCCGCGAGAGTCGCCGAGTCGATTGGCGTTGGCAGGAAGCCGCGGATGCTGCGGCGGCTGGTGATGGCGTAACTCACCGCGTCGCGCATCACGGACGGAACTGCGGGTGGGGGCGGGCGGTTCATCACGCAGCCTCGAGACAGGCGAGCAAAGCGGTGCGGAAGGCGGGCAGGCTTTTGTACGACGCCATTTCGTCGGGGATCGCCGAGACGGCCGCCGCCAGGTCCGCCGCGGCGCCGGGCACGGCCAGCACACGCGCCAAGGAATAGCTGTGGACGTGAATGGCGAATAGCACGCATTGGCTGCGGGGAAGGCGGATCAAGGTCTGCCGCTCGACGCGGAGGAAAATGCTGTTGGCGGCGTTGGCGGGGGTGATCACCGCGTCGCGCGCCGTACGGTGCCTGCCGCCGGTTTGGAATAGGGCGCCATCATCGACCACGCTCCAGTTCAGCCGCTCCGCCATCTTGCCTTCACGCAGCGCACCCATGAAGCGGTCGACGGCGCTGGACAGGCGGTCGGCATACAGCGGCACGTTCTCGTGCACGGCGGCGAGGGGGCGGCCGATCTTTTCCGCCAGGCGCCAACGGCTCGGTGCGCAGAGGATGGCGGCGGCGAGCACCGGCGCCGGGGTTGCGACGTCGATGATGCACAGATCCTCCTGCACCAGGCGGCCGGCCAGTTCCAACGCATCGTGCGGCGGGTTCGCCAGGTCCCAGGCCTCTCCGGTGAGGCGGTTGTGCAGCGTGTCGCCATGCCGGGTGAACCAATCGGGATAGCGGTGGGGGAGCAATGCGACGAGTAGGTCCAGCACTTCGGCGCGGGCATTGTCGGTGCCTGGTTCGGCAGCGAACACGTCTGCGTGTCGGGTCGCGAGCAGGTCGCGGCGCTCGGCCATTTCGGCCGGGTAGTGGGCGTCGATCTCCACCAATTCGTCCGGATGCCGGGCCTGCAAGCCCATCGCCATACGGAAGGGACCCGGCCCGAATGGCAGCAGTAGCCGCTCGGGGGGGAGCGCGTGTGTCAGCGTTGCCGTGTCGGGGTCATGCATTGCAACAAGCCACCTTTGGGTCGGTCGAAACTGAAGCGCACCCGGGCTGGCGCGGCAAGGGTGGGCCGCGGTCAGGCCATGTAGCCACCGCCGTTGATCTGCATCACCTCGCCGGTCATGAACGCGGATTTGTCCGACGCCAGGAACACCACGGCGTTGGCGATGTCGGAGGCCAGGCCTAAGCGTCCGAGCGGGAGAGTGGTGGCCATTTGTGCCAAACCTTCCTCGGTGAAGCCGCCGCGGGGTTGTGCCGTGTCCACCAGGCCAGGGGCGATAGCATTGACGCGGATGCGGTGCGGCGCCAGTTCCAGCGCCATGGACCGGGTCAGCCCAATCAGCCCGGCCTTGCTGGCGCTGTAATGCGCGCCGAGCGGCGAGCCACGCACGGCCTGGGACGACAGGTTGATGATCGTCCCCGCGTTCCCGGCCGCGATCATCGCCTTGGCCGCCGCCTGGCCAAGGAAGGCTGAGCCTTTTAGGTTCACGCCCAGCACGCTGTCCCACACTGCCTCGGTCAGGTCGAGGAAGGCGGCGCGGGGATAGATGCCGGCGTTGTTCACCAGGATGTCGAACCGGCCAAATTGGGCGGCGACTTGCTCCACCATGTTGGCGCCGGCGGCGATGTCACTGACGTCGGCACGTACCAGCATGGCGTTACGCCCGGCTTGGCGCACCGCATCCGCGACCGCCTGCGCGGCGGGTTCGTCGTCCAGCCAGTTGACTGCAACGTCTGCGCCGGCCTCCGCAAGGGCGATCGCGGCGGCGCGGCCGATACCCTGCTGCGCGCCGGTTACCAGGGCCACTTGGTTCGTGAGGGTCATGCGGGCATCTCCGTGCGGCTTTGCATCAGCGGCATTACGTGTTGGATGAAGCGGGCGAGGTCGGCCTCGAAATCGGCGAACACCAGGGATACGCCTGTCAGCCCCGCGGCTGCTACGGAGTCCAGATAGGCCGCCACCGTAGCGTACGACCCGGCGATGAATGGCATGCCCATAAAGGTACGCGCGGCGGTCGGAAGCTCCGCGCGGTCGGAGCGGGTGGAGTCCAGCCCGGAGATGCGGGTCATCTCCGCGAGCCCCGCGATGTCGGTGTTGGCGATGAAGTGGTCGCGCTGCGCGAAGGCCGCTTCGTCCGTCTCGTGCGCGAGCACGGTCAGTAGCATGTAGGTGCCGACGGATCGGCCGTGCTCCGCGGCCAGGCCGCTGACGCGCTTTGCCAGCGCGCCCAATTGGCCGGGCGTGTCGGCCTGGCGGCCGACGAAACTGAAATCGGCGTGGCGGGCCGTGAAACTCAGCGCGTCCTCCGACTGCCCGGCGCACACGACGGGTATGCGGCGTCCCGGCTTGGGGAGGCTTTGGCAATCGTCCAGCGTGAAGAAGCGACCCTTATGCGTGACCCTTCCGTCGGTCCACAGGGCGCGCACGATGGTCAGGTATTCCTCAGCATAAGCGTAACGATAAGCGTGGTAGTCGTCCTCCGCCCATAGCCCCATCTGCGCGTATTCATGTTGGTTCCAGCCGGCCACGATATTCAGCCCGAAGCGGCCGTTGCTGACGTCATCGATCGTCACCGCCATCTTGGCCGCGACCACGGGGTGGATGGTGCGCACGCCCACGGAGGCGAACAGCCGTATGCGCCGCGTGGCCGCGGCGAGGGCGGACATCAGCGTGAAGGATTCCAGCGCGTAATCCCAATGCTGCGCCGCACCCCCATAGCCCCGCCATTTCGACTGGGAGAGCACGAACTCGAACCCGGCCGCCTCCGCCATACGAGTGACGGCAAGGTTGAGCGCGAAACTCGGCATCTGCTGCGGCGGGGTGCCGGTTGAGAAGATCAGCCCGCCGCGCGTGTTGGGCAGGAAGATGCCGAGTTCGAAGTTGGCCATGCCTAACTCCCCTCAGGCCGCCATGAAATCGGCGCAGCGATGGCCCACCAGCATCGCCGGTGCGTTGGTGTTGCCACTGGTGATCCGCGGCAGGATCGAGGCATCCGCGACGCGCAGGCCGTTCACGCCGCGTACCCGCAACTGCGCATCCACCACGGCGCCCAAATCGTGTTCGGCGCCCATGCGGCAGGTGCCGACGGGGTGGAACATCGTGTCGGCGGTGCGTGCGATCCAGGCGTCGAGCTCGGCGTCGGTCTGCACGGACGGGCCGGGGGAGCTTTCGCGGCCGCGCACCGGGTCGAAGGCGCTTTGGGCGAAGATCGAGCGTAGCAGCCGGGTGCCGGAGCGCAACGCCGCGCGGTCGCGGGGGTCGGACAGGTAGTTGGGGCGGATCATCGGCGCGTCCGCCGGGTCGGCGCTGCGCAGGGTGATGCGGCCGCGGCTTTCGGGGCGCATCTGGGTGACGTTGGCCATGAAGCCGTGTGCCTCGCCCACCCGTGCCGGGCCGGCGAATCCCGGGACACGCAGCGTGCCGGTGGTGAGGCCGGGGAGGAAATGGCCCTGCAGGTCCGGCTCGTCGAGCGCCGGGTCGGAGCGGAGGAAGAACCCGGCGGCGAGTGGGAAGCTGGCTGCGGGGCCGCTGCGGAAGATCAACGCCTGGAGCAGCGCGGCGGCGGCGCGGTCCAACCGGGTGAGGGATTGCAGGGTAATCGGCCGGGTGCATTCGTGCTCGACGCGGACGAGCAGATGGTCCTGCAGGTTGGCGCCGACGCCGGGCACTTCGGCGGTGGGACTGATGCCGTGCTGCAGCAGCGCATCCGGGTCACCGATGCCGGAGAGCATCAGCAGTTGCGGCGAGTTCACCGCGCCGCCGCAGAGCACGACCTCGTTGCCCATGATGGGGCCGCGATCGGTTTGCACGCCCACGGCACGGCCGTGCTCGATCAACACGCGGGCGACCCGGGCGCCAGTGACGACGCGTAGGTTTCGCCTACGCCGGGACGGAGCGAGGAAGGCGCGGGCGGCCGACCAGCGCTGGCCTTTGGCGATGGTGAAGTGATAGCGGCCAATGCCCTCGTACGGGGCTTGGTTGAAGTCGCGGCTACGGTCGTGCCCGGCTTCCAGCCCTGCCTCGATGAACATATCCAGCAAGGGGTGTTCGATGTTGCCGTCGGTGATCGGCAGCGGACCTTCGCCGCCATGCTCGTCGCTCTCGCCGTCCTGGAAACGCTCGATGCGCTTGAATGCGGCGAGCGCGTCGGACCAGGACCAGCCCGGCAGCCCGGCTTGCGCCCAGCTGTCGTAGTCCGAGGGGCGGCCGCGGGCCCAGACCATGCCGTTGATGGCTGAGGATCCGCCTAAGACCCTGCCGCGTGGCCAAAAGCTGCGACGCCCGCCGAGTTGGGCTTCGGGCTCGGTGTGGTAGAACCAGTTGGCGTACCGACTACGGAGTAGCACGCCCGTCATCAGCGGCACGCGCAGTAGGGGGTTGATGTCGCGCCCGCCCGCTTCCAGCAGCGTGACTTGGCAGCTTGGATCCTCCGATAGCCGCGCGGCCAGCACGCATCCCGCCGACCCGGCGCCGACGATCACGACGTCGGTCATGTCCGGCCGTATGCCCCTTGGCCCGGCATGTCGGCCCAGGCCTGGAAGCGCGGGGAGGGTTGGACCGCGCCGGTGCGCATCAGGTCGTGCCAGACCGTGCAGGCGGCAACGAAGCGGTTGACGCCGCAAGGCCAAATGATCAGCGTCAGGGCTTCCACAAGGCTCTCCTCCGGCACGTGCGCTGCGTAGGCGGAGCGGAGATGCGCTGCCACACCCCAGGCGTTTCCGAGTGCGGCCTGCGCGGCCAGCATCGCGAACTGGCAAAGGGCGGGAGTGACAGCCGCGCCGCACAAGCTGGCGGCACCGGCGAGATAGCCGCTTGCCGGGTCGATGCCGGGGAACTCGGCTGGCCAGTGTTCGGCGACGAAGGCGAACGATGCTGCAGCGCCGGCATAGCCCGCGAGTTGGAAGGCGACCCGTGCTTGCTCGTCCGAACCGCCGGCTCGGCGGAACAGCGCAACGTGATGCGTGCCGACAGCCTCGCGCAGCACGACCAGGATCACGAGCCAGGTGAATTCTTTTTCGAGCGGTGTGAGATGTCGCTCGGTCAGCGTCAGTGCGGCGTACATGTGCCCGTATGCCGCGTGCAGGTCGGGTGCGGCAGCGGCCATTGCGCCGTGATGCGGAAGGAGGAAACCACGGTCGGCACGCAACGTGTCCAGTGTTACTCGAAGCTGCTCGGGGGTCGGGAGATCCGGGGCGGTCACTCGGGGGCTGCGATCAGGCGTGCCACGAAGGCGAGGGTTTCCGAGCCTGCTCGATAGGAAGCAGCTAAGGCCTGTTGGTCTGGGCCGTAGGTGATGGCGATCCAGTCGAAGCCGAGCGGATTGAGCTTGGCTGCGGATATCCGCCAATCTGTCGCAGCGGCGCCGGTGGCGAAATGCTTCCGGATCGTCTCGGCGACCCGCCAGCATCGGTCGGCATTGCCGGGTGGATCGCCCATGCCGGCGGTGATGCGCGCGAAGGTCTGCGCCATGCCGTCCGCGTGACCGACGGGATGCATGAGGAACGCGTAGGCCTGCGCCGGGTGGGCCGGGCCCGCGCCATAGCCCCATTTGCGGATCCATTCCGTGCGAAACTGATCGAGGTCCGGGTTGAACCAGACGCGCTCGAGATCGGAGTCGTGGGCGAGACCCTGGAAGTCGAAATAGCCATACCCCGGCGCCTCGCCGTGCAACACTTGCTCGATCTTCCAATTGGCATAGTGGTGCACGCCGGGGATCGCGTTGAAGAAGGGATTGTCCACCTCCTGCAACCAAGCCTCGTAGCCGCCAGCCTCGGCACCGGGGCCGGGCGTGTAGACGATCAACAGCACGGCCGGGCTGTTGGCGAGTGGGCGCGTCGTCATACTGCGACCTCCACGAAGCTGAGCTGCACGGTGCTCACCGGCAGCACCAGGAGCCAATTTGCTTTGGAAATCCGTTTTGCTGTTGGCTCGGCGCTGGAAGCATGGCTAAGTTGTGCCATCGTGCATACATCTTGGCAACGTCCTTGCTCTTGTCCATGCGAGTGAACAGGATTTGCCTACGAAGCGTGCAGGATGCCTGGCTGTTTCGTTCGTTGTGGAGGCAATGTGACTTCTCCTGTTCTGACCCGGCGCATGCTGGGACTGTCGGCGGCGTCCGCTGTTGCCATTGCGGCTATGGGGCCGGGGGCACGGGCGCAAAGCAAGGTCACGTTGCGATACGCCAATGCCGGCAACGCGCAGTCTCTGTCCAACCTGTTCAATGCCAAGCTGTTCGAGGACGTCACGAAGAAGACGGACGGCAGCCTGAACTTTACGATGTTCGCCGGCACGATGGGTGGCGAGCAGAAGCTGTTGGAGTCGATGGCCTTGGGCGGGCTCGACATGTACAACGGCGCCTATACCGGCACGCGCGAGTTCGACATCTTGTACAGCCCGTACTTCTTCAAGGACGGCGCGCAGGCGGGACGAGTGATGAACGGGCCGATCGGCGAGAAAGCCTCTGCGGTGCTGGAAAAGCGCTATCACGCGCGGCTGCTGGGAACGGGGCGGCTTGGCACATACAACCTGATGCTCAAGGAGCCGATCAAGAGTTTTGCGGATCTGAAAGGGCGTAAGATCCGCACCGCGTCGATCGAGGGCTGCCTGGAGGGGGTGAAGTTCTTCGGTGGCATTCCGACACCGATCCCGTTCGACCAGATCTATCTCGCGCTGCAGCAGGGCATCGTGGATGGCGTGCTGACCGCGCTCAATCCGGGTGTGGCCGGCAAGTTCTACGAAGTATGCAAATACGTCGTTGCCAACGACTTCGGCGTGGCATTGGACAAGGAGGTCATATCGCAAGCCGCGTGGAACCGCCTGTCCGCCATGCAGCGATCCGTGTTGCAGCACGAGTTCAACGCGCTGGAGGTGCCTGAATACTATCAGGTCGGCTTGGCGCAGAAGGGGGCCGATCTCGGCAGTTGGTCGAAGGCCAATGGCGCCGACAGCGTGATCAATCTCGATGCCGGCACGCTGTATAGCGAGTTGGAGCCGCTGAACGCGCGCCTTGCCGACGAGGTGTATGGCGCCGGGTCGTGGGACACGATCAAGAATGCCTGAGCCGGCACCGGAGCAGGTTTTCTTCACCGACCCGGCGCTCGACCGGGCCGTGGCAATGGTGATGACGCTGGCGGCGGAGCTGTGGGTGACCAAGGACCGGCTGCGCGGGCTGGAGGTGATGCTGGCCGAGCGAGGTATCCTGCCAGAGGGCGCGATGGATCACTACGAGCCGTCGGATGCCGAGCGGGCCAGGGTGGATGGCGAGCGCCGGGCCTATGTGGCGGAGCTGCTGCGTTGTGCTCGGGGCGAGCAGGCGTCCAAGGGCGCGCCGGCCGATTTGCACCAGCGTTACGCGTAAGGAGAGCCACATGGGAGTCGTAAAGGACCTCGAGGTCAGCCAGGCATTCAACGCTTTCCAGAGTTTCGTGCTGGATTGCAAGCTGGCTTGGACGCGCGAGATGTTTCCGGCGGTGCGTGCCGAATACGACCGTGCGGTCAGCCTGGCCGGGCCGCCGGACAGCGCCGCGGACGTGCGTGCGCTGATGCGCGACAATCCGACGGCGCAATACTTTGGCTGGTTCGAACGCCACCTGCAGCGAATGAAGTATTCCGGCCGCTACGGACTGGCGCCCCATTTCCAAGCGCACCACGCGCAGCTCGCGACGGAATTGGACGCCGGCGCGCAGAGTGCCTTGCTGGAGTTAGATCCGGCGTTCGAGCAGCCCGGCTACTACACTGCGGTCGACATCCATCAGCATCCCGGTGGCGTGTGGAGTGAGGAGGTGGCGGGCTACGTGTACGAGCGTGGCGCACGAACCACGACGCCGCTGCTGAGCCGCGATGCCGATTTGCATCACCGCTTCACGCGTGAGGTGCTCGCCCGCGCGCCGGGTGCGCGCCGGGTCGTGGATATGGGCTGCGGCTTCGGCAAGAGCACGCAGCCGTTCTACAGTCAGCATCGCGAACTGGATGTCGTCGGCATTGAGTTGTCCGCGCCCTGTTTGAAGCTGGCGGCGCGAACAGCGGAGGCCGAGCAGGCGCGCAACGTGCGGTATCGACAGGCCGATGCGGCGCAGACGGGGCTCGAATCCAGTGGCTACGACGTTGTCACCAGCACCATGCTGCTACACGAAATGCCGCCATCCCACATCGAGCGCACGCTGCAGGAGGCACACCGGTTGCTGTCGCCGGGTGGCGTTTCCATCCATCTCGACTTCCTGACCGACGCCGATCCGTTCCGCCGCTATATCCACGAGGGGCATTCGGAGCGGAACAACGAGCCGTTCATGCCGCCGTTGAACGACATGGACATTGCGGGCGCGCATCGCCGGGCCGGGTTCGACGCCGTGGAGATCGTGCCGTTCGAGGAGATGCCCGGCACGCTCGACCCGGCTTTCGCCAACTGGCGTTTCCCCTGGACCATGATCATCGCCCGCAAGGTGGCCTGACGCTGGAGACGGAGCACGAGCCGGCCGGGCCGGAGAGCCTGATCGACAAGCTGGTCTTTTATCTCGGCGCGTTCGGTATGCTCAGCCTATTCGGGTCGGTGCTTTACACGGTGGGGGCGCGGTATCTGTTCAACCGGCCACCGCTGTGGTCGGTGGATGTGCCCAACCTGATCTTCATCTGGCTGGTGTTCGGCGTGGTGGGGCTGACGGCGAAGCTCGGGCCGCAGATCCGCGTGGTGTTCTTCGTGCGCAAGATGCCGAGCGCGGTCCAGCGTGCGATCGAGGTGGCCGCGCATTGCGCCATCCTGATGATGCTGGTCGTGTTCATCATCGAGAGCCAGCCGATCATCGAACTGTCCTCGGATGAGACGATGCTCTCCACGGGGTGGTCCGGCTCGGTGTTCTTCTATGCGTTGCCGGTGGGGTGCGTGGTGATGGGCTACTACCAAATCGTGGCGCTGCTGCGGATCATCCGCGCCCGATGATCCTGTTGGCACTCATCGTACTGCTGATCGCCTTCATCCTGTTGGGGATGGAGATTGCCTGGGCCATTGGGCTGACCGGGTTCATCTGCATCGCGCTGTCGCAATACACCGACAATCCGCAACCCTTCGTCGTGTTCGCGCACGAGATGACGTCGGGGATCAACTCCTTCACCTTGCTCAGCATCCCGCTGTTCATTTTCGCCGGCGAATTGCTGACCTTGAGCGGCGCCACCAAGCGGCTGGTGGACCTTGCCGGGGCGATAGTCGGACATCTGCATGGCGGACTGGCGAACGTCGCGGTGACGGCCAATTTCGTTGTCTCCGGCATGTCCGGCTCGGCGATGGCAGATGCGGCGGCCACGGGGGTGGTGCTGGTTCCGGAGATGCGGCGGCGGAACTACCCGGTTGCGTATGCCTGCGCCGTGGTGGCGTGTGCCGCGACGGTAGGGCCGCTGGTGCCGCCGTCGCTGATGTTCATCGTGCTGGGTGCGGCGGTCAATCTGTCAGTCGGGCGGTTGTTCCTGGCGGGGATCGCGCCTGCCTTCGTGCTATTCCTGGCGATGTATGCGCTGACCTATGTGTTGGCCCGGCGGCGTGGCTACCCGCGTGAACCAAAGATGCCGTGGCGGTCACGCTTGCGGACGATCGTCATCGGGTTGCCGCCCTTGGCCGCGCCGGCCTTCGTCGTCGCCAGCATGGTAGGCGGCATCGCCACGCCGACCGAAGCCGCCGCGATCGCGGTGTTCTATACGCTGATCCTGGGGAGCGTCGTCTATCGCACGCTGACGATCCGCAAGGTGATCGACTGCGCCGGGCGGTCCGCCCTGGTGGCAACGGCGGTGATGCTGACGGTGGCGACATCGCAGATCTTCTCCGCCCTGGTGGTCAACGAGCAGTTCGGCGACTTGCTCACCTCCGCCATGCTGTCCCTGTCGCACAACCCTTACGTGTTGCTGCTGATGGTCAACATCCTGTTGCTGGTGCTCGGCATGTTCATGGAGCCGCTGCCGATCGTGCTGGTGCTGGCGCCGCTATTGGTTCCGCTGATGCAGCAGGAGGGCGTCGACCCGGTGCATTTCGGCGTGGTGATGGTGCTTAACCTTATGGTGGGACTGATCCATCCGCCGGTTGGCATGAACCTGTTCGTCGTCTCCGCGATTGGCCGGGTGGAAGTGATGGACGTGTTCTTCGAGGCAATTCCCTACATGGTGCTGCTGATCGCGGTATTGATCGCCGTGACCTACATCCCCCAGGTCAGCCTGTTCCTGCCGAACCTGGTGATGGGACCGGGTTAGGATGCGCCGACGCCTCGTCGAATCCACCCTGGCCGGTCAGCCGGGCCCAAGTTTGGTAGCGCTCGGAGGCGGGGAGGAGGCCAGCAACGATCATCTTTTGCCAGACGCCGCAGGCTTGCACGAAGCGCGGGACGCTGCCGGGGAACATCGCGAGGGTCAGCGCCTCGGCGATCTCGTCCTCGGGCACGCCATCGGCGTAGGCGGCCTCGAGTTGCCATTGCAGCAGCTGCCAGCGCGCGTGGCATACGTGAACCGCGCAGCCAGCCAGATGCGCCAGCCGCAACGGCGCGAGCCTACGTGCGCCGCGCAGATAGGCAGCCTTCGGGTCCCAGGGGGCCAGCTGCGCCGACCACGACGCGGCGGCGAAATCATGCGCCTGACCGCCGATCGCCCAGGCGCAGGCGGCGAAGGCGGCCTCGATCGTCTCGTCCGTGCCGCCGGCCGCGCGCAGTTTCGCGATGTGGTGCGTGGCGAGGGCCTCGTCGGTGGAAGCGAGCACGGCGAACCACACGAACTCGCGGTCGTGGTGCGACAGCACGCGGTCGGCCAACGCCATCGCGGTATACGCGGCGTCGTAGCCCGCGAGCAGGTCGGGGAAGGCCAGCGCCAACAGGCCGTGATGCGGCAGCAGATAGCCTCGCTTCGCACGCACCGAACGCAACCGTTCTTCCAGTGCCGCCAGCCCGTCATCGTTCATCGTCGGCCTCACTTCATTTGCATGGGGATGATGTCGTGCCGCGTGCACAAGGTCCATCGCCGGTGAACGCCATTCTGCCGGTGCCGCTGTATCACCGCGTGTACCTGCTGTTGCGCCAACAGATCCTGGAGGGAGCTTGGCCCGGCGATGAGCCGATGCCGGGGGAGCACGTGTTGGCCGCCCGCCATGCCGTCTCCCGCATCACGGTCCGCAACGCGTTGCAGCGTTTGGCCGATGAGGGGCTGGTTGCCCGTCGCCGGGGTTCCGGGACATTCGTTCAGCCACAAAATGCCGAGCGGCGACCCGACGATCTGCGCGGGCTGATGGAGAGTCTGCATGTCATGGGCCAGCGGACGCGAGCGAACCTGCTGAGCTTCGACTATGTGGATGCGCCGCCCGAGGTGGCCCGTATGCTGGACCTCCCCGCGGCTGCGACGGTGCAGAAATCGGTGCGGGTGCGGTCGAGCGACAACACGCCGTTCAGCCACCTAACCGCCTGGGTGCCGCAGGATATCGGGCAGCGCTATAGCGGTGAGGACCTGGCCAGCCGTCCACTGCTGACGTTGTTGGAGCAGGCTGGCTTTCCGCCGGCGCGGGCCGAGCAGGTGATCTCCGCCAAGCTAGCCGACGACCAGGTGGCCTCGCTGCTGCAGGTAGCGCCGGGCAGCGCGCTGCTATGGACGCGGCGGCGGGTGTGGGATGCCGGCGACCGGCTGATCGAGGCGATCGACTCGCTGTATCGGCCGGACCTGTATGATTATCATGTCCATATGGTCCGCCAGGGCGCGCAGTGGAGCCAGTCCAGCAGCGAGCCGCCAAGCTGAGGAAACACCACGGTGCAGCACCAGACCATCGACTATGCGATCGACTATCTTGGCGCGGACGGGGCCAAGCGTGGCCAGGAGACGTGCACGCTTACCACGCATCGCGATGGACGCCGCACGTTGCGGGCGCGCTCGGAGATCTTCGACTCGGAAGTGCTTCGCGACGTCGTCTACACCGTTGAGGCCGATTTCCGGCCAGTGGACGCACTCATCCGGGTTTCGCTACGTGACCAGTTCGTGGGGACGGCGCTGTTCCTGTTCCGGGAGGATGAAGCGTCGTGCGAGTCGTTCACCGCCGATGATGGCCGGTTGTCGCAACGGCTGGAGCTTGGCGGACCGGCGGCGTCGTTCATCACTCACGCCGTCTCGGCGGACGTCTGGCATGGCGCCTCCATCGACAAGCGGGAGGGTGCTGGGGCGCAGGTGATCGACTCGATCCTCAGCTCGTCGCCATTGCATAACGGGTCCTCCGGCCCGTCGCTGGGACGCTGGCCGCTGCAGGCGCATTTCCTCGGGCATGATCGGATCGAGACGCCGGCTGGCACGTTCGATGCGGAACACATCCGTTATGAGGAGCCTACGGGCGAGCTGTTCCTGGACACCTGGTGCACGGCAGACGCGAACCGCATCATGCTGCGGATGTATTACCCGCCGTACAATTCCAGCTATGTCCTGGCAGCGCTGAATGGTCCTCGCTGATCTTGGCCTGGCCGCCACGCGGGCGGTCATCCCGCATGTGGACGATCTCGGCGCAAGCCACGGCGCCAACCAGGCGTTCTTTGGCCTGGCCCGAGCGGGGCTCGTCACGTGCGGTTCGGTCATGGTCCCCGGGGCGTGGTTCCGCGAGGTGGTGGAGGCGGTCGCTGTCGACCCTTCGCTGGATGTCGGCGTTCACCTGACACTGACCAGCGAGTGGGATGCGTGCCGCTGGGCGCCAATCTCGACCGTCAGCCGCGCCTCGGGTCTGATCGACGATGATGGATATTTCTGGCGGGACGTGGCGAGCCTTAGCCGCAACCTAGTACCGGAAGCGGCGGAGGCGGAGTTGCGGGCGCAGATCGAACGGGCGATCGCAGCGGGCCTGCAACCCACGCATATCGACGCCCATATGGCGGCGGCGATGCTACCGGAACTGCTTGGCGCGCATGTGCGGCTCGCGCGGGAGTACGGGGTGTTCCCGGTGCTGCCGCGATCGATCGCCTGGGCCCCGGATACCGAGGCTTATCAGGCTGCGGTGGCGGCGCTCGATGCGGAGGGTGCGCCGGTGATCGATCACTGCCGTGGCACGCTCGCCGTCGATCCGGCTGTGCTGGATGCTGCCTGGGTGGACCAAGTTGCGGGGCTCGCCCCGGGGCTCACGCACCTGGCCCTGCATTGCACGATGCCGGGCGCGTTCGACGCCATGGCCCCGGACCACGCCCCCTGGCGGTTCGCCGAGCATGCGCTAATCGCCCGTGGGCGACTGGCCGAACTGCTCGATACCGCGGGGATCGCCGTGTTGGGGCTGCGGGCATTTCAACGGGCTTGGACCAGGCCGGAGAGCAGGGTCGACGGGCGACCCGGCATTTAAACACGCTTGAGCGTTCGCAACTCGAGCTCGCGGTGGAATAGGTAATCGTAGCCGTCGACCGACGTTAGCAAGCCGGTGTCCAACGCCGGCTGCCATAGCGGAATGATAGGTACGTCCTGCTTGGCCAGAGTGATCATGCGTTCGACATCGGCTGTATAGGCGGCCTTGTCGGTCTCGAAGCGGGTTTTCTCCACCAGTCCGGCGAACTCGGGATTGTCGTAGCTGCCAAAATTCCACCGCGTGGCGCCGTTGTAGAAGATGCGGAAGAAATAGTCGGCTTCGGCCAAGAAGGCAGCGGAGCCCTCGAAGAATAATGGCAGCTGCTTGTTGGCCAGCAAGGTCCCGAGTTGCCCGGCCGGGATCTTGTCGATGGTGAGCTTGATGCCGAACTTGCCCAACGCTTCCTGCACCAGAAGAGCGACCGGCTCGGCCACGGTCGCCAGGGATAGCTCGAACGAGAACGTGGTTTCGAATCCGTTGGGGAAGCCGGCCTCGGCGAGCAGCGCCTTGGCTTTTGCCGGGTCGGTATCGTAGCCCATCGGCTGCGGGAAATCGGTGCCCTCGGCCGCGGTGTTGCCGCCGAACAATGGTCTGCCGCGCTTGAACAGGGCGGCGTCGAACATTTCCCGGTAGGGCAGGGCGTAGGCGATTGCCTGGCGCACCTTGACGTTGTCGAACGGCGCGATCCTGCTGTTCATGCCGATGAACTGGAATACGCCGGCCATGGGCACGCCCACGACTTTGACATGGGGCAGCTTGGCAAGCGTCTGGATGCCCTCTGGCGGCAGGTCTTGCACGATGTCGGCGTCGCCGCGTTCCAGCAATGAGATCCGCGTCTGCGCCGTTGGCACCACTTGCCATAAGATGCGGCGGAAGCCGGGTTGCGCGCCACTCTTCCAGCCGTCGAAGCGGGACATGGTCAGGGTCTGGCCCGGCGCGAACGTGTCGAGTTTAAACGCGCCACCGCCGGCGGTGTTGGTTCTCAGCCACTCGGTGGCCCACGGGTCCACCTCGGTGGCATGGGATTTCGCGAGCTTGGAATTGTAGATGATCGGGAAGGTCAACGCGAGATTCGGCAGGGTGAAGCGGTCGGCCTGCGGCGTGGTGACCTCGATGGTGTGCGGGTCCACCACGATGAACTGGTCCGTCGTGGTCAACGAGCCTGTGGCGAATTGCGACTTGCCGGTCGGGATGCTGACGACCCGGTCCAACGACCACTTCACATCGTCGGCGGTAACGGGCGAGCCGTCGTGAAAGCTTGCGTCTGCGCGTAGGTGGAAGGTGATGGTCTTGCCATCGTCCGATAAGTCGAAGCGCTCGGCCAACTCGGGCTCGATCTTGTGATAGTCGTAATACAGCGTGCCGTCCGGCTGCGTCTTGGAACCGAACCGCACTAGCCGGTCGTACACGTTCCACGTCACCTGGATGGATCCGCGATTGACGCCGATGCCGATCGGGTCGAACGAGTTAGGCCCGGCCTCACTCAGCACGCGCAGGGTTTCGGCGCGGCTTTGCGCCCGTGCCCATGGAGCGGGGACGAGGCCGGCGGTGACTAGGCCGGTCAGGATGTCGCGACGCTGCATGGTCTCTGCCTTTCGGAGCCGTGCTTGGTTCCTCCGCCGAGAAGGTCTTCTGCTCCCTCTCCCCTTGTGGGAGAGGGGCGGGGTGAAGGGTCGCTGCACACGAAGCACGCGGTTGGTCGACCAGCGTTCACTTGGGCTCGGGTTGGGTCTGCTGCCACCCCTCTCCCCGGCCCTCTCCCTCAAGGGGAGAGGGAATGCTGTGGTTAGGCGGCTTTGTAGGCTTGCGGCATGATCCAGCCGTTTGCGTAGGGAATGAAGCCGACCGTGCGCCGGTACACCGAACTCGCTACACCCTGCAGGAGCGGGATCGTGTAGCCGTTCTCCACCGCCCACTGGTTGAAAGCGCGGTAGCCGGCATTGCGCTTGGCTTCGTCGGTTTCGACGAAAAGGGGGTCCAGCCGTTCGGAGACGTCGTCGCTGTGCCAGGCGGCGAAGGGAAATTTCGGGTTCAACAAATAGCCCGTGTAGAGTTCTGGGTCGCCGGTCATGTTGCCCCAGCGATAGGTCGTGGCCTCGGCTAACTTACCGGCGCGCAGGCGTTCCTGATACTGCACGAACTCGATCGTCTCGACTTTGGCGCGCAGGCCGATCTTGCCCCACATCTGGGCGATCACGCGGGTCATGTCGAAATCGCCGGGGAATGTGCCGTTGGTGGTGGAAATCGTGATGTCCGCCGGCTTGTCCGGACTGAACCCGGCCTCCTTCATCAGGGAGGCGGCCATCGCTGGGTCGTAGGCGAAGGTGAAATCCGCCGGGTAGCCGGGTGTGCCGCGGGCGGCGG
>CAXTWC010000062.1:0-26171 GCA_964247805.1 uncultured Acetobacteraceae bacterium | reverse complement strand
TGGCCGGTGCAGGCGATGCGGGTGTTCGAGGAAAGCCGCGACGACGTGGTCGGCAGCATGGAGCACGCCTCCGAATACGGCCCCTCCGGTGCCGCGGTGAAGGCGAACCGGCAGCGGATGGTGCGCTTCCTCGCCTCCGATGACGAGACGGCGGTGCGGGCGCTGCTGTTCCGCTACCTCGACAACCGCGCGCGGGGCGGGCTGGACTACACCATCAACCTCGTCGAGGACGCCAAGCTGCGGCTGGACGTGGAGGCGAAGCGCATCGGCGCCATCCAGGCGCGCTACGACAGCCGGGCGGAGCGGGTGCGGGAGCGCTTCAACCGCTCGTACGAGAACCTGAAGGAGGCCGGGCGCAACCGGCTGCTGCTCGGCCCCGACCGCAAGGCGGCGGAGAAGTTCCTCGAGCATCTGCGGGAGGAGACGGCGTATTACGTCAAGCTCCGCCTGCGCGCCGTCGCCTGCGCCGAGGCGGTCGAGTTCCTCGCCGACGTGTCGCGCGATTTGGGCACAAGGCGCGGGTTGGATGCCGACGGGCGGGATCTGTGGGACGGCGCGATTGCGGAGCTGGTGCAAGGGCGACGCCAGGTCGAGCATGTCATGGCGCTGCTGGACGACGAGGTGGCGCTGCTGAACGACGCCGTCGGGCGGCAGAACGCCGGCACCTACGTGGTGCTGCCGGACGCCGACGAGGAGGCGGACAGCCTGCTCGAACTCAGCGTACCCGAGGTCGAGGCGTGGGCGGTCGACGTGTTCAAAGGCGAGGGCGGGTCCCGCTCGCTGTTTCCCCGGCTCGACAACCCGGCGCAATTGGCCGAGCTGTTGGGCAAGCTGCGCAGTTACGCAAGGCAGCAATTGGCGCCGCGGGCGGCCCAGCTGCGGTCGGTGCGGGAGATCCTCACCACGATGGATGGGGAGCTGCGGCGCGACATCCTGCGGGCAGCGATGCGCCGGGCGATGCCGTGGATCAACGCGAAGTTCGACCGGCTCGGCGACACCCTGCCGATGACCGATCGCTACAAGCTGTATGTGGCGGTGGAGGAGGATACCGCCTTTACCGAGACCCTGCGCACCGAGATCCGCCAGGCGATCCCCGCCGGGCTCGGCTTCCAGCACTGCGAGTTCGTGAGTTCGGGGCTGCGCGACCGGCTGGTGATCTACTGCGAGCTGAGCGGTATCCCGCTGGATAGCCTGGTGCCGCTGGGCGATACCTGGCGGCGGGATTACCGGCTGGAGCGGCGCGGGCCCTTGCCGTTGCACAACCACAAATCCGCCGTGCGCTTCGCCAACCCCGTCGTGCCGTCCTCGGAGGAGATCGAGGACATGCGCACGATGATGGGCCTGTTCGTCCGCGCGGTGTGCTTCGGCGTGCTGCAGCGCAATCCGGGTCCGGAGGCGGCATACAAGCTCGACCTCGGCTACAACGATTGGGAGGATGTCGGCTCCGAGCGCGACATCCGGGCCGACGGCCTGCTGGACAGCCACCGCCAGCAGGTGACCGCGGCACTGGACCGGTTCGAGCGTTTGCTGACGCCGGTGCAGGTGCTGGCCGCGTCGGCGCTGTTGCTGTGGACGGGGAAGCACGCCTACGCGCCCCGCCGCATCCAGCTCGACGAGAACCGCAGCGAGCGGCGGCCCGGCCTGCTGTACCGGGTGGCGGCGGAGGCGGCCGAGCGTAGCCTGACGCGCTTCCGCCAGATGGAGGGTGCCGCGGCTTTGGGGGATCCCGACGCGGCGCAGACGGCTTTGCTGGACGCGTTGCCTGCCTGGACGGCCGAGATCGAGGGCAGCGTGGAGGACATCGATCCGTTCGACGCCAACATGAACATGGACGACGCGCCGAACCTGCGCGCGACGAACAAGCGCCGCATCCTCCCCGAGCGGTTCACGCCCGAGAGCCTGACGGCGCTGCTGACCCGGCGGCCGGTTCCGCTTGCTCTGGCGGCGGTGCCGGTCGCTCCGGCGGCGTGGCACCTGTCCGTGCGGAAGACGTTGCTCGGCCCGTTCGCCCTGGGCGAGCTGCGTGCGATGGCGGCCAGCGGGGAGCTTGCCGAGGGCACCAACGTCAGGCCGGTCGGCACGGCGGCGTGGACTCGCGTGCGGGACGTGCCGGTGCTGCTGGCGCTGCTGCATCCGGAGGAGCTGCCGGATGACGAGGACGATGCGTCGGGCCTGCCGGACGACGAATGAGCGGCGCTAGGGCACGGGGCGGCCCGGCGGCTGATCCGCTGCGCTGCGTAGGCTGCGCCAAGCCGTTCGCCAGCAAGGTGCCGTACTGCCCGTTCTGCGGCGCTGCCCAGCAGACCGTGCCGCGCCCGTTATCCCTGGTGCCGACCGTCACCGCACCAGCAGCGACGATCGTCGAACTCAAAGAGCCCTCTCCCCCTGGGAGAGGGTTGGGTGAGGGCGACCAAGCCACCGAAACAGGGAGCGTGCCCGCCCCTCACCCCGGCCCTGTCCCAGGGGGAGAGGGAGAAGGAAGCCGGACGCCTGTCGTCCCGACGCGTAAGCGCTCGAACTGGCAGGCGTGGCTGGTGGCCGTCGTGCTCGTCGTGGCGATCGCGGTCGTGGTGCTGACCAACCGGGGTACGTCTGCCCAAGCCGGCCTGATCGTCCGCGTGCACGGGCCGAACGGAGCGCTGGTGGACGCCGGGCAGGTGCTGGTGAACAACCGGGCGGTAGGGGCGGCGGGTGAGACGCTCGACGTGCCGCCGGGCACCATGGCGGTTTCGTTCGCCAAACCCGGCTGGAGCGTCGACCCGCGCACGGTCAGCATCGCAGGCCATGCCTCGCTGACGGTGGATCTGAATGCGCGGGAACTGCCGGGTCACCTGGTGCTGACCACGGATCCACCCGGCGCCACCGTCACCTATGGCGGTCACGGCCGCGGCAAGACCCCGTTCAATGCCGACCTGGCGCCGGGCGATTACGAAATCTCCATCGCGCTGACCGGTTACGTCGGCAAGGTGGTGTCGCTCACCGTCGTGCACGGGGAGCCGGCGACGATCGACCTGCCGCTGACCCCGGCACCACCGCGCCGGGTGGCGGCGCCGTTCGACCGCGGCGTGATGATTGCGGCGACGGGGCTGTCCGCGGCTCCGGCGACGGCGGCCGACGTGGTGGCCGTGCTCGATCCCGGGACCGAGGTGCAAGTGCAGGCCAAGCTGCTGTCCGATCCGCCGTGGCTGCAGGTGCGTGCCGGCAACCGGGCGGGCTATGTGGCGGCCAGCACCGTGGAGCCGTGGCAGTCCTGGGCGCAGCGGAACACCATCTCGGGGCCGGTGGACATGGTTACGCCCGATCTCCGCGTGGTCGTCGGCGGCAACGCCTATCCGCTGGCCGGCGTGCAGGCTCCACCAGGCTTCGCCGCGCTGGCCCCGCTGAATGCCGCCTTGCTCGACACGGTCCGCGGCGCCCAGTTGCGCTGCGTGCCGCGTGACCCGGCGAGTTTCGTCTGCGTCACGCCGGAGGGACGCGATGTGGCGCAGCTGTATTTGCTGAATGGCGCCGCCGTGGTGACGGATGGGGCGCCGTCCTCCTACGCCGATGCGCAACGCGCCGCCCGCGAGCAGCGGCGGGGGATGTGGGCGCAATGACGAGGGGGCTCGCCGGGTTGGGCTAGTCTGCCGGATGTTCGTCCTCGCCGCCGAGGGCTCGCCGTCCGGCTGCGAGAAGCTCGCGCGACAGTTCGGGATCGTCCACCGCCCGTGCCAGGATCAAGGCCCCGACGAGACCAGCGATCGTCGACAGTGCCGCCTCCCGCCGCCTTGCCGCGCGGCCTGGGATGATGCGGGCGACCTGGTCCACCATGGCCTGCAAGCCGTCGGTGAACACGGACCGCACCGCGCCTTCGCGGCGCCCGGCATCGGTGGCGAGCGCCGCGAAGGCGCAACCCGATCCCAGCCGGTCACGGTGCCCGACCGAGAGGTAGTGGTTCACCAGGGCCGCGAGCGCACCCTGGCCGGCTTGACCGATCAGTGCCTCGCGGTGGGCGGCGTTGCGCGCCATCACGTCGGCACAGGCCTCGGCGGTGAGGGCTTCCTTGGAGCCGAAGCTTTTGTAGAAGCCGCCATGGGTCAGGCCGGCCCCTTGCATCAGGCCGTCGACGCCGATCCCGTCAATGCCGTGCTCCCGCAGCAATCGCCCGGCGACTTCGACCACACGCTCACGGTTCGCCGCCGCCTGGGCTCGACTGACTTTCATCGCGGAGCCACTTTCCAGTCGGCACGGATCAGTGTGGCACCAGGACGGCGGCCTGCACCGTTGCGGGGCGGCGCACGACCATGCACGCGGCTGCGGCGACGAGGCAGGCGGCTCCGGCGAACACGAAGGCTGGCAGATAGCTCGCGAGGGCGTCCCGTGACCACCCGGCGCCAAAGGCTGCCACCGCCGCGCCGAGCTGGTGGGCGGTGAAGATCCAGCCGAACACCATGGGTGCCCGCTCCCGCCCGAACGTGGCGCCGGCCAGTCGGACGGTCGGCGGCACGGTTGCGATCCAGTCCAGGCCGTAGAACAGCGCGAACACGGACAGGCCGTAGAACGTGAAGGAGGAGTAGGGCAGGTAAAGCAGCGAGAGGCCCCGCAGCCCGTAGTACCAGAACAGCAGCTTACGGCCGTCGATCCGGTCGGACAGCCAGCCGGACGCGATGGTGCCGATGAAGTCGAACGCGCCCATCATTGCCAGCATCGATGCGGCCTGCACTTGCGGCACTCCGAAATCCGAGCAGAACGGCAGGAAGTGGGTCTGGATGAGGCCGTTGGTGGACAGCCCGCACACGAAGAAGGTTCCGAACAGCACCCAGAACATGCCGCTGTGCGACGCCGTCCGCAGCGCCGTGAACGCCGAGCCGATTGCGGAGAGCATCGACCCGGTGACGGCCGGGGAAGATGCCGGCAACGCGCCCGGCATTTCGCCGTACGGACGCAGTCCCAGGTCGGACGGACGGTCGCGCAGGAACAGCAGCGCCAACGTTGCGGCAATGATGCAAGAAACGATCGCGGGCGCCAACGCCACGCGCCACCCATAGGTTTCCGCCAGCCACGCCGTCAGCGGAAGGAAGGCGAGCTGCCCGGTGGCCGAGCTTGCCGTGAGGATTCCGAGCACTAGGCCGCGCCGTGCGGTGAACCACCGGCTGGATATGGTCGCGCCCAGGACGAGTGCGGTGAGCCCGGTTCCCAGGCCGACGACGCCACCCCACAACGCCCACAACTGCCAGATCGACTGCAGCGCGAAGATCGCACCGCCAAGCCCCGCGACGATGAGGCCGAGTGCCGTCAGCACCACCGCCCGCACGCCGTATCGCATCATGAACGCCGCGGCAAAGGGGGCCATGGCGCCGAACAGGATTAGCCGCAGTGCCAACGGGCCGGATATGCTGCTGAGGCTCCAGCCGTATTCCGTCTGCAACGGCCGGATCAGCACGCCCGGCATGCCGACCGCTGCCGCCGTTGACAGCATGATGGTGAAGGTGACCGCCGCCACCACCCATGCATAGTGGATGCCCCGCTTCGATAAAAACCGGGCCAGGGGTTCGGAGAGCATGGCGGATCCCGCTTCAGAAGATTACGAACGTCATATAAACCAGGCGTTCACCGGTTCGTCAACAGAGTGTCGGGGGAGAGGGGATTGCACTGGCCGCTTGGTTGACATCCCCATCCCGCGCGACGCAGCGTATCGATCCAGTTTGGAGATGCGAATGCCGAAGCAGGATGTCCGGTTGACGTGCGCCGACTACGCCCGAGTCATGCCGCTCGCGACGGGGGCGGTGGAGGTGGACAATATGAACCTCCATCTCATCCTTGGCCGCGGGGGCTCGTGGCCGGATCGGGCGGAGATGCTGAGGCGCAGCCTTGGCGACCAGTCGGTGCAAGGGGGCGAGTCCTCGATGGGGTTGCACCTGGGCCGCATCGGCCGGGGTGACAGGAGCGGGATCGCACTGCCGGTCTTCGTGCTGCGCAACTTCACCGCACGCGACTTATATGTCCGGCAGGGATCCAGCATCCGCACCGTGGGCGAGCTCGCGGGCAAGCGGATCGGCATGTACAGTTGGACCGCGAGCGGCTCGATCTGGTACCGGCATTTCCTCGACTACATGGGCGTCCCGCCAGAGAACATTCAATGGACGATCGGCGAGATCGACGCTGCTTATGCAAAGCGCAACGAGACTTATCCAGCCGGCATCGCGGTGCCGACGCCGGGTCGGTCGCTCTCGGACATGCTGATCGAGGGCGAGTTGGATGCAATCTACAGTCCTCCGCGACCGGCGCGCTATCACCCGGTCAATGGTCCGATCGTCCGGCTGGTGCCTGAGTTCCGGCAAGTCGAGCGGCAATATTTCGCCGACACCGGCGTGTTCCCGCCGCAGCACATCGTTGTCCTGCAGCGCGCTGCGTGGGAGGCGAACAAGCAACTTGCGCCCGCGGTGACGGAGGCATTCAGCCGCTGCGAGGACTATTTCAGCGCGGAGTCACGCTCGTTCCCGTATGTCTCGCCGTGGCTGGAGGCGGAGCAGGAGGACACCATCGCGGCGATGGGCGATGACCCCTATGCGCACGGGCTGGAGCGCAACCGGGCCACGATGGCGATCTTCTGCGACATGGGCCATCGCCTTGGCCTTACGGAGAAGCGCGTCACGGTCGACGACTACTTCGCCGAGTTCATCGCGTCGTAGAATCATATCGGCGTAGGGCGGAAAAGCGCAGCGTCTTCCGCCGCTCCCGGCGTACTGAAGCTGTCGGAAGGCTATCGCTTTTCCGTCCTACGAACGGAAGTGCGCGCTCAGCTTCCCATCACGTCCTGCCACTTCAACGTCCAGGCGCGCTGCTGTTGCGCTAGCAGCGCGTCGTCGGGGAAGCTGACCGCTTGCATCTTGGCGTCCGTCGTCAACTGGTTCGCTGCGTAGTCGGCAGGCCAATCGGTGATGTCCATGCGGCCCGGGCTGGCGAAGTATTCCAGGCAGAATGCGCGCTGGATCTCGGGCTCCAGACGGAAGTTCAGGAACTCGAACGCCAGCCGCTTGTTGGCCGCGCCGATCGGCACGGCGGACGTGTTGGCCAACGCCAGCGTGCCCTCCTTGGGGATGGTCAGGCCGTAGGGCAGGCCGCGATGGCCATACAGCGCGGCGCGGCCACTCCAGAATGGCATCAGCCAGGCCTGCCCGTTCTCCATGTAAGGCACGGCCTGAGCGGAGGACGCCGCAACTAGCCCGATCAGCGGCTTCTGCTTCGCCAGCATCTGCCATACCGAATCCAGATTGGCGTCGCTGCCACCAGCCCGGGCGCCCATCAGCATGGCATACACCGCGAGCGTGTAATTCGCCGGGCTATGCGTGACGAGGTGGCCCTTCATCATGTCGCCGTACTTATCGCCGGCGCGCCAGTAATCCATCCACGAGTCGGGCTGTGCGAGCTTGTCCTTGTTCCATACCATGGCGAGATACTGATAGTTCTGCGCGATCCCGTAGGGCGGCATCAGCTTGGCCGCGCCCGGCCAGAGATACTTGATATTAGGTACCTCCTTCTCGGTGATCGGCTCGAGTAGCTTCTCGCGCGCACCAAGGATAATCGTGCTCGGCACCATCTCGGCCGCCACGTCGAAGCCGGGGCTGCCCTGGGATGCGCGGATCCGCGGGTAGGGGTCTACCCCGCCGCTATCGTCGTACTCGACCTTGACGGAGAACTTCTTCTCGAACGGCTCGATCACCGTGCGGATGAAGATGTCGCGGTATTCGCCGCCATAGGCCGCGACCGTGAGCGTCTCGGCGGCCCGCGCGATGATCCACGGGCCGGACCCGGCAGCCAGGCCGGCGGTTCGAAGCAGTGTGCGCCGGGTAATCGGCATAGGCCCCTCCTGTCGCGTGCCGCATCGTCGGTTCGGAATGCAACGGTTGGCAAGACATAATCGTCGCTTGCACCGACCTTCGCTGCAACGCATCATTGCCGTATGCAACCTCGCAGGGTCTGGTACGGGTGAACGACCAAGCATCGACCCCGGTCGCCAGCCTCCTGGCCTTTGTGCCCGCGATATTCCTCCTAGCGTTTTTCGTGGCCCCTAATGCCCTGTTGCTGACCGCCAGCGTGTTCAAGTCCGACGCCCAGGTGCTCACGACACAGCTCACGATGGACAACTACATCTTTATCTTCGGCCACGCGCTGTATCTGCGGGCCATCGTGCGCACCTTCGTCATCGGAGCCGCCGTCGGCGCACTGGTGGTAGGATTGAGCTATCCCGTCGCATTCTTTCTGGCCCGCACACCCAGCCGGTCGAAGGGGTTGTTGATCGCCCTGATCCTGGCCCCGCTGATGGCCAGCGTCATCGTGCGGACCTATGGCTGGTGGGTGCTGTTGAACCGCGAGGGCGCGATCAACGGCTTGCTGCTGTGGACGGGTCTCGTGGCGCAACCGCTGGACCTGCTCCCCTCCTCCGGCGCCATCGTGATCGGGCTGACGCACGCGCTTTTGCCCTATGGCGTGCTGACCATCCTCACGACGCTCAGCGGGCTCAACGCCAACGTGGAACGCGCGGCAATGGGGCTGGGCGCCGGCCGGTTCCGCACGTTCATCGAGGTGACGCTGCCGTTGTCCGCACCCGGCATCGCCGCGGCGTTTCTCCTGAGCTTCACCCTCGCGATCAGCGCCTACGCCACACCCGCCATCCTGGGCGGTCCGGCGACACAGACTTTGGCGACGCTGATCTACCAGTTCATGGTGTCGATCATGGACTGGTCGATCGGCTCCGCCCTGGGCGCGGTTCTGATCGTCAGCGCGATCGCCATGCTGTTGCTGGGCTCGGCACTCGGCGTACGGCGCCGCGTGGCATGAGGACGAGCCTACCCTGGTGGTCATTGCGTGTGGCAGTCGCGGCGGTGTACCTGTTTGCGCTGGGCCCGATCGTCATCACCGCGGCCGTATCGTTCAACGCGGGCAACCAGTCGCGCTTTCCGCCGGTCGGCTTTTCCCTGCGGTGGTGGGAAGCGGCGCTGGTGCCGCGCTGGCTCAACCCGTTGTTGTTTAGTATCGAGTTGGCGGCCGGGGCGGCAATCCTGGCCGTGCTGCTGGGTTTCCCGCTCGCCTATAGTCTCACCCGCGGGCGCTTTCCCGGCCGTGCCGCGCTCGCCGCGCTGGCGTTGGGACCGCTGGCCCTGCCGGCGCTGGTGACCGGGATCGGGCTGCTGCAATTGCTGCAAATGGTCGGGCTGCGGTTTTTGTTCGGGCTGCCGGCCCTGCTGATCGGCCACCTGGTGATCTGCCTGCCGTTCGCCGTGCGCACCATCGGGGTCAGCTTGCAGACGGTGCCGCGCAACGCCGAGATGGGCGCGCTGAGCCTGGGTGCCTCGCCACTGCGCGCCTTCTGGGAAGTGACGCTGCCATTGACCAAGAACGGCGTGTTCGCCGGGGGGAGTTTTGCCTTCGTCCAGTCCTTCACCGATTACAGCATCTCGCTGTTCCTCGCCCGGCCCGGCAGCCAGCCGATCACCGTGACGATCCTGAGCTTTCTGGAGTTCGGTTTCGCGCCCACTCTCGCCGCCGTCGCCGTGGTGACGCTAGTGGTGCCGATCGTGCTGATCGGGATCGTGCAGCGCTTCTTCAATGTCGGCGAGTTCCTGTACGAGGCGCAGCATTGACCGGCCCAGCGGCGCTCGCGGTGCAGGGCGTAGGCAAGTCCTTCGGCTCGCAGCCCGTGGTGCAGGACGTGAACCTAAGCGTGCAGCCAGGCGAATTCCTGACCCTGTTGGGCCCGTCCGGCTGCGGCAAGACGACCACGTTGAACCTGATCGCGGGCTTCCTGAATCCCGATGCCGGCAGCATCTTGCTGGAAGGGCGGGACGTGACTCACGTACCGGTGTTCCGCCGCGGCATCGGCATGGTGTTCCAGGACTACGCCCTATTTCCGCACCGGACGGTGGCGGAGAACGTCGCCTTCGGCCTGCGCATGCGCCGGGTGCCCCGGGCGGAGATCGCGGCCCGTGTCGCGGAGGCGTTGGCGCTGGTGCAGCTTTCGGGCCTGGACGCCCGGCGCCCGGCGCAACTCAGCGGCGGACAACGCCAGCGTGTCGCCTTGGCCCGCGCCCTGGTGATCCGCCCGGCGGTGCTGTTGCTGGACGAGCCGCTCAGCAACCTCGACCTGAAACTGCGAGAGGACATGCGGCTCGAGATCTCGGGCTTGCAGCGCAAACTCGGCATCACCACGGTGCTGGTGACCCACGATCAGGGAGAGGCGCTGGTGATGTCCGACCGGGTTGCGGTGATGCGGCAGGGGCGCGTGGTGCAGGTGGCGGACCCTGCCACGATCTATAACGCGCCGGCCGATCGCTTCGTGGCGGAATTCATCGGCACCATGAACCTGCGGCGCTGCCGGACCGAACTGGGCGGCGTGCGCTTGCCCTCCGGAGCTGTGGCGGTGGCGCATGGCCTACCGCCGGGCATCGACGCTTTGCTGGCGTTCCGGCCCGAACGCGTGCGGCTGGGACCAGCCATGGACAACGCCCTGGCCCTGACCGGACGGCTGGACCGCGTCGCGTTCCTGGGCGGCCGGACCGAGTTGCACGTAGTGTTGCCGGATGAGGAGCGATGCCTGGTGGAACTCACCAGCGACCCCACGGTGAACCTGCCAAAACCCGGAGAGATCGTGGCGATGCACGTGGCCCCTGCCGATTGCCTGGTCTACCCGGCGTGAAGCCGTTCGGATCGGCCGCGCTGGTGACTGGCACGGACAGCCTGGGCATGGGTCGCGCCATCGCGCTGCACCTGGCCAAGGCAGGCGTGGATCTGGCGCTGCACTGGTACCGCGATCGCGACCGCGCGGAGGAGCTCGCTGGGTTGGTGGAAGCCGAGGGGCGTAGGGCCGTCCTTATCGAGGCCGATCTGGGAGATGCCGAGGCAGCTCGGAGCACGGTGCGGCAAGCGCATGCAGCGCTTGGTGCCCTACCGGTCGTCGTGTGCAATGCGGGGATGATCCAACGCAAGGCGCTATTGGAGATTACCGACGCCGATTGGGACCGCGTTCACGCCGTCAATCTCCGCGGCACGTTCTGCGTGGCGCAGGAGGCGGCGATGCTGATGGTCGCCGCGGGGCAGGGCGGACGGATCGTGATGATCTCGTCGGTCAACCAGGCGCATGCCAATCCCGACATTGCGCACTACGTCGCGACCAAGGGCGGCATCATGATGCTGGCGCGGTCCATGGCGCTGGAGTTGGCGGAGCATGCCATCACGGTGAACCTGGTGGCGCCGGGCACGATCGAGACGGACATCAATCGCCACATGCTGGCCGACCCGGCGTTTCGTGCCCGCAAACTCGCGCCTATCCCGCTCCGCCGCGCGGGCACACCGGACGACGTGGCCGGTGCCGTGCTGTACCTTGCGAGCGTCGAGGCGGGATACGTGACAGGCGCCACCATCACCGTGGATGGTGGGCTGACCATCCCCTAGCAGACCGATCGTGGGGATAGCCTTGTAGTTGGCGTTCCTCCCCTGCGAAGCGGGGGAGGGGGACCATGCGAAGCATGGTGGAGGGGGTGCGGCCACACACTCAGTCCGTGGCTGCGGCCCCCTCCGTCGGCTGCGCCGCCACCTCCCCCGTAAAGGACGGGGAGGATCGAACTGGCGCTGCTTCATCTGCGATTGCGATACTCTTTCCCTCAAGGGGAGGGAGATCGATAGTACAGCCGTTCAGCCGCCCATGATCTGTTGGAACCGCAGGGTCCAGGCCTTGATGTTGCTGGCGATCGCGGTCGCGTCCGGGAGTTCCAGCGCGTCCATCTGCGCCTGCGTGGTGATCTGCTTGGCGGCGAAATCGGCGGGAAGTGCAACGTCTGGACGCGCGGGGCTCGCGTAATAGGCCAGGCAGAACGCGCGCTGCACATCGGGCTCGAGCCGGAAGTTCAGGAACTCGTACGCCAGGCGCTTGTTGTCGGCGTTGATCGGAATGCCGGAGGTGCCCCCCAGGCCCATCGTGCCCTCCTTCGGTATCAGGAAATCGAACGGCAGCCCCCGCGCCTGGTAATACGCCGCGCGGGAAGACCAGAACGGCGCGAGCCACACCGTCCCGTTCTCGAAGTAGGGCACGGCCGCGGAGGACATGGTGGGCACCTGCCCGAGGAACGGCTTCTGCTCCTGGAGCAGGGCCCAACCTGGTTCCATATTGCCGATCCCGCCGCCTTGGGTCTGCGCACCCATCGCCAGCGCGTAGATCTCCAACACATTCGCCGGGTCGAACGCGAGCAGCCGACCCTTGGCTGCGTCGCCGTAGACGGAGGCTGGGTGGAAGTAGTCGAGCCAGGATGTAGGCGGCTTGATCTTCTCCTTGTTGAAGAACAGTGACGCGTAATGATAGTAGTTGACGGTCCCGTTCGCCGGAATGCTGGCGCGGCTTTTCGCCCAGGTATGGGCCAGGTTCGGAACCTCCTTCTCCGTCACCGGCAGCAGCAGCTTCTCCCGGGCACCCAGCGCATTCTCCGCCGCGGTGAGTTCCGCCGCCACGTCGAAACCCGGTGCGCCGCCGGTCGCACGGATCTTGGCGTAGTTGGTCGAGGACGTGCCCGTGTCGTCGTAGGTGACGGAGACGCTGAATTTCTTCTCGAAGGGGGCGATCACGGTCTGCTTCATGATGTCGCCGAACTCACCGCCATAGCCGTTCACGATCAGTGTCTCGGCGGCGCGCGCGATCGGCCAGGGGCCCAGCCCGGCCGCGGCAAGCCCGCCCAGGATTGCCCGCCGGCTGACCACCGTGCGGCCGAAGGTGCGGTGCTTGACGGTGTACATGCTAAGGCTCTCCTACGGACGCGGTTACGCTACGCGGACGGGGTTTGCGTTCACAAGTCCGGAGGCGAGTTTGCAGGATCGTCCAGAGTACCAACTATTTGCCGTACGCTTCGCCCATTTTGCCGCCCGTCGCCGCCCGGAGAATTTCATTGGCGGAGACCCGCATGACGGGCCGATGCCGTTCGACTATTTCGTCTTCGCTGTGCGGGGCCCCGACGGGGACACCATCGTCGATACCGGGTTCGACGCCGCAGTCGCCGCACGGCGCGGGCGTGAGCACCTGCGCTGCCCGGGAGAAGGTTTGCAGCTGATCGGCGTAGATCCAGCCTCCGTCACCGACGTTGTGCTGAGCCACCTGCATTACGATCACGCCGGCAACCACCACTTGTTTCCCAAGGCGCGATTTCACCTGCAGGAAAGCGAGATGGCCTACGCGACAGGACGTTGCATGTGCCACGGCTTCCTGCGCCAAGGCTACGACCCGGACGACATCGGCGCCGTGGTGCACAAACTGTTCGCTGGCCGGCTGGTGTATCACAACGGGAGTGCGGTGCTCGCCCCGGGGTTGGAACTGCACCGCATCGGCGGCCACACCGACGGGCAGCAAGTCGTCCGCGCCTGGACCCGGCGCGGCTGGATGGTGCTCGCCTCCGACGCCGTGCATTTCACCGAGAACTTCCGCGAGAACCGCCCGTTCCCCGGCATCTACCATGTCGGGGCCGCGCTGGAGGGTTTCACGACCCTGCGCCGGCTCGCGGATGCGGAGCACCTCGTGATTCCGGGGCATGACCCGGCTATCATGCGGGATTTCCCCGCAGCTGGGTCTGGCTTGGAAGGAATTGCGGTTCGGCTCGACTGAAGCAAGCCCCCTCGTCCAAGCTCGAAGCAATGCGGGGTGGGGCGGGGGCTGTTGCCTGGCAAGCCACCGGACCGGCGCCGGGGCGACCAATCTGGAGGAGGGGATGGGATTCGAACCCACGGTACACCTTGACAGTGCACAACGGTTTAGCAAACCGCCGCCTTCAGCCGCTCGGCCACCCCTCCGTATGGGGAAGCCGTAAAGATTTCGGGTATCTAGCGCAACCCCCGCCGCCGAGATCGCGAGCCAAGGCCGGAGACTGGCGAGACATCCCGCCGGTTTCCTGCCTGCGTGCCGCGGACGCTGTTCGCGGTGGGTCCCACGTTTCGCACCAAGATAGCCGGGCGGATATTTCCGCGGTAACGTGCCGGGTGCGCGTCTCCGCTCCCCCTCGGAGGGTCTCACCTTGCTGTTCGAGCCGTCGCCGCAATGGTCCCAGGCAAGGGGCCGATATGATGCCGGATAGCGCGGAATGACACGGTATGCGCCCGAACAGCAGCCTGCGACCTTCGGCAAAATGCGCTCGTTCGGACCCTTCGAGCTTCATCCGGAGCGGCGCGAATTGGTCGAAACCGGCCAACCACGGCAAATCGGCGGCCGGGCATTGGACCTGCTCATCGCGCTCACCGATCGCGCGGGGGAGGTCGTCGGCAAGGACGAACTGATCTCGCGCGCCTGGCCCAGCACCGTCGTCGATGAGTCCGGGCTCCGCGTCCAGATTGCCGCGATCCGGAAAATTCTCCGTGATGGCCGCTCCGGCAACCGCTACATCATCAATGTCCCCGGGCGCGGCTACTCGTTCATCGCCCCGCTCAACCGGCAAGAAACGTCGGCCGTCGCGGGCGCCATGCCGCGAACGCATGCGAAAGCGGGGGCGGATGCGGCGGTGCGGCTGCCGGTGCGAAACACCCGGGTCATCGGCCGGTCCGACACCTTCGTCAGCCTGAAGGCGAAGCTGCTGACTTGGCGGTTCGTGACCATCGTGGGCTCTGGCGGGATCGGCAAGACCACGCTGGCCCTGGCATTGGCCGCGGCGCTGGGGCCCCGGTTTGCGGACGGCATCGTGTTTGTCGACCTCGCGCCGCTCGCGGATCCGCAGTTGGTCGCCAGCACGGTTGCCTCGGCACTCGGGATCGCGCTTCCCGCCGAGGATGCCTTGGGGCGGCTCGCCGAGTTCCTGAAGGCCAAGCACATCCTGTTGCTGCTCGACACCTGCGAGCACGTCATCAACCAGGTTGCTGCCCTGGCGGAGCATCTGTTTCGGAGCGGCCCCGGCATCCATCTGCTCGCCACCAGCCGCGAGCCTCTGCTGGTGGACGGCGAATGGACCGAACGCCTGCTTCCGCTCGGCCTGCCGCCCGTAACGCCCGCCGTCTCCAGGCCGATGGATGCGGCCAATGCGCTTGGCTTCCCAGCCATCGAGCTGTTCGCCGAACGGGCTGCGGCGAGTTGCAGCGGCTTCCGGCTGACCGACCAGGACGTGCCGACGGTGGCCGCCATCTGCCGTCAGCTCGATGGCATCCCCCTGGCCATCGAACTCGCCGCGGCGAGCGTGGAGGCGTTCGGACTCGCCGGGTTGGCGTCCCGCCTCGACGATCGCTTCGCATTGCTGACACGGGGACGCCGGACCGCGCTGCCGCGGCAACAGACCCTGCGTGCGACGCTGGATTGGAGCTACGAGACGCTGACGCAAGCCGAGAAAACCGTGTTGCGCCGCTTGGCGATGTTCAAAGGCTGGTTTTCCGACGATGCATGCCGGGCGGTCGCCACCGACGAGGGTTTGGCGTCGGCCGAAATCCTGGCCTGCCTGGGCAGCCTGGTTTCGAAATCGCTGATCGTGACCGATACGGCCGGCGCTGCCCTCAGCTACCGGATGCTGGACACGACACGCGTCTACGCCCTGTCCCAGCTCTCGCAGGGTGACGAGCGACCCGGCGTCACACGCCGCTATGCCGAGTATTTCTGTTCGAGGTTCGAGCGCCTGGAGGCCGAGTGGCAGTCCCGGCCCACGGCGGAAGCGCTGACCGAGTACGCCGGGACGATCAACGACATCCGCGCCGCGCTGAGTTGGTCGTTCTCACCGGAGGGCGACGCGACCACGGGCCTGCGACTCACCGCCGCCTCGGCGTATTTATGGTTCCATCTCTCGCTGATGGATGAGTATCGCGCCAGGGTGGACACGGCGCTGGAGGTGCTCCGCGGTCTCGGCACGGTGGATCCGCGTGTCGAGATGCGGCTGCTGCTGGCACTCGGCCACGCGCTGTATCATGCCGGCGGGCTCGGGCCCAAGATGGCGGCCGCCTTTACCCAGGGCTTGGCGATCGCCGAGCGACTCGGCTCGACTGCGCATCAGCTGCAAGCCGTCTGGGGGCTGTGGGCGGTGCGCGGAACATCCGGCGACTATACGGCAACCATCGCGCTGGCCGAGCGGTATGCGGCGTTGGCGCGGCTATCTGGCGACGCGGACACCATCCTGTTCGCCGACCGCACGCTTGCCCTCTCGCTGCACTGGCTGGGCGAGCACGAAGGGGCCTTGCAGCACACGCAATCGACGCTCGCGCACCCGGCGACCATCGCCCGGCGCACGCCCGGCAACGGCTTCCAACTCGATCATCTGTCAGCCGTGCGGCCGATCATCGCCCGTATCCAGTGGCTGCGGGGCTATCCGGATCAGGCGCTGGCCACGGTGAAGCAGATCGCGGACGACGCGCTAAACGCCCGCCATGCGCCCTCCGCGTGCTATTTGCTGGCGGTGGCTGCGTGCCCGGTGGCGACCTGGATGGGGGAGTTTACCCTGGCGCACGCGCTGACCCGGCGGCTCCACGATGCCGCCACGGAGCACGCCCTGCTGTTCTGGCAGATGTTTGCGCGGTGCTACGATGTTGGGCTTGCCGTGCTGGAGGGCGGCGAGGTGGACCCTCCGGCGTTCCTGGCTGATGCGCGGCTTGGTCTGCGGCATCTGGAAACGCTCAGCACGCTGCATCCGGTGCTGCTGAGTGACCGGATCCTGGCCGGTTTCGATGCCGGCCACATGAGCTGGAGCCGGGCGGAGACACTTCGTGCGAAGGGCGAGCGGCTGCTGGCGGTGGGCGCTCCCGATGCGGAGCTTTGCTTCACCCAGTCGATGGAGATTGCGCGGCGGCAACAAGCGCTGGCGTGGGAGCTGCGCGCCGCGACCAGCCTCGCCAGACTGTGGCGGGACAGCGACCGGCGCGTCGCGGCCCGCGAGTTGTTGGAGGCCGTCTATGGCCGGTTCTCGGAAGGTTTCGGCACGGTCGACCTCGTTGCGGCGAGGGGGCTGCTGACCGAGTTGGGGGCCCGTTTCTAGTCGCGATCGCTACAGCGCCCTCTCCCAGCGGGAGAGGGAGAAGGCAGTGAGCCGAAGCGCTCTGGGGATCACCTTGCATAGCGGCGCCAGGCGCTGGGGCTGCAGCCTTCCGCCCGGCGGAACGCGCGCGAGAAATGCGCCTGGTCGGATAGGCCGCATGCCAGCGCGATCTGCACCAATGGCTCGTTGCTGGTCTGCATCAGCAGCTTCGCGCGCTCGATCCGGCGCTTCATGATGTAGGCATGCGGCGACAGGCCGAAACTCGCCTTGAAGGCACGCGAAAAGTGGCTGCAGCTCAGCCGAACCGCTTCGGCCACCCGCTGCACGGTCAACGCCTCGTGCAGTCGCTCCTCCACATAGGCCCGCACGCGCCGGACCTGCCACGGGGCCATGCCACCGCCATCGGCGCCGGGTTCGGCCATGCCTGCAGCCCCGGAGCGCAACATCGAAGTGACGAGCGTGTGGGCCCGCGAGAGGGCACTCCCGGTCGCGGTCTGGTCGGCGCCGAGTGAGAACGACGCGACATCCAGCAGTCGGGCAAGTGCGGCGATCTCGCCACGCGGAATCAGCAGGCCAGGGATTGGACCTGGTTCGGCACCTGCGGGCGCAACACGGATCGGATCATGCATCGGGCGTCTCCTTCATGTCCTGCGCTGCGGCGTGCTCGAGCCATTGCAGCGACCGGTGTATCAATGCCCCAGTCGACGCCGTGTGGTGTGTTAATGGATGTGAAAACCCGTATCGGGTAGCGCACCGATCAGCGCCTTGGCTGCGAGCAGAGGCGAGGCGCTGGTGACGCTGACGCCGGGGCCGGACTCCGCGGTGACGACCGCGACCGGCTTGCCAGCCGCCGCCATCTGCTGCAGCAGCCGGACGATCGGATGGTCCTGGCCCGGCATGATGAACTCGGGGCTGCACAGGCAGTATGCGGCGTGGAAATCTTCGGCGAAGATCTGATCCAGGGACAGCGTATCCCGCAATGCGTCCCTCGCGATGGGGTCGCTCCGGAACCGCTCGGCCAGCCCCGCGCGCAGCGGTCCGGACCCGGTGGCGACCGGCGCGCCACCGTCCGGCGAGGCCAGCACGATCTCGGCCGAGATCGTGTCGCGGAACTCGTAATACGGCTCCAGAACCTGCTCGAGCGTAAGCAGCGGGGCGTGCTTGCCGCCCGGGCCGATGATCATGAGGATGCGGTGGGTCGCCGCGACGCGCCGTATGCGTCGCGGCGGCACGGCATCAGGCCTGGATGAAGGCGAGCAAGTCGGCGTTGAGCCTGTCCTGCAAGGTCGACGGCAAGCCGTGTGGCGCGCCCTGGTAGATCTTCAGCTCGGCCCCGCGGACGATCTTGGCCGACATCAGGCCGGACGCACCGATCGGGACGATCTGATCGTCGTCGCCGTGCACGATCAGCGTGGGCTTGTCGATCTTCTCCAAATCGGCGGTGTAATCGACCTCGGAGAACTCGTGGATGCAGTCGAGCAGGCCTTTCAGCCCGCCCATCATCCCCTGCAGCCAGAACGAGTCCAGGGTGCCTTGTGAGACGGCGGCGCCCTCGCGGTTGTAGCCGAAGAACGGCACCGCGATCTCCTGCAGGAACTGTGACTTGTTGTCGAACGTGCCTTTGCGGATGCCGTCGAACACCGCCAGCGGCAGGCCGCCCGGGTTGTGATCGGTCTTGAGCATCAAGGGCGGAACGGCACTGACCAGCACCACCTTCGACACCCGAGCGCTGCCGTGGCGGCCGATGTAGTGCGCTACCTCGCCACCGCCGGTCGAGTGTCCGACCAGCACCACATCCGTCAGGTCCAGCGCATCGATCACCGCCGCCAGGTCGTCGGCGTACTGGTCCATGTGGTTGCCGTCCCAGGTCTGGCTCGAGCGGCCGTGGCTGCGGCGGTCATGCGCGATCACCCGGTAGCCGTGCTGGCCGAGGAACACCATCTGGCCCTCCCAGGCGTCCGCCGACAGCGGCCAGCCGTGGGAGAACAGGACCGGTTTCCCGTGCCCCCAATCCTTGTAGAAGATCGATATGCCGTCCTTGGTCGTGATGGTGCTCATCGGCAGCGTCCTTTCTGGCTTGGTGCAAATTCGCCCGGCCGATCCGGCAGCGTGGATCGTGAGCGGCGCTGCGGGAGCGTGGCGCGGAGACTGCTGCCGGTATTGTCGCTTCGGAGCGCGATTTGGCGCCGCGAGCTAGCCGGGCCAACTCGTCTGCATCGCTCTGGCGCATGGGTTCTGGACATGGGTTGAGGTGCGACCCAGGTGAGAGTGAACTGCCATCTCGCGCCCTCACGAGGATCAACCATGGACATCATGCCCGTTTCGCAAACTCACACGGACCGGCTCGACCGGCTGGCCGAAGTGGCCGTACGCGTCGGCCTGGGGCTGGCGTCGGGACAGGAACTGGTGATCACCGCCCCGCTGCAGGCGGCGCCGCTGGTGCGCCGGGTCACCGAGCACGCCTATAAGGCGGGGGCGAGCCTGGTGACCACGCTGTATTCCGACGAGGAATGCACGCTCGCCCGGTTCAACTTCGCCCCGGACGCCGCGTTCGACTACGCCCCGGCCTGGATGTTCGACGGCATGGCCGCCGCCTACCGCAATGGCGCCGCACGCATGGCGATCGGCGGCGAGAACCCGGCCCTGCTGGCGGGCCAGGACCCCGATAAGGTGGCCCGCACCAACCGCGCCCGCTCCGTCGCATACCGTCCCGCGCTCGAGTTGATCACCACGTTCGCCACCAATTGGAGCATCGTCTGCTACGCGACCCCGGCCTGGGCCGCGCTGATGTTCCCCGACCTCCCGCAGGAGGAAGCCACGGCCAAGCTGTGGGATGCGATCTTCGCCGCCTCCCGCCTCGATGGCCCGGACCCGGTGGCCGCTTGGCAGGCGCATAACGACGCCCTGCATGCCCGCACCGCCTATCTGACCGGCAAGCATTACGAGGCGCTGCATTTCCGCGGCCCCGGCACCGATCTGCGGGTGGGGCTGTCCGATGGCCATATCTGGATGGGTGGCTCGGAGCGGGCGAAGAACGGCGTCGTCTGCAACCCGAACATCCCGAGCGAGGAGGTATTCACCACGCCGCATCTGGCGCGGGTGGAGGGTACGGTTCGCAGCACCAAGCCGCTCTCCTACGGGGGCACGCTGATCCGCGACATCGAAGTGCGGTTCGAGGGCGGGCGGATCGTGGCTGCCACCGCCAGCACCGGGCAGGACGTGCTGACCAAGGTGTTGGACACCGATGCCGGGGCGCGGCGTCTGGGCGAGGTGGCGCTGGTGCCGAATTCCTCACCGATCTCGGCCAGCAATCTGTTGTTCTTCAACACGCTGTTCGACGAGAACGCCGCCAGCCACGTGGCCATCGGCCAATCGTACCGGACGTGCCTGGAGGGCGGCACCACGGCCGACGATGCCGAACTCGAGCGCCGCGGGGCCAACACCAGCCTGATCCACATCGACTGGATGATCGGCTCCGGCGAGATCGACGTGGAAGGCATCCTACCCGGCGGCGGCAGCGAGCCGGTCATGCGCAAGGGCGAGTGGGCGGTGCCCGGATAGCGCACCCCCGTGGGCCGGGCGATCCTGGTGATGCTGCTACTCGCGACGGCCTGGTTGGCGGCGTGCGGCCTCATCACGCCGGGCACCCCGGGCCACGAGCCGTCCTACCCCACTCGCTACAACCCCGTGAGCGGGGAGACGAATAGCGGCCGTTAGCACACGGCAAGGCACAATTGTTGCTTGATCCGATCGAGTCCCGCAGTGGAGCGGCCGATGGAGATCGAAGCCCAGCCTTACGCCTTCGCGTTCAGTCCGCGCCATTGCGCACTGCTGATCATCGACATGCAACGCGACTTCCTGGAGCCAGGCGGCTTCGGCGCGGCCCTCGGCAACGATGTCGAGCAGCTGCGCCGGGCCGTCCCCCCGACCCGGCGTTTGCTCGCCGCCTGGCGCTCGGCCGGGCTGGCCGTGATCCACACCCGCGAGGGCCACCGCCCCGACCTGAGTGATCTGCCACCCGCCAAGCACGCCCGCGGCAAGGCCACCAGCCGCATCGGCGATGACGGACCGATGGGCCGCATCCTGGTGCGCGGCGAGCCCGGTCACGACATCATCGCCGACCTCGCCCCCGCACCCGGCGAACCCGTCGTGGACAAGCCCGGCAAGGGAGCCTTCTTCGCCACCGACCTGCACGCCATCCTGGCCAATCGCGCTATCACCCAGCTCGTCGTCGCCGGCGTCACCACCGAGGTCTGCGTCAGCACCACCGTGCGCGAGGCCAACGACCGCGGCTACGACTGCCTGGTGCTGGAGGATTGCACCGCCTCCTACGACCCCGGCTTCCACCGCGCCGCCCTGGCGATGATCTGCGCCCAGGGCGGGATCTTCGGCTGGGTGGGGCAGTCCGCCGCCCTCATCGCCGCCTTGGAACAGGAGCCGCCATGACCATGCTCGCAACCCGGCCGCTGCCCCGGCTTCGCCTGTGGGTGCCCGGCGACTGGAACGCGTTCTTCGGTTTCGGCACCAACATCCTGGTCAACCTGCTGGTGCTGACCGGGCTGCTGCGCTTCGTGCTGAAGATGCCGGACGCGCTGGTGTTCGGCCGCATCCTGCCGGCGACCGGGCTGATGCTGTGCCTGTCCACCCTGTATTACGCCTGGCTCGGCTGGCGCCTGGCGCAAAGGACCGGGCGCAGCGACGTGTGCGCGCTGCCCTCCGGCATCAGCGTGCCGCACATGTTCATCGTGACCTTCGTCATCATGCTGCCGATCCAGCTCCGCACCGGCGACCCGCTGCAGGCCTGGCACGCCGGGCTCGCCTGGGTGTGCATCCAAAGCTTCGTGCTGATGGCGGGCGGCTTCGTGGCTCCGGTGATCCGGCGCATCACCCCCCGGGCGGCGCTGCTGGGATCGCTGGCGGGCATCTCCATCACCTTCATCGCCATGAGCCCGGCGAACCAGATGTTCAGCACGCCGGTGATCGGACTGGTGTGCTTCGCCATCATCCTGTGTAGCTGGTTCGGCGGCATCCGCTTCGGTGGCGTACCCGGCGGCTTGGTGGCGATCGCCGTGGGGACCGCGATCGCCTGGGGCTCCACCCTCGTAGGCCTGGGCTACGGCGGGTTGAGCGGCGCGGCGGTGACGGCGTCGGTGGCCAATTTCGGGCTGTCCCTACCCACGCCCGCGCTTGCCGAAGTGCTGTCCGGCTTCGGCTTCATCGGCGTGATCCTGGTCACCGCCATCCCGTTCGGCATCTACGACCTGGTCGAAGCCATGGACAACGTGGAGAGCGCGGAGGCTGCCGGCGACCCGTATCCCACCACGCGGGTGCTGACGGCGGATGGGGTGATCAGCCTGATTGGCTGCCTGATGGGCAATCCGTTCATCAATGCCGTCTATATCGGCCATCCCGGCTGGAAGGCGATGGGCGGCCGCATCGGCTACTCCGCTGCGACGGGTGTGCTGATGCTGCTGCTGTGCTGCTTCGGGGTGCTGTCGCTGATGATGGCGCTGGTGCCTGTGGTCGCGATCCTGCCCATTCTACTCTACATCGGCATGCTGATCGGCAGCCAGGCCTTCCAGGAGACGCCGGCCCGGCACGCTCCCGCGATCATCCTCGCCTTCCTGCCGCAAATCGCCGCCTGGGGGAAAACCCAGATCGACGGCGCGCTGGGTGCGGCGGGGACCAATGCCGCCCAGGTCGGGTTGGACAAACTGGGCCAGGTAGGCGTGCTGTATCACGGGCTCGAGGTGTTGGGCGGCGGGGCGACCCTGGCCGGCATCGTGCTGGGAGCGATCGCGGTTTGCATCATCGACCGGCAGATGGCGAAAGGCGCCGCCTTCGCGCTGGCCGGGGCGGTGCTGACCTTCTTCGGTTTCATCCACGGCGAAGCGATCGGCATCGGCCGGGCCCCCGAGGTCGCGTTCAGCTATCTCGTAGTGGCCGGACTGCTATACGCCTCCGCCCGCTACGCCGCCGCCCCGGTAGCGTCGCCCGAGCGGATGGAGGCAGCAGAGTAAAAAGCCCGCTCCCTCGGGGAGAGGGAGAAGGGGCCACCGTCATGCGGCATCCGCATGAAGCCAGCAGGGATTAGCATTGGCGTCAGCGCATCATCCAACCCATGCTGCGGGCGACGAATTGAAGGGACTGCCATGCGCATCGTCGATGTTCGTGAAGTGACGGCGCCGATCGCCTCATCGATTGCCAATGCCTATATCGACTTCTCGAAGATGACGTTGTCGCTGGTCGCCGTGGTGACCGACGTCGTGCGTGATGGCCGCACCGTGATCGGCTACGGCTTCAACTCGAACGGGCGTTACGGCCAGGGCGGGCTGATCCGCGAACGCTTCGCGCCGCGGCTGCTGGAGGCGGATGCCAAGGCGCTGCTGAACGATGCCGGCGACAATCTGGACCCCGACCGCATACGGGCCACGCTGATGAAGAACGAGAAGCCCGGCGGCCACGGCGAGCGCTCGGTCGCGGTCGGCACGATCGACATGGCGGTGTGGGACGCGGTGGCCAAGATCGCCGAGAAGCCGCTGTTCCGCCTATTGGCAGAGCGGCACGGCCGCCAAGCGGATCCGCGCGTGTTCGTGTATGCCGCCGGCGGTTACTATTATCCCGGCAAGGGGGTCGAGCAGCTCCGCGCCGAGATGCGCAGCTATCTGGACCGCGGCTACACCGTGGTGAAGATGAAGATCGGCAACAGCCTCGCCGAGGACCGCCCGCGCATTGAGGGCGTGTTGGCGGAGTTGGACGGTCAGGCGCAACTCGCCGTGGACGCGAACGGCAGGCTGACGCTGGAGGATGCCGTCGCCTATGCCAAGATGCTGCGCGACTATCCGCTGTTCTGGTACGAGGAAGCCGGCGACCCGCTGGACTACGCGTTGCAGGCGGCCCTGGCCGAGTTCTACCCGGGCCCGATGGCGACCGGCGAGAACCTGTTCAGCCACCAAGACGCGCGCAACTTGCTGCGCTATGGCGGCATGCGTCCGGACCGCGATTGGCTGCAATTCGACTGTGCGCTGTCCTACGGCTTGTGCGAATACCAGCGCACGCTCGCGGCCCTGAAGGTCGCGGGTTGGTCGCCCAGCCGCTGCATTCCGCATGGTGGCCATCAAATGTCGCTGAACATCGCCGCCGGTCTCGGGCTGGGCGGCAACGAGAGCTACCCCGATCTGTTCCAGCCCTATGGCGGCTTTCCGGATGGCGTGCGGGTGGAAGACAGCCACATCGTCATGCCGGACCTGCCGGGTATCGGCTTCGAAGGTAAGTCCGACCTGATCCGAGTCATGCGCGCATTGGCGGAGTGAAACCGGATACGCCAGCTCCCCTCGATGCACGTGACCGAGCCGGCGGAAGTTTGCTGGGTCCCGGCGGCTTGATCAGAGTACGCGGGACAAGAAGTCCTGCGTTCGCCTTTCCTGCGGTGCGCTCAACACCGACCGAGGATGGCCGCGCTCCACGATCCGCCCGGCATCCATGAACGTCAGCTCGTCCGCCACTTCGCGTGCAAAGGCGAGTTCGTGCGTGACCACGACCATCGTCATGCCGGAGCGGGCCAGGTCCTTCATCACCGCCAGCACCTCGCCCACCAGCTCCGGATCGAGGGCCGAGGTCGGCTCGTCGAACAGCATCAGCTGCGGGTCCATCGCCAGCGCCCGCGCGATGGCCACGCGCTGCTGCTCGCCACCCGAGAGCTGCGCCGGGTAGTTCGCGTGCTTGGCCGCCAAGCCGACACGCTCCAGCAACGTCATCGCCCGCGCCCGTGCTTGCGCCGGTTTAACCCGCTTCACCTGAACGGGCGCCTCGACGATGTTCTGCAGCGCGGTCATGTGCGGGAACAGGTTGAACTGCTGGAACACCATGCCGACCCGCTGCCGCATGGTCGCCACACGGCGCTCAGGCAGCTCGTACAGGCGGCCGTTGTGCTCGCGGTAGCCGACCAGTTCGCCGTCCACCCAGATCTGCCCGGCGTCGATCCGCTCGAGATGGTTGATGCAGGCGAGCAGCGTGCTTTTGCCCGAACCAGACGGGCCGATGATGCACATGACGGTGCCAGCTGCCACGTCCAGATCGATGCCCGACAATACCTCGCGCGTGCCGTAACGCTTCGACAACCCCCTGATGCGGACCATGCTCGTCATCGTTGGCGGTACTTCCGCTCGAGCACGTGCTGGCCAGCGGACAGCACCGACACCACGACCAGATACCACAACGAGGCCACGATCAGCAGCGGGATGGTTTCGTAGGTGCGGGCGTAGATCAGCTGTGCGGTATACAGCAACTCGGCCAACGCGATCACGCTGACGAGCGAGGTATTCTTCACCATGGAGATCACCTCGTTCCCGACTGGCGGGATGATCACGCGCATGGCCTGCGGAAAGACGATGCGGCGGAAGATCGTCATCGGGTGCATGCCGAGTGCTTTGGCCGCCCGCGTCTGCCCGTGCGGGACCGAGGCGATGCCGGCGCGCACGACTTCTGCGGTGTAGGCGGCTTGTGCCAGTCCTAAGCCGGCGAGGGCGGCGAACATCGGGGTGATCAGCGTGTTGGCGCTGGCGCTGAACAGCGTCGGTCCGCCCGGGATGCGCAACGCGATCACCGGGTAGAGTGCGCCGAAGTTATACCAGAAGATGATCTGCACCAGGGTGGGCACACTTCGGAAAAACCAAATATACGCCCAGCTCAAGGTGGAGAGCAGCCGGTTCGGTGATAGCCGCATCACCGCCAGCACGGTGCCCAGCACCAGGCCGATCACCATGGCGATGACGGTCAGCTCCAGCGTGCGCGCGAGCCCGAGCAGGATCTGGCCGTCGAACAGGTATTGCGCCACGACTGACCACTCGAATGCCGGGTTGGTGGCGACGCTGGCCAGCACACCGGCGGCGATCAGCACCACGACGACGCTGGCCGCCCATGTCCACGGGTGGCGCAGCGGGACGACGGGTAGCGGGGCCGCTTCGCCCAAAGATGCGGGAGAGGCGCCGCCGGACATTAGCGGGCCGTGCCGGTCGGGTTCAACGGCACTTGCTTGATGGCGCCGTCCTCCAGGCCCCATTTTGCCAGGATCTTCGCGTATGTGCCGTTATCGATGATGTATTGGATCGCGGCTTGCAGGGGCTTGGCCATCTCGGACCCCTTTGGCAGACCGACGCCGATGTAGCTCCTGTCGGTGTAGCTGCCGACCACCTTCGTCCGCCCCTTGGACTGCGCGACGAA
>CAXTWC010000061.1:0-26706 GCA_964247805.1 uncultured Acetobacteraceae bacterium | reverse complement strand
TGCGCGAGAACGCCGCCGATCTGTGGCGCTGGCTGCAGGACGGGGCGCATTTCTACGTCTGCGGCGACGCCATGCGGATGGCCAAGGACGTGGACGCTGCGTTGCGCGACATCGCCGCGACGCAAGGCGGGCTGAGCGAGGCCGCCGCCAAGGACTGGACGGCGTCGCTGGCCCGGCAAGGGCGGTATCTGCGGGACGTCTATTGATCGCCTCCCCTTCTCCCACTCCCCTTGAGGGAGAGGGTCGGGGTGAGGGGTGGCCATCCGTGCGGTGCGTGGAGCTAAGCAAAACTCACCCCGGCCCTCTCCCGCCCGCGGGAGAGGGAGAAGCAGAAGCTCGATGAGCGGCGTGACCGAACCCACCCGCACCACCTGCCCCTATTGCGGCGTCGGCTGTGTCGTGCTCGCCACCCCCACCGGCCCTGAGTTTGCCGAGATCGCCGGGGACCCGAACCACCCCGCCAACTTCGGCCGCCTGTGCGTTAAAGGCACCGCGCTCGGCGAGACCCTGTCGCTGAACAACCGCCTGCTCTACCCGGAGATGGACGGCACCCGCACCCATTGGGACGCGGCACTCGACCGCATCGCAGATCGTTTCCGCAGCACCATCGCCGAACACGGCCCCGACAGCGTGGCGCTGTATGTGTCCGGCCAATTGCTGACCGAGGACTATTATGCCGCAAACAAGTTAACCAAAGGCTTCCTCGGCACCGGTAATATCGACAGCAACTCGCGCCTGTGCATGTCCTCCGCGGTCGCCGGCCACCGCCGCGCCTTCGGGGAGGACGTTGTCCCCGGCATCTACGAAGACCTCGAACTCGCCGACCTGCTCGTGCTGGTGGGCAGCAACACCGCCTGGTGCCACCCCGTCCTGTTCCAGCGCGTCGCCGCGGCCCGGGCCGCTCGGCCAGACATGCGCGTGGTGGTGATCGACCCGCGCCGCACCGCCACCTGCGAGGGCGCCGACATGCACCTGGCGATCGCGCCGGGCACCGACGTCGCGCTGTTCGCCGGGCTGCTGCGATACCTGCACCGCAGCGGACGCACCGACCGGGTATACGCCCAATACCTCGACGACCTGGAGGACGCGGTAGCCGCCGGCGGCTCCGTCGCCAGCGTGGCGGCCGCATGCGGGGTGCGCGAGCCCGAAATCACCAGGTTCTTCGAGCTGTTCGCCCGCACGCCCAAGACGGTCACGCTGTTCAGCCAGGGGGTGAACCAGTCGACCTCCGGCGTGGACAAGGTGAACGCCATCATCAACGTCCACCTGCTGACCGGGCGCATCGGCAAGCGCGGCACCGGGCCGTTCAGCATCACCGGCCAGCCGAACGCGATGGGGGGCCGGGAGGTAGGCGCACTGTCCAACCTGCTCGCCGCGCATTTGGAGTTCGGCCGCTCCGACCACATGGCCCTGTTGCGCGAGTTCTGGGGCGCGCCGAACCTGGCCAGCAGCCCGGGGCTCAAAGCGGTGCCGCTGTTCGAGGCGGCCGCGTCCGGCCAAGTGAAGGCGCTGTGGGTGATCGGCACCAACCCGGCGGTTTCGCTACCCAACGGCGAGGCGGTGCGGGCGGCCATGCAGCGATGCGAGTTCCTCGTCGTGTCCGAGGTGGCAAGCCTGAACGACAGCATCGCCTACGCCCATGTCCGCCTACCGGCGCTCGGCTGGGGCGAGAAGGACGGCACCGTCACCAACAGCGAGCGGGTGATCAGCCGCCAGCGCCCTTTCCTGCCGCCACCGGGCGAGGCACGGCCGGACTGGTGGGCGATCGCGCAGGTGGCGGCTCGGCTGGGCCACGGGGCGGCGTTCGCCTGGCGCAACGCCGCCGACATCTTTCGCGAGCACGCGGCGTTGTCGGGCGCGGGCAACGACGGCACCCGGATGTTCGACATCGGCGCCCTCGCCCGCCTTTCGGACGCCGAATACGCGGCGTTCGCGCCCACTCGCTGGCCGCGCCCGGCGAAGACCATCCCCGTGTCGCGCTTCTTCGCCCGTGGTGGCTTCCCCACCCCCACCGGCCGCGCCCGCATGGTGCCCACGCCGCCGCGGCCGCCGATGAACCCGGTCTCCCCCGAGTACCCCACCGTGCTGATGACGGGCCGGGTGCGGGATCAGTGGCACACCATGACGCGCACGGGCAAAACCGCGCGGCTATTCCGCCACGTCCCGGAGCCGTTCCTGTCGGTCCATCCGGACGACGACCCGGCGCTGCAGGACGGCGACCTGGCCGTGGTTGAGAGCGCCTGGGGGTCGGGCACCCTGCGCGTCCGCCACGATCGCGGGCTGCGCCGTGGCACCGTGTTCGCCCCGATGCATTGGACGGCGGAATTCTGCCCCGCCGGGCGCGTGAACAGCGCGGTGAACCCAGCGGCCGACCCGGTCAGCGGGCAGCCCGAGTTCAAGCACACACCGGTCCGCGTGCGCCGAGCTGCGATGGATTGGCACGGTTTCGCCCTCTCCCGCCGCTCGTTGGGTCCGGAAGCCGCCGCGTGGTGCGCGGTCATCCCGCTGGATGGCGCGGTATGGCGTCACGAACTCGCAGGCATGGGCGATGCGGCGGCCGCACATGCCGGGTTGGTCGCGTCACTCGGCGGGCCCGAGGGCTGGATGGCGCTGCGCGACCCGGCGGCTGGTACGTATCGCGGCGCACGCATCGTGGACGGGCGGGTGGACGCATGTGTGTTCATCGGCCCCGATCACGCCCTGCCCGCTCGCGACTGGCTGATGGAGCTGTTTGCCCACGACACGATCGAGCCGGCTGAACGGCGTGCCTTGCTAGCGGGCCGGCGGGCGGATGGGGTGGCGCCGGAGCCATCTATATGTGTGTGCATGGGCGTGGGGGCGGGTGCGATCCGGGCCGCGATCATGGCCGGCTGCGACAGCGTCGAGGCGGTGGGCAAGGCGACGACGGCGGGCACCAATTGCGGATCGTGCCGGCCGGAGATCGGGGCGATCCTCTCGTCGACGCGCGTGCCGGAGCCAGCTTAGGTCCACCGCCGTTCTTCACGGGGGGTGGCGGCCCGAAGACCGATCGCATTTTGCACCGAGTGGCTCGCCAGGCAATCGAGCCATTTTCCTTGACTTCGCTGCACTGCACCACTACACACCGTCTCGCGCAGCTCGATGCCCGGCTCCTGCCGTTTCCGAACGCAGTTTTCCATCCCATCCAGTGTCTTGCGCCGGTTCGTGGTCCTGTCGATCGCGATATGACGCTCCCGAGCACTTCAGCGATGGCGCGTCCGCAAAACGAAAGAGTATCAATTTGTCATCCTTCCAAGACCTCGGCCTGGCCGCGCCGCTGCTCGCCGCGCTGACCGCTGAGGGCTATACCGAGCCCACGCCGATCCAGGCGCAGGCCATCCCCCATGTGATGGCCGGACACGACGTCCAGGGTATCGCGCAGACCGGCACCGGTAAAACCGCGGCTTTCGCCCTCCCCATCCTCCATCGCCTGCTGTCCGAGCGGAAGCATCCGGGCAAGAAGGGCACGCGCTGCCTGGTGATGGCGCCGACGCGTGAACTGGCCAGCCAGATCGCCGAGAGCTTCAAGGCGTATTCCGCCGGGTCGCCGATCCGGGTCGCGCTGATGTTCGGTGGCGTGCCCAAGCCGCGCCAGGCCCGCGCCATGGACAATGGCGTGGACGTGCTGGTGGCCACTCCCGGCCGCCTGCTGGACCACATGAACGATCGCGCCGTGAACCTCGGCAATGTCGAGTTCCTGGTGCTGGACGAGGCCGACCACATGCTCGACCTCGGCTTCATCGTGCCGATCAAGAAGATCGTTTCCTACATCCCGAAGCAGCGCCAGACGCTGTTCTTCTCGGCCACCATGCCGAAGGAGATCGAGAGCCTGGCCGGCGCCCTGCTGCGCGACCCGGTGCATGTCGCGGTGACCCCGGTCGCCAAGACCGCCGACCGGGTGGAACAGTCCGTCGTGTTCGTCGAGGCGCCCCGCAAGCGCGCCCTGCTATCCGCGATCCTGAAGCGTCCGGACATGGGCCGCACGCTGGTGTTCACCCGCACCAAGCACGGCGCGGACAAGGTCGTGCAGCACCTCGAGGCTTCCGGTCAGCGGGCCGCGGCGATCCACGGCAACAAAAGCCAGGGTCAGCGGGAGCGCGCGTTGGCGGCCTTTAAGAGCGGTGCGGTTTCCGTGCTGATCGCCACCGACATCGCGGCGCGCGGCATCGACGTCGATGGTATCACCCACGTGATCAATTTCGACCTGCCGAACGTGCCGGAAAGCTACGTCCACCGCATCGGCCGGACGGCACGCGCCGGGCACGAGGGGATCGCGATTAGCTTCTGCGACTCAACGGAACGTTCACATTTGCGCGGTATAGAGAAGCTGATACGTACTCGCCTGCCAGTCGCAGAACCGGACGCACTGGCTGCCTAGCCGTTAGAACACGGGCGACGTCTCCGGGGGAGTTTTCCGCGAATGACGTCGCCCGTTGATACCGCCCACCCGCTTGGCCGCCGCCTTGCCCTCACCGGTGGGGCGGCGTTGGCAGTCGTCCCGCCCGCAACGATGCCTATCTCCAGCCAGATGGGCGATCCCGGGCTGAACGAGCGCGCCATGGCCGGTGACCGCTTCTTCGGCACGGCGCTGAACGACAAGCTCCTGGCGGATGACCGGCCTTACATGAACCGGGTCCGCGCCGATTGCGGCATCGTCACCGGGGAGACAGCGTTCAAATGGGGTGAGCTGCGCCCCAAAAAGGACGTGTGGGACTGGAAGCCCGCGGATGCCGTGATGGCGTTTGCCGCCCGGCGGTCGATCCAGGTCCGCGGCCATACCCTGTTGTGGCACGAAGCCAATCCGAAATGGCTGGTCGACGAGCTGACTTCGGCCAATGCCGAGCGGCTGTTGCGTGACCATATCAAGGTGGTGACCGGGCATTGCCGCGACCGCATCATCCACTGGGATGTGGTCAACGAGGTGCTCGAGCCGAAGGACGGCAAGCCCTTCGGCTTCCGCGACTCGCTGTGGTACCGGGCGATGGGTCCCGAGCTGATGACGGTGGGCTTCCACGCCTGTGCCGAGGCCGACCCGCTGGCGTTGCGGTTCATCAACGATTTCGGCATGGAATATACCTGGCCCGAGCACGAGGCGAAGCGGCAGAACATGCTGGCCCTGCTCGCGCGAATGAAGGCGCAGAACGTCCCGATCCAAGGGCTTGGCTTCCAGGCCCATCTAGAGGCCGGGGTGAATGACCTGGACCAAGCCCGATTGGCCAAGTTCCTGAACGACGTGGGCTCTCTCGGCTACAAGATCGTCATCACCGAACTGGATGTGCGGGACAACCGCGTCGCTGGTGACGCTGCCACGCGGGATGCCGCCGTGGCGAGCCATGCCCGCCTGTTCCTGGACGCGGCACTCAGCTGTCCGGCTGTCATGGGCGTGTTGAGTTGGGGACTGTCCGATCGCCGCACCTGGCTGAATGACGAGCTCCCGCGGGCAGATAAGCAGTCCCAGAGAGCGTTGCCGCTGGACGAGGATTTGCGGCGCAAACCTCTGTGGGACGCACTGGCAGCAGCGTTTTCGGCTGCACCTGCCCGTACCTGACACAACGCTGCGAAGATCGATACCGATGTCGTTCCACCAACCTCATGTTGTGGGAGAAACGCTCTACTAACCCATCGTTCACACTCTTTCTGCAACCAAAGCCGCCGCCCGAACTTCATCGAGTGACCGTATCGACGAAGGCGTACCAATGGCCAAAGACTCCGGCCCTAGCACAGTTCTGCTTCTTACCCTGGCAGCTGCCGGCTTGCTGGCCTCCACCTATGGGCGCAGTCGCCCGCCGACCGCACCCATCAAGGCGGACCGGCACAACATCACGCCTGGCGCGGCCAAGCGGGAAGTCGGCAGTTCCGGCGCCGGCAGCCAAGCCGACAACCCTGCGCAAATACCGGCCCGTGGCTGGTGGGACGTCCTGAAGCGGGTCTATACCGGCTTCAACGATGATCGGCTGATGACCGAGGCCGCTGGCGTTACGTTCTACACCCTCCTCGCCATCTTCCCGGCGATCGCGACGCTGGTCTCGCTATACGGAATGATCTCGGACCCGGTTTCCGTGAATGACCAGATCTCGTCGCTGCAGGGCGTCGTGCCGGGCGGCGGGCTCGACATCCTCACCCAGCAGGTGAAGGCGCTCACGTCCAACCCGAAACAGGCGCTCGGTTTCGCATTCGTAATTGGATTGCTGACGTCGCTGTGGAGCTCGAACCAGGGGATCAAGGGCCTGTTCGACGCGCTGAACGTCGTCTACCACGAGAAGGAGAAGCGCTCGTTCTTCCGGCGCACGCTGATCACGCTCGCGTTCACGTTCAGCGGGATCCTGTTCGTGATCCTGGCCATGGGCGCCATCGTCGTGGTGCCGATCGTGCTGAATTTTCTCGGCCTCGGCACTTGGGGAGCAGCCCTGATCGCCGCGGCACGGTGGCCTTTGCTGCTGGTCGTGCTGGCGGTGTTCCTCTCCGTCGTCTACCGCTTTGGCCCTAGCCGGGAGCACGCGCAATGGAAATGGGTGAGCTGGGGCAGCGCGTTCGCCACCGTCATGTGGCTCCTCGCGTCCATCGGTTTCTCCTATTACGTCGCCAATTTCGGTAGCTACAACAAGACGTATGGATCGCTCGGCGCGGCGATCGGCTTCATGACCTGGATTTGGATCTCCTCCATTATCGTCCTGCTGGGAGGCGAGCTAAACGCCGAGCTGGAACAGCAGACGGAGAAGGATACGACGACGGGCGCGCCTATGCCGGTCGGACAACGCGGCGCGTACAAGGCCGATGTGAAGATGTAGGGAAGGAGGGGACGGCCTTCCCCCCTTTAGACCCACCCTTTGATGCGGAACCACACTAACGGAACGATCACGCTGACCAGGATCACCACCCAGGCGTATTCATAGCCGAAGGACCAATCGTATTCCGGCATGTTCTTGAAGTTCATGCCATATAGCCCAACGACGAATGTGGGCGGGATGCCCACGACCGACACGACGGTCAGCACCTTCACGCTATTGTTCTGCTCGATATTGATGAAGCCGAGCACAGCATCCAACAGGAAGCTTACCTTCGTGTTAAGCTGCTGATCGTAATCGTTCAATGAACCGATATCTTGCCGCAGCGTAGCGAGCCGGGCTTGCAGCTCGGGCGGCTGCCACTCGCTGCGGGTTTGCTGTGCGTAGGCAGCCATCCGACCCAACGCGAGCACGCTGTCGCGTAGGTTGCCGAGCGTATCGCCGCAACGGCCGACCGATGTCAGGATCCCGCGCAGCCGCCGATCCGCGCGCCGGGCATTCGACTTCTTGGTCCCGTCCTCGCCCGCGAACGTCGCCTTGGACAAGTCGTCCAGTTCGTCGCCCACATGTTCCAGCACGTCGGCCACGCGGTCTACGATCGCCTCCACCAGCCCGACGAAGACCTCCGAGCTATTGGCCTGGCCCATGTGGGCGAACCGCTCGGTAAAGAGTTCGAAGGCAGGCAACACGGCATAGCGCAAGGTCAGCAGGTGCCGGTCCGACAACACGAATCCCACCGGCACCTTGGTCGACCGCCCATCTGGCGCGCGATAGCTGTAGGGGATGCTGAAATACATCGAGCCGGCCTCGCTATACAGCCGGCTGGAACTCTCGATCTCGGCGACGTCCTCCCGCGACGGCACGCGCAAGCCCGTTAGCTTCTCGGCTGCATCACGTTCCGCGTCGGTCGGGTCGAGCAGATCGAACCAGACCGCGTTACTGGAGAGGTGGGCCGCGGGCTCCAGGGCCTGGCGCGACGAGGCTCCGTCATTCGCAAACAGCATCCAGGTATTCCGCTTGTGGCGGTGCGTTGTGCCAAGAAAGCGGCGGCAGGGCCAGCCTGTCTTCAGCTCCGCTTGAACGTCACGACCAGGACGTCCCGGAACGCCGGCCTTGCTGCATCCCGCGGCTCCACCGGCGTCACGCCATGATAGACCCGGCCGTCATCCACCCAGGCCGCATCCATCGGCCGCGCCAGCGTGAACGAGCCGAGCAGACGCTTGTCCAGGTCGTGGATGGTGGTCTCGCCGCTCGCGATGTTCTCCCGGCGCACCAGCAGGACCAGCACCCAGTCCACTCCATCCCGGTGCATGCCCTCCGGGGTGGGTTGCCCGACTTGGCCCGGCCTTGCCTCGATGCGGAACTGGTGGGTTTCCACCTCCCAGGCGGCGGTCCCCGGCGAGAGCGTGTCGAACACCCGCTGGCAGGTGCGCAGGATGGCGGTGAAAGCGGGCATGCGCTCCACGGCCTCGGTCACCGGGTCGAACCAGCGGGCGACGCCGCCATTCAGTGCGTTGTAATCGCGGCTCTGATAGTGCGGCCGGTGCTCCAACCGGGTGATGCCACCAGCCGTGGCCGAGAACACGGCGTGGCGCCGGCGACGGTAGCGGCCACCGTCCGCCATGTGGGTGTCCAACCCCAGATCGTCCCAACTCGCCGCAAAACGGTCCCACTCCGCCAGGCCGTTCGCCTCCAGCACACCGCGCATCTCGGCGTCGTGGACGAAGGCGAAACCGTCCCGCCCGATCAGGTCGGCGATGCTGGGGCGGCTGGTGGCGGGATTGGTCATGGGGTGCTCGTACAGTTAGCTCGGGGCGTTCACTCGGCAGCTTCCTGGCGTGGCCCGGACGCCTGGGGTTCGGCGGTTTGAGGCGGAGGCGCCGGATCCGGCTTCGGTATTGGCCGCTCGGCACCCGGCGGTAGCCAGCCTTGGACCTTATACGCGGTGATCGGGCTCTGCACTGCGTTCTCGTCAAAGCAGTACTTCACTCGCCGGTTGAACTCCCGGTTCACCGCCCAGCGCTGCGACGGCGTGGTGCGGATCCGAATGCGCATCGTCCAGGCCGTGTCGGTGAAGGCATACACCCCCATAAGCTCCATATCGGCCGTGATCACATCCTGCCAGCGCGGCTCGGCCCGCATGTCGCGCACGAGGGCACTCAGCAGTGCGGCGATGCGGTCCGGCTCCTCGTTCAGCCCGATCGGCAGGTCGACCAGCGCGTAGGAGAAATCGCGCGTCTGGTTGGTCACCGTCGTCACGGAGGAGAACGGGATGATGTGCAGCGAGCCGTCCTGCGCCCGCAGGCGGATGGTGCGGATGGACAGGTACTCCACCGTGCCCGACAGGCTCGCGAGGGTCACCACATCGCCCACCTGCATGGTGTTCTCCAGCAGCAGGAAAAGCCCGGTGATCAGGTCTTGCACCAGCTTTTGCGAGCCGAAGCCGATTGCCACGCCCAGCACCCCGGCACCTGCCAGCAGCGGGGCGATGTTCACGCCCACCTGGCTCAGCACGATCAACCCGGCGATGATCAGGATCGCCACCAGCAACGCCGTCCGCATCATCGGCAACAGGGTCCGCAATCGCGCCGCCCGTGCCGTCTGCGCCGCCCGGGTCAGGCTGGCGACCTTGTTCTCCACGCCGGCGTTGGCGGCCTCCCACACCACGACGGCCAGCAGCACCGTGATGGCGGAGGTGACGAGGGCGGATACCAGCTTCTCGCCCAGCTGGCCGCTGGTGAACCACTCGATCGGGCTGTATCCCCAGACGGCCAGCAGGGCGATGCCGGTCGCACCGGTAAGCAGCGCGATCAGGGCGGTGCGTGCGAACGGGTAGTAGTTCAGCAGCCGCTGCTCCAGCCCGGGATATTGCTGGGACGCCTGGTCGCCGATCCGCACGCTGCGGTCGAGCGCGCCGAGCAGGACGATGCCGACCAGCCTCGCCACGATGATCGTCCCCGTGGTGACGACGAAGAAGTGCAGCAACCGCTCGTAGCCGTTCTGGATTTCAGCCGCCGCAACGAGCCAAAGCGCGATGATGTAGAAGATCGCGATCAGGTGCCAATTGGCGGCCATATGGTTCTGCAGGGCGGCCAACGCCCCCTGCCGCGTCCGCCGGGCGCGCAGGCGGTGTGCCACGGCTTGCCGCGATTGCAGCACGACGATCACCAGCATGATGTGCACGGCGAGCGCCACCAGCTTGATGAACACGTCATGCGCCGACCGGTACAGGCCGAACAACAGCCCCACTTCCGCCATCGCGAACCCGAACACCGCGAGCGCGCTGATGCGGCGCACCCAGCGCTCGATATACAGGGCCCAGTAGTCGTCGCACTGGATCAGCCGCAGCCGGTGATTGGCTGGCGAGACGAAGGTGCGGGTGATGCACATGATCACACGGCAGATCACGTAGGCGTTCACCACGGCGAGCACTACCAACCGCGTGTTGGTAGTGGCACCGAGCGGCGTGGTCAGCAGCGCGTTGCCCACCGCCGCGAACACCGCCACCGGAACCAGGTCCACCACCAACGCAGCCAGCACGAATGGCAGGCGCCGCAACATGCGCCAGGCGACACTCAGGCCGCGCCGGCGCGCCGCGTGGATCTCGTGTGGCGAGCTGGGGGTGGAGGTATCGCCGTCATCCTCGGCGATCGGCTCGTCCGCCGGCGCGCGGATCTCGAGGAAACGACGGGCCCGCAGCAGCGCCCGGCGGACAACCCACTCGACCGCGCGCGCGATCGCCACGATCACGACCAGCTTCCAGGCGGTTTCGACGATGCGGGCCCGCGCCGCCGGGTCGGAGGCGGTGCCGATGGTCCACCGCCATAGCAGAGGCACGTCACCGACGGCCTCGGCTGTCGCTTCGAACTGCCCGCCGAGCTGGCCGGCCCAGTGCGAACCTTCCACCAGCAATTGCGCGCCCACGCTGTTAGCCGCCAGCGGGACCACGGCGGGCTTGGCCGGGGCGACGGCCGCAACGCCACGGACCATATCCTCCAGCACGGCGGTGAAGTCGGCGCGCTTCTTATCGTCCTTCAGTACGTCCAGCACGGCCTGCGCCTGCGACGGCGTCAGCGCTGCCGCGGGGGTGGCTGTCGAGGCGGTGGCGGGCGCGGCCGGAGCTGCCGCGGTCTGCGCCCAGGCGGATCCGCCAAGGCCGTAAGGCAGCACCAGGCAAAGAAGCAGGATGTGGAAGAGCTTACGCATCACCCGCAACCGCCACACGCGGCAGCCCAGAGTCAACCGATCCGGGCCAGCCGGGGTGCACAAACGGGCGAGCAACCCCACTTGTTGCGCATGAAAGTCGTTCTGATCGTGCTCGTGGTGGCGATGATGCTCGCCACCGTCGGCGTGCTGTTTGCCGGGTTGTTCAGCATGACCCGCAGCGGGCACGACCCCTATCGCTCCAACCGCCTGATGCGCTGGCGCGTGCTGTTGCAGGCAGGGACGCTGGCCCTGTTTGCCTTGCTGCTGCACCTGCTGAAATCTTAGCATGACCCCCTGCGAGAGCGTTGGTCCGGGGTTTGACAGTGCGCGGCAGCGGCTTCTAAGGTCCCGCGCAATACGTGTAAGCGGCCTGGCCTGGGCCCGGTTCGCCTCGCAGCCGGAACCGCCTGGCTGCCACAGCGTAGGCATACCGAAGATCCAGGAAATCACGGCTCAACAATGAAAATCCTCGTCCCTGTCAAGCGGGTGGTCGACTACAACGTCAAGGTGCGCGTCAAGGCTGATGGCACCGGCGTCGAGACCTCCGGCGTCAAGATGTCGATGAACCCGTTCGACGAGATCGCCGTCGAGGAAGCCGTTCGACTCAAAGAAAAAGGCGTCGCGACCGAGGTGATCGCCGTCTCCATGGGGATCGCCGCCTGTGCCGAGACCATCCGCACCGCGCTCGCGATGGGCGCGGACCGCGGCATCCTGGTCGAGACGGACGCCGAACTGCAGCCGCTCGCGGTTGCCAAGATGCTGAAGGCGCTGGTCGACAAGGAGCAACCCCGGCTGGTGATCATGGGCAAGCAGGCCATCGACGACGACATGAACGCCACTGGGCAGATGCTGGCCGCCTTGCTCGGTTGGCCGCAGGGAACGTTCGCCTCCAAGATCACGGTCGAGGGCGACAGCCTCACCGTCACGCGCGAGATCGATGGCGGACTCGAGACACTGGCGCTCAGCATGCCGGCCATCATCACGACCGATTTGCGCCTCAACGAGCCGCGCTATGCGTCGCTGCCGAACATCATGAAGGCGCGCAAGAAGCCGATCGAGAACGTCAAGCCGGACGCACTGGGCGTCGACCCGTCGCCTCGGCTCAAGCTGGTCAGCGTCGCCGAGCCGCCCAAGCGGCAGGCCGGCAAGAAGGTTGGTTCGGTGGCCGAACTCGTGTCGAAGCTCCGCACCGAAGCGAAGGTGATTTCCTGATGGCATCGCTCGTTCTCCTCGACTTCGAAGGCACCACGATCAAGCAGCCGTCCCGGAGCGCCATCGCGGCCGCCCTGAAGCTGGGCGAAGTGCACGTGCTGCTCGCCGGCAAGGATATCGGCCCGGCCTGCGAGGCTGCCGCCAAGCTGGAAGGCGTGACCAAGGTCCACAAGGCTGACAGCGCCGTGTACGAGCACTCGCTGGCCGAACCCTTGGCTGACTTGCTGGTGTCGCTCGCCGGCCATCACGACCACCTGTTCGCCGCGTCCACCGCCACCGGTAAGAACGTGATGCCACGTGTGGCCGCTTTGTTGGATGTGCAGCCAATCAGCGACATCTCCGGCGTGGTCGACGCCGACACCTTCATCCGGCCGATCTATGCCGGCAATGCGATGGCGACCGTGAAATCTTCCGACACCAAGAAGGTGCTGACGGTCCGCGCCGCTTCCTTCGACCCGGTGGCGACCGAGGGTGGCAATGCCCCCATCGAGGATGTCGCCGCCACCGCGGACCAGTCCGCCTCCAAATTCGTCTCGGCCGAGTTGTCCAAGTCCGAGCGCCCGGAGTTGACGGCGGCGCGCATCGTGATCTCCGGCGGTCGCGGTATGCAGAATGGGGAAAACTTCAAGCTGATCGACCCGATCGCCGACAAGCTTGGGGCTGCGGTGGGCGCCTCGCGCGCCGCGGTGGACGCCGGGTATGTGCCCAATGACTATCAGGTGGGACAGACCGGCAAGATCGTGGCGCCGGACCTGTATATGGCGATCGGTATCTCCGGGGCGATCCAGCATCTCGCCGGGATGAAGGACAGCAAGGTGATCGTCGCCATCAACAAGGACGAGGATGCACCGATTTTCCAGGTGGCCGATTATGGGCTGGTGGCGGATCTGTTCACCGCCCTGCCGGAGTTGAAGGCCGAGCTGGGGGGCTGAGCATGGCGGAGATCACCCGCGTCGGGGTGATCGGCGCCGGGCAGATGGGCAACGGTATTGCCCACGTTTGCGCATTGGCCGAACTGCCCGTCGTGCTGCTGGACGCGAACCCCGAGGCGCTACCCCGCACCATGGCGACGATGGCCAAAGCCATGGACCGTCAAGTGATTAAGGGTGCGCTGACGGAGGCTGCGAAGGATGAAGCGCTCGCCCGCATCCAGACCACGACGGACTACGGCGCATTCGCCGACTGCGACTTCGTCATCGAGGCAGCGACCGAGAAGGAAGAGATCAAGCGCAGCATCTTCCGCTCGCTGACGCCGCATCTGTCGGAGCGTGCGATCCTCGCGACCAACACGTCCTCGATCTCGATCACTCGGCTGGCTGCGGCGACGGATCGGCCGGGTCGCTTCATCGGCATGCATTTCATGAACCCGGTGCCGGTGATGAAGCTGGTCGAAATCATCCGCGGCATCGCCACCGACGAGCCGACCTTCCAAGCCGTTCAGATGCTTGCAGCCCGGTTAGGCAAGACGACCGCGGTGGCGGAGGATTTCCCCGGGTTCATCGTCAACCGCATCCTGGTGCCGATGATCAACGAGGCCGTCTACGCGCTGCACGAAGGCGTGGGTGACGCCGCCAGCATCGATGCCGCCCTGAGGCTCGGCGCCAACCATCCGATGGGTCCGTTGGAGCTCGGCGACTTTATCGGGCTGGATACCTGCCTATCGATCATGCAGGTGATCCACGATGGGCTCGGGGACAGTAAATACCGCCCGTGCCCGTTGCTGGTGAAGTATGTCGAAGCCGGTTGGCTTGGCCGCAAGACAGGCCGTGGCTTCTACGACTACTCGGTCAAGCCACCCAAACCCACACGCTGAATACTCCGGCGCAGGGCGGCGTTACGAACGCCGGCCGTAACTCACGACAACCACGTCGCCTTCGCCGCGGTCCAGCCGTCGCGCGGTAAGCGAAGGCTTGCTACCGGGTTGCTGGGCCAGCCACGCATCATACAGTCCCTCGAGCAGCGCACTGAGCCACTGGCCCGCTGGCGTCCCAAGGGAGCCGATACGCGGCAGACCGCTGTGAGTGACCTCCAACGCGCGGTCGGCCTCGTTCACGTGCAGGGTCACCGAGCCCCAGCCCAGAGTGTCCAGCGCGTCGTTGAGTTCGATCTCCAGCGCCACCAGCGTTTGCACGGCGGGAAGCGGCGTCAACCGGGCCATCCGGCGGCCCACGCCACGGAGCATGTCATCACGCTCGCCGGCGCCTGCCAGACTGTCCACCTCTTCGGCCAACGCGCGCAGAAACGGACGCCAGTCCACTGCGGACTGGCTGCGGGTGCGGCGCAGGCTCAAGGCTTGGTCCACGCTTCGAGCGCTCCTATTGCTGCGGGCTGGGGTTGTTGAAGGTGTAACGGGCATAGACCAGTCCCGTCCCCTCGGTAAAGTTGCCCGACCGGTCGAAGCCCGCTTGCGCACCGACATGCAGGTTGTCGTTGACGCGGTAGTCGATGTCGCCGTGCGCCCCGCCTGCAAGGCCCGTCCCGCTGAAGCCGCCAAACCGGGGGTTGAACGTGCTGTTCGTGGCAGTCTCGAGCTGGCCCTCGAGACCGCTATCGGTCGGGAACACGCGGGAGCTTTTGGCGCGGTAACTCTGGACGCCGATCGACCCACCGATGTTGTAGACGAGATCGTCCGTCAACTGCTGCTTGTAAGTCGCCGGTATCAAAAAGGCGACGTATTGCTGCGGGCTGAAGTAGCCGCCATTGCCGATGGTGAAGTTGCCGAGGTTCTGCCGGTAGCCGAAATACACCAGATTGGCGCCGAGCCTTACCTCCTGCGTCGGCGTCGTCCAGACGGGGGTGCTGAAACCGGCCCCAGCCTCGACATCGGTATTCTTGGCGACCTGCTCACCGAGTTCTGCGGCAAAGCCGGCGCCGGCGTAGTAGTAGGTGTTTCCGACCGAGCCCTCGAAGTTGGCGAACAACCGGTTCTTCGTAACGCCGCCCCATTTCTGTCCAGTCCGCCCATCCTGCTGCCCGGCATACGACAGCAGGCTGTCCGTGACCGCGCGCCGGTCGGCGGTCAGCCGTAGGGACAGGTTGTTGGTCAGCCTGGGCAGGAATTGCACGCCGCCAACCACTTGGCTCTGCTGGAAACCGATCGGGGTCGCCCCGATGTCGGCCGTCACAAAGCTATAGGCGTAGCTGACATCTATGCCAGCACCCGCCGCGTCCGTGGTCGGGCTGCGCGCATAGAACGGTGCCGCCGCCGCCGGCGTCTGGGCCGCGATGATCGGATTGGTCCCGAACAGGGCTTTCGTCCCACCCGCCGGCTGCCCGGTGGTGAGATAGACCGGCGTGACCTGAACCTTGAGCCGCCCGTAACCGTTCGGGGAAAAGCTGGCTTCGAGCGGGGCCTCCACATCGAACAGCTTGGACAATCCGCGAGCGCCAGACCGGCCGCGAAGCGACAAGCTGCCATCCACCTCGGGTGCAATGGCGGAAGACACCTGCTGGATGCTGCTGTCGATCTGCGCCGTCAGCGGATCGCTGGGTTGCTGCGGTAAATTACGGCCGCCGGATGCGGTGGAGCCCGCGCTCGGCTCGTCTGGCGTTGGCGAGGTCGTCGACCGTGTGCTGTTGGCCGTGGGTACCAGGGACAGCACGCCGAGATCGGTTTGTGCGGTCTGAAAGGGTGCCGGCTGCACCAGGTCAGCCTGCGACGGCGAAGCCTGGAACGGAGCTGGCTGCAACGGCGCAGCGGTGGCGGTCTGCGCGTATCCGGGGCTCGCTGGTCCCGCCGTCTGCGGAGAGGCTCGGACCCCCAGGCCCGGAGGAGCCGACAGTGGCTGCGACACGCGCCCGGCCGGCACATACCCCTGCGCGGAATAGCCATCCGGTGCCGTCGCGTCGTTCTGCGCATACTGTTCATAGTCGCGCGTCACGCAGTCCGAACTGTTCGCGACCGGAGCCGGCCCTGGCGAGGCGTCGTTCATGACGTTCGCCGGCTGGTTGAACGCATATTGACGCCCAATCAGCCAGCCGGGCACCACCACGTCCGACGCATCGGACGTACCCTGCGATGACAATTGCTGCTTGCGCAGATCGCGTGCCTTGCGGAGGTTGGCAAGCGCGGTGCCGTTGTCGCCCCGGGCCCGGGCCACTTGTGCCGCGGCGAACCAGCCCTGCGGCTCATCGGGGAAGTCGGTCGTAAGCTGGCGAGCGATGTCCGCGGCACGATCCATATCGCCCGCTGAGAGGGCTGCGGAGGCCGCTGCCACCTGGACCGACACATCGTTTGGGTTGCGCTTCAGCAGTTCCTGCGTGATCGCGACGGCCGTTCCGGGCTGCTTCTGCGCTTGATAAACGCGGGCCAGCGCCATGTTGAGCGCCGGGCTCGCAGGATCCTGTGCAAGGCGTGGGCGCAACGCGTTCAACGCCTGGGTCGTGTCGCCGCTGGTGTTGAGGTTGTCGGCGGCGGAAACGGCGGCGTCGTTCTGCACTGTCTCCAGGTTGCTGCGCTGAAGCGGGTTCAGCCCGGTCGATTGCAGGCCTGCAGTCACCACGCTGGCATCGCGCGGGAAGCCAGCGCCGACCAATGCCCCGGCATAGGCGATCCGCTGCTGCGGCGTCGGCGACCGGGAGGCATTCAGCGCCGCCCGGATGACCTCGCGGGCGCCCGCCTTGTCGCCAGCCCGCACCAAGGCCTGCGCGAACGCAGCACCTCGGCCGCCAGTCGGGTCGGGCTTGGCCGCGAGCGCGACCATCCGCTGTTCCATCCCGGCCACGGTCGGCTGTGACCGCGCATCCTGCACGTCGCCCGCGATCTCGGAGCGGACGCCGACCTCCTGCATCTCCGGCGTGCGGGCATTCGGCGGCAGGCGGCTGACGAGGGAGGCCGCAAGGCTGTTCTGGTGGTCCGAATCCGCAAAGTAGATGCCCGCGCGGAGCTGATCCACGGTCGGACGCGGCACGTCGGTCACCACCGCCATGACCTGGCGTGCCTCGGCTTCCCGATCCTGCCCGAGCAGCGAGCGGGCCAGCTCCAACCGGAGCCAGGGATTGGCCGGGTCGGCTGCGACGGCGGCGCGGAACAGGCCGGTGCGGGCCGCCGGGTCGGAGACGAACTCGGCCTGCTGGCGCAGGGCCTGGGCGCGGCTCTGGCCGATCGCATTGCCGCCACCGAGCGACTGGGCTTGCGTGTAGATCTGGTCCGCGTCGGCCTGCTTTCCCTCTCGGGACAGCACCGAGGCCAGGCTGCCGAGCGCCGCCACGTTACGTGGCTGACTGCGCAAGGCAGTGCGCAACGAGGCTTCGGCCTCTGCCAGATGGCCCGCCCTGGACTGGATGTCGCCGAGTTGCAGGTAGTTGCCGGCATTCGGCCGCTTGCCCATGAGCTGGCGCAGCAGCGATTCCGCGGCGGCATACTCGCCTCGTTGCGTCAGCGCGGCGACCTGCGCGTATTGGCCACGGATCTTGCGGGCGGCGATCGCACCATAGTTGACGCCATTGCCGTTGCCGCCACGTCCGCCAGCATTACCGTTCGCGGCGGCCGAGGTATCGAGCATCGACTGGTATTGCGTAGCTTTGGACGGATCGATCTCGATCGCGCGGCGGATCAGGTCCCGGCCCTCCGCCCGCCGGTTCTGCTTGAATCGGACCAGCGCCAGGCCGATGAGGGAGTCGGAATCCTTGGCGTCAACGCCGACCGCCTTGGTGAACTCGGTATCCGCCTTATCGGTGCGGTTGTTCGCCAGGTCGTCGAAGCCGGACGCGCGCAGGCTACCCGTGTCCGCCTGTGCCACATCTCGCCAATGCTGCACTTCGCTGTCATTGGGATTGTGTGCAAGGTATTGTTGGTATTTCGCCACGCTGGCCTGGGTCGCCGGAAGCCAGCTCAACGTCTGCCGCCAAGCCCGATCCGCCTGGTCCGCGACCTGGGCCTCCCGGGTAAGGAAGGCGAGCCGCTGGATCCCGTCGTCGCGGGTCTCGTCACGGTAGGTCAGCAGTGCGGCGTAGGTCAGTTGCGCCTGCAAATCCTGCGGATTGGCCCGCAAATGGGTCGCCAGGCCATCGCGGGCGGCTTCCCAATTGCCTTCGGTGGCGCCAAGCGTGCCATAGTACTCGGTCGCGAGGCTCGGGGGCGGAATATCGCCCTTGAACACCCGCCGGTATGCCGCGAGCGCGTCCGCCGGCTTGCCGTCCTGCGCCAGGCGGCGCGCCTCTGCCAGCGCCGTCTGATCGATCGGGCCGACACGCAGCGCCTGTTGGATGCTGGCGATGCGGGGATCGTCAGGGCGGGCCGCCTGCAGCTTGGCCAGCGCGTCCTGTGCCGCCTTCTGATCACCCCGGTCGGCCGCTGCCTGCGCCTGGGCCGCCAACGCATCCACGTTGTTGGGGTCCAGCGCCAACACGCGGGCGAGCGCCTCGTCGGCAAGCTTGGTCTCCGACTTGCTGCGCCAATAAGCCGACTGGTCGAGCAGAACACGGATCACATCCGCCGTGCCGGATTGGCTCGACGGTGAACCCGGCGTTTGCGCCCCCGCCCCGATCGGAATGGCGGCTGCCGATGCGAGGAGGAGAGCGCGGAAGGCGGCGTGGCGGAGCGTCATATGAAGCCTTCCTCAGAGACGCCGCGTCGGGATCGTCCGCGTCCGTAGCGCGGCACGCCGGCGGAGAGCGAAGAAGTAGAAGATTGCGATCAGGATGGAGCCGATGATCATGACCCCAACGATCCCAAGCGGCTGGTCGCGCAAGAACCACGCAGGATACAGCCAGAATGGCAACCGCCCCGCCGTATAGGTGTCGCCGACACGGTAGGAGGTGAACCGCCCCCCCGTCAGCAGGGACAGGTCACCCTGGATGAGAGGCGCCTCGTCCGGGTCCCGCAGCGTCGTCACCAACGTCTCGATCGCTTCCGGAGACCCGCCTAGCACCGCCACCACGCTGCGAGCGCTGTTCAGCGGGCTTTGCACGCCCACGAGCGCCCCCGTGTCGGGGCTCGCCGACGCCAGCACCGTGGCCGCCCGGTTGCGGTCGGTGCGCTGCGGATCGCCGAACAGACGCCGCACGCTATCCAAGCCGGCAGGCAGTTCGATCGTCAGCTTGTTGCCATTCACCCGGTAGGGCGAGTTCTTCAGCAGGTCGGCCGCTGGTCCCAACCGCGAGATCGTCCCCATCAGCAGCAAGTTGCGGTCCGCGACACTGTTGATGCCGTCGGGCTTCACCACCGCCATCCGGATGACCGGGTAGCCAGTGAGCGAGCCGATGCGTCCCATCATGTCGAGGAACGCGCCCACTTCGATCGGGGTCGGTTGGGCTGGCAGCACGGCCGCCGTTTCCGACATGTCCGCCAGGCGGGAGAACGGGAACCCGGAGCTGACGAAATAGGCGAGGTTGGGCAACTCGGCAAAGCGGTAAGCACGGCTGATATCGAACGTGCTGTCCGGATCGACCGCCATCCGCACGTCCTGCGGGATCGCCACGCAGTCGCCGCGGTGCAACGGCCGCGTGTCGAAGAAGAACTGCAGGTCGTTCTGGCCGAACACCTGGTAGACCGGCACGTCCACCCGAGACGTCGGCTGCGTCACGCCGAAGTTGAACAGGCGGGAGAACCACGACGCCGTGCGCGACGGCTCGGCCGCCAACGGAAGGCTCGCCAGGTAGAGGTCGTTGATGCCGATATCGAGGCGCGACACGGCCAGATCCTCGATCGGACCCGGAGGCGCCCGGTAGCGCAGATCCATCGGGAACGCACGGTTGCGCCAGGTATACAGGTCCGGCGCGGTGCGGAACGGCACCCGCATGGTGCCGGGCACATACCCCGTGCCTTGCAGATCCGAGGCATCCACCAACTCGCCAAATCGGACGGGACGGTCCGACGGGATCCAGGCCGGCGCGTCGTACGCCACCCGCTTGGGAACGTCCGGCAGCGATACGGTCGAGGCATCGCCCGATAATGTGCGGCTGCCCAAGGTCAGCGACGTGGCAGCCGCAACTGCCTCCGCCCCGGTGCGCCCGGCGATCACCAGCAGGGACGACGAGGGATCGTTCGGATTGGGCACCACAGCCAGCGTTGGGCCGTTGAGCGGGGGCAGCACTACATTGGCCGGCCGGTCCACGCCGGTTACCACCAGGATCGCGTTGCCCTCGGTGGGCGCGCTATTCACCACGGGGAAAGTCGCGCCACGGAAGTCAGCGAGCTGGCCGAACCACGACGAGGCGATACCTGCCGCTTCCAGCGACTCGTTGGACGGGTTGCCCGGCAACACGAACGGCAGCGACAGCATCGTCTTTTCGTGCGGGTCGAAGAACGGCAGCGGCAGGCGAGACAGGTCTCGCTGCGGCGGCAGGCGTTCGAGCGTAAGCGTCAGCGTCGAGGCGTCGGAGATCGTCGACCACAGCAACCCGCTCAGCGGGTCGTTGCATTCGGGCGTATAGCGGCCGGTGAAGCGGAAGTTGAGCCGGTTGTTGTCTTGGAAGAACACCGGGCTGATCGGCAGGGTGAAGTTCTCGAACCGCGGCTGGTCCCGGTTGACCGGAATGGTGCCGACATACTGCTCGTTCAGCGTGACGGTGACGTTGCTGAATTCCGGAATCAGCGCCGGGGACATGGCGCCCGATAGGTTCAGCGTGGCGGCGGTCACCACCTCGTCGGCGCGGATGCCGAACTGCACGCCTTGCAGCTCACTGGTGCCCCGCAGGGTAAGCGGGCCAAGTGCCCCGAGTTGGTGGACCGTCAGCACCAATTGCCGGGTCTGCGCGGTTCCGGTGCCGGGGGTCGGCTGGAACGTCGCTGCGGCAGCCTGGGTCGGGGCTGTGGTCGTGCCGATGTCGCTCGGAAGCGGGGGCGGCGGACCGGGCGCCACCGAGGGCGCGGCGCTTTGCACCGGGCCGGGCGCGGAGACAGTTTGGGCCGGCCCTGGACTGGTAGGCACGCCCAGTAGCCCGGGTGCCCGCGGCTGGATCTGGGCCGGCGGCGGCGGTGACGCCGACAGCGTAGGCGCGTTGCCCGGTATCGGCCGCACCACGAAACCGCTGCTCTGCCCATTCTGGCCGACCGTCTGACCCTGACCGGCAGGCTGATTCTGGGCGAAGCTCTGCGGATGCGCCGCTGCCGGAACCAACATTAGCGCGATCGCCGCCGCCGTTCCGATCATCTGCCGGCGGCTTGGCGTCACCGGGCCACTGCCGGTCGGACGCCGGGGTGCCCTGTCGGGCGGACGGAACAGGCCACCGATACTGACGAGCACGCGGAACAGGCTCGCCATCGGCCGGTCGACCGGGTAGGCGCTCCAATCCGTCCACGCGTCGGCGCGGCCGAACACGACCTGCACGATGGCGGCCTCGTCCGCCACGTTGGCCGGCTGGAAACTCACCTGCATGAAGCGCTGATCCCAGCGCAGCAGACGCGCCGGCACCACGACCGGCTCGCCACCGATGATGAATTCGAACTGCACCAGCGAACCGTCCGTCACGCCCAGCGGACGGTCGGCCACCACGGAGCTGCCGCCCTGCGACAAGTCCTGCGTCATGCCGCTGATCGCGCGTCCGTCGGGGAGGTAGATCGCGACCGGAACGGTGGCCCGCACTCGGGCGCGGGAGCGCACCTGCCGGGTCTCGCGACCCACGGCCAAGGCGGCCATCACGGTCAGCAGCGAGAAGAAGCCCCAGATCGAGTTCAGCAACAGCGCCTGGAAGGTGAGCTGTTCGGTCTTCAGGAACAACATGCCGAACAAGCCGCGGAGCACGCCGGCGAACAGGAAGAAGGCCAGGATCAGGTTTGGATACACCGCACCCAAGTCGAAATACCCGTTTTCCAACAGGCCGCCCTTGTTGGTCACGTTGAACTTGCCCCGGCGTGGCGCGAACAGGGTGACGATGGTCACGCGCACCAGGAACAGGGCCAGCACCGTCTCGTAGATCTCGGACCAGAACGAGTGGCGGTTGTTGCGCTGTAGCCGCGAGTTGGTGGCGACCGAGTGGAAGATGTGCGGCAGCGCGTAGGACACGATCGCCAGCGGGGACGCCGCGATGATGTTCAGGCCGAACAGCAGGAAGGCGAGCGGGGCGGTCAGGAACACCACCCGGGGTAGGGCGAAGAAGAAATGCCCCATCGCCTGCAGGTAGCAGATGCGCTGGCCGATGGTGAGCCCGGGCCCGAACATCGGGTTGTCGAGCCGGAAGATCTGGATCATGCCGCGAGCCCAACGGACACGCTGGCCGATGTGCAGGATCAGGCGCTCGGTGGCCAGGCCGGCCGCGAGCGGCAGACGCAGGTAGCAGCTGTCCCAGCCGCGCCGGTGCATCTTCAGCATGGTGTGCGCGTCTTCGGTGACGGTCTCGATGGCGAACCCGCCGATCTCCTCGAGCGCGGTACGCCGCAGCACCGCGCAGGAGCCGCAGAAGAAGGCCGAGTTCCAATAGTCGTTGGCGTCCTGCACCAGGCCGTAGAACATGTTGCCTTCGGCGGGCACGCGGGTGCCGGCGGCGAGGTTCCGCTGAAACGGGTCGGGCGAGTAGAAATGGTGCGGGGTCTGCACGAGCGCGTTGCGCGGCTCGGCGATCATCCAGCCCATCGTCATCTGCAGGAAGGCACGCGTGGCGATGTGATCGCTGTCGAAGATGGCGATGAACTCGCCCTCGGTCTGCGCCAGCGCGTTGTTCAGGTTACCTGCCTTGGCATGCAGGTTATCGGAGCGGGTGACGTAGCCGATGCCGCACTCCGCCGCGAACTCGCGGAACTCCTCGCGCCGGCCGTCGTCCAACAGGTAGACGCGCATCTTCTCCGGCGGCCAGTCCATTGCGATGGCGCCCAGCACGGTCGCGCGGACGATCGACATCGGTTCGTTGTAGGTCGGGATGTAAACGTCCACGGTCGGCCACAGCGAGACATCGTCCGGCATCGGGATCGGCTTGCGCTCGAGCGGCCACAGCGTCTGCACGTAGCCGAGCACGAGCACGATGATCGCGTAACACTCGGCGATCGCCAGGCCGACGCCCAGGACGAGTTCGGCGAAGCTCCCGAAGTCGAGCGTCTCCGTGACCCGCCAGAAGATGTAGCGCAGCGATACGGCAAGGCTGAGCACGACCAGGAAGACCGAGACGGCACGGCCCTTGAACCGGTTTGCGATGAAGAAGACGATTGCGGCGGTCACTGCCAGGATCGCTTGCTGACGCGGATCCAGCGGGACCGTGGCCACGGCGATCAACAGCAACAGGCCGATGACACCGCATACGATATCGAGCAGGCGGCTACCGAGGGAGCTGTGAGGAACGCCCTGCCATCGCGTGCGTCGAACTCGGGCCGTCTCACTCATGGCAACATTTCCCAACTTCGGCACACACCACCGTATAAGACGCTCACATCGATGTGTGCGACAGATTTCTCGTCCCGGCCAGAGGTCGGGCAGTCAAAGCGATGCCGAGTAACACAGATTGTGGCCGTAGAGCCACATAGGACGAATACGCAGCCACACTCCAGGAAGGTCCCTGCGCATCGCATAGCGCACTTCGCAGGGATTTCAGCGCTACACGGTGGCGCGGCTCGGTCCAGCTGCGAGAAATTCGAAGATCTCTTGCAGGCTGCGTTCGCCGACACGCGCATCGTTCTTTTTGTGGACCGTTGACGTCATTGTATCCTGGGTCATCGGCGCGGCACTGACGAGGGGTGGGGCGGGCCGGGATTGCGGCGGCGGCTCGTGCATCGGCGGCGGCGGAATGGTCGCGAGCGGCGGCGACGGTAAAACGGGCGCGGGTACGGGTGCGGCTTGCGCCGGAGTTGGGAACACAGGCGGCGCCCAGTTCGATGCAGCCTGGCTGGACGGCGGCGATAATGGCGGCATCGCCCGCGGCGTCGGCATCGGAGCCGGAGTGGAGGCCGAAGCCAGGGGGCGCGCCATCAACGGGGGTGCCGCCACGGGACGGGGGGGCGGTGCGACGACCGGCGCGGCCCACTCGGCCAAGGGGCGGGGCGGTGGTGCGACCGTGGGAGCGACGATCGGTCCTGCCACCGGGGCAACGAATGGCCCTTCCGCCGGCGCGACGATCGGTCCAGCCATTGGCTGAGGCGCACGCATGGGCTCGGCTTGGCGGAGCAAAGGCACGGGTCGCGGCTCGACGACTTGCGTCAGCAGCGGGTCTGGGGCAAGCGGCGGGGCTGGGGCAAGCATTGACGGCGCCACCTCGGCTTCCGGGTATGCAGGCGGGACCGGCTCGGGCGCGGCGACAGGCTCCTCCTGCCGAGTCACCAAGAGCTCCTCCGGGGGCAGCACCCGGCGCGGCAACACCACGCTCGACGGCTTTATCTGACTCTGGCCGAAGCTGTGATACCGGATGGACGGCGCGCCGAACGCCGCCAGGGCTTTCGAAACATCGTTCGCGTCGTCGCTCATGCAACACTCTCCGGTCTGTCAGCCGACTGTAGCGGCAACACATGCCACATGCCTACGTAGCCGTCCCAGCAATCTCCTCTGCCGCGAGACGGGAGAGCAGCACGAGGCCAGCACCGTAATAATCGGATGCAGCCATAACAGAAGGCATGGAGCGTGTCGTGTCCAGAGTGCTGGATCGCAACGCCACCGCAGCGACCGCACGGATGCCGGCAGGGGCCGCATACGGCGCCACCTCACCAGTGCGGAGATCGGTCCAGGCCGGCGGATTGGACGGCGATGCGGCCCAGTAATGTCCGAACGATTCCGTCAGCGGGGCCGCAGCGAGCCCGCCCCATGCCACGTGCAGCGGCACCCGGATCGCGTCCCACGAGAACCGCGGCGGCCAACCGGCCGCGATCGACAGCGCACCATCGCGCCGGTCCACGCGCAGCCAGTCCGGCGGCAGCATCCACTTGCCATAGCGGCCCTGCAGAACTAGCGCCGTCCCATCCTGTCGCAGCAGGTTCCAGGTCGGCGAGGGGACCAGCGGCGCCAGGTCGTTGAACAGCGCGAACGCGTAGTACGACGGGTTGACGATGTAGCAGTCCGACCGCTCGAACCCGGAGGCGCCGGGCAGCAGGATGGTGCGTGCCCCCGCCGTTCGGACCGAGCCCAGGATGTCCCGCGCGATATGCGCCGCGCGCTCGGCATAGTCGGGCCGGTTCCACCGAGCCGCGGCCCGCGCCAGGGCGGCGGCAATGAACAGGTCGCCGTCGGTCGCATTGTTCAGGTCGGACACCGGGTTCGCGTCGGTCGGCTTGTAGCGCCAGGCATGCAGGTGGTCGGAGGAGCGGCGTTGCAGCGCATGCGTCGTCCAGTCGAGCAACGTCGCGAATGTCTCGTGGTCGTCCGCCGCCTGTGCCACCATCATGCCCCAGCCCTGCCCCTCGCTGTGGGAGGTGTTGCCGTTGCCGGTGTCGATCACCCGGCCCTCGGGGGTGACGTACAAGTGGCGGAACGCCAGCCAGTCCTGCCGAAGCTTCGCCGAATGGGCCACCACGGCGGGAGGCGGAGCGTTCGGCACGGCGATGGGGGGCATGCTCACCAGCTCGGGCCGTATCGGCCGCACCGGTGCACCGTCGCCCCAACGCGGAGCTGCGCCCAGGGCTGCGGCTCCCAGCCCGGCCGTCAGCAGCGCGAAACCCGGGAGGAAACGCCGCCGGCCGAGAGCGGGGAGCTCGGGGGAGACGGACTCGGGATAGTCCAGAACTTGTGAGGAAGCGGACACACGCGGTCTCCTGCGTGTCCAGACACCCCGCGGCGGCCGCGTGAATGCGAGACGATGAGGAGCGCTCGCATCTTGCGGCGCTGTCCATCAGTCTCGCCCCAAGAGATTAACATGAACTTTCTATGCGGACTGAGACATCGTCTCGATCAATCACGCCTTCGTCAGTGTTGCGCGAGCGCACGTCCCGTCGGCGCGAACAGCGTCAGCTCCGTTTTGCGGCCTCGCGAGTAGTTCAGGCCAAGGGCTCCGGCGAACGCCTTCACGTTCAGACCGAGTGCTGCCGCCTCGGCCAGGAACGAAGACAGGTCGGGTTTCGCGACGGAAGCAGCTACAACCTTGCCACCCGCGAGGTCCCGGGCCGCGTCGGCGCCGGTCGGTGCCAGCAGCGTGCGGGTGCCGGCCAGGAACATCAGGCTCGGCTCGTGGAACCCGGCGGAGGCGAGTGGCTGGCCGGCCAACCCGGCGTTCGCCAGGTCGTGTTCCACTTGCGGGGCGATCCAGAGCGGCGCGCTGTCGGGGAGCTCGAAGCCCAGCAGCGCCACCGTGAACAGCGGCATGGCGGCCACGGCCAAGGCGGGACGGCCCGGGCGCAAGGCGAGCCAGCCGACCAGCCCGGCGGCCAGCAGCGAGGGCAACCCGGTCAACGGTGCCGCCCCAGCGACTACCGGCAGCACGGCCGCGGCGAGACCGAGCACGCAGGCGGCCGCCACGGTGACGACGGGCGCGACCTGCCGAGCCCAGCGCCCGACTGGCGCGCGGTCCCACACCTGCGCCGCCAGGAGGAACACCGCCGGGTATAGCGGCAGCGTATAGTGTGGCAGCTTGGTCGGAACTGCCTCGAACACCACCCAGGCCGGGATGATCCAGGCGAGCAGGAAGCGGAACGCCG
>CAXTWC010000060.1:17583-26736 GCA_964247805.1 uncultured Acetobacteraceae bacterium | reverse complement strand
ACCGTCTTCGAGGCGGCTACCCCTTCGTTCAGGGTCATGGTTCCCGTCGCCATGCCCTCATAGCGCGTGAATTTTGCGGAAGCGGCCTCGCCGCCCATGGACGGGATGGGCGGTTCCATCGTCCAAGCGTCGCCCGACATAGGATACGACGGCTTTCCGTCGGGAGGAGACCCAGCCGAGGCCAGAGCATTCGAAGCCAGAAGGCTCATCGCACCAAGCAGTCCGAATAGCGACGTTGCATGGCTTCTCATCGATCAATCCTCTTCAGGATGGAGACTGTGCCCGCCTCGAGCACGGCGAAGCTTGCAATTTGACCATCGTCGCCGCGATGCGGCACCGTTGGAAAGGGATGTGAGGAAACGATCCGTTTGAGCAGGCGGAAGCAAAAAGCTGGACGAGTTCGTGACACTGCTAAATCTCCAAGCGCCTTTGAAAGTAGTCTTTCGGGTTCGAAACCCGCCACGGTTCTGTCACGAACCCGTCAATCGCTGTTATGAAGCGGCCTCAGGACGCTACGAGGCGGACTTCACTCGCCGGCGGACAGCTAAGTATTGACGATGGTGCTCGTCGCTACAAACCAGCACCCGAGGCGTACCGCTCGGTCGCTGAAGGCCTCATGGTCGCGCCGTCCGAGCTGTCTCGTAGCGTGTCACACCTGGGACACGATGGGTGCCGCGGCAGCGGGCTGGATGACAGCGCTTCTTACTCGTGATGGTAACGCGGCGCTCGATCTTGGACGCCAGCCTGATATCACAGGCTCTGATCTTCTTGTCATGGCGGATGCGCTGATCTCCCAATGATGGGGACCAGCATTCAAGACGACCCGTAATACCGACGACTGCCACCTAGACAGGACCAAAGTTTTCTACAAGGACTGGAGCGTGAGGGACACAACGACCATCATGTTCCATTACGGCTAGCCATCCAGGCAGATGATGTTCTTCGTGCAAAAGGGGTGTTGCGTGGTTGTCCATGACCACCGCGGCATGGTTGCTCCACCCAGTCCGGCGCCGGGCACGACATGGACACCTACGTGGCCGACGTAAGCGCGCTGACTCATGCGCTGGACTTGAAGGATGCCGCTCGCGTCGGCCAATCAACCGGCGACAAGGCTGCACGCTACACCGCCCGGGCCCAGCTTGATCGCGTCGCCGAGGCGGTAGCAGTCGGTGGCTTCCATCGTTGCAAAGACCGGCGTGAACCTGGGCAGGGCGCCAATGGACGTGTTCGACGTGGTTCGCCAGCAGACCGCTACCAACCGTGCGCCGTTCTTCTACGACTTCACCCTACCCGTTTTCGGCTGCAACCGGGCCGGGACCGGGGTGAGGGAGGCCGCGCGGCTCAACGGGTGGCACCAGGGCATGATGGGAAGCGCGCTCGCCAAGACTCTTGTCATCGAGGCCTTCTCCGAGACCGACTTCACGGCCGACCTGAAGGCGATTACGGTGCCAACGCTGGTGCTACACGGTGAGGACGACCAGGGCGTGCCACTCGCGACCACAGGCAAGCTGTCGGCCGGGCTTGTTGTCATGGCGAAGCTTATCGCCTGCCCCAGCTATCGGCACGGCATGCCAGTGACGCAGGCCGCACGGATCAACGGCGACCTGCTCGCGTTTGTTGTGGACTGACGGCTGACCGACAAGCGTTGTGCGGTGCGGTCGTCGCGTTACGCACGCTCGCACGGCATTTAGGCATGGCAGGAGATGCCGCGATGGGCGACCGGGTTTTGATCTTCTACGGCTCCTACCGTGCCGACCGGCAGGGGATTCGCCTGGCCGATTGGCTCGTCCGCACCTTCGCTGAACGCGGTGCTACGGCCGAGCTGATCGACGCCAAGGTGCTGAACCTGCCCATGCTCGACCGGATGTACAAGGAGTATCCCAAGGGTGAGGCGCCACCGGCGCTGGAAACTCTGGCGGCCAAGATCAGGTCAGCCGATGCCTTCGTGTTTGTGACGGGCGAGTACAACTGGAGCGTTCAGCCCGGCCTCAAGAACCTCACCGACCACTTTCTAGAGGAATGGTATTGGCGCCCAGCCGCCATCGTCAGCTACTCAGCCGGCCGCTTCGCTGGCGCCCGGGCGGGGCTGGCTTGGCACGGCATCCTTTCCGAGATGGGCATGGTGGTCGTCTCCAGTACGCTTGCCGTGGCATCAATCGAGCACGCCTTCGACGCCTCGGGCGAACCAACCGGGGACAACGGTTCCGCGCTTATCCGCGCCTTCCCTCGTTTCGCCGAGGACCTCGGCTGGTGGACGCAAGCGGGTCGCCTGCAGCGCGCGCGCCAACCCGCCGTACTGACTGGGGGTCTGCGGCTTGTCGACCATGATCTGCGAAGGCTTGGTCAGGCCGCATGTCACCGGGCCGGCACTGTCGGGCTGGCTGTCCCTGACGTCGAAATGGATCATGAGCCCGCTGTCACCTGGCCATAGACCGGAGTTCTTCGGGTCTCGATAGCGCGCCGGCACCTGCTGGCCTGCGTGACAGCATCGGACGGGTGTGCTCTTTCCCGCCACCCGATCGAGGGCAGACCAGCATGAAGACCACCGACCTGATCGACCACGTCGCCGCCGAAGCCGGCCTCGAGAAGAACGCAGCCCCGGAAGGCAATCGAGGCCGACCTCGCTAGCATTGTCGGAGCGGTCCGGAAGGGTGAGGAGGTCAACCTCGCCGGGTTCGGCAAGTTCGAGGTCAAGGACAGCCTGGCGCGCCAGGGCCGCAACCCGGCCATGGGGGCCATCATCGAGATTGCGGCCTCCCGCAAGCTCGGCTTTTCACCTGCCAGGCCGGTGAAGGACGTCCTCGCCGGTAGCCCACGCCTTCTGGATCTGGATCCAGAAACCTGTCGGCGAAGCCGGCTTTGAAGGCTGGCCGACGGATCGCCACGCCGAAGCCGGTAGCGGCTGCCATTCCGACGCTCGGCAAGGAGGAGCTGCGCGACCAGATCGAGAAGCTCGAGCGCAGCGTCGCAACGCTACAGGCTAGGAACCGGAATACCACATGCGCCGCCAAGGCCAGCGCGGCTTGGATCGAGGAGCTCGAGGCGCAGGTCGCACAGCCCGAAACGGCGGCCGTTGCCGAGCCTGCCCCTGCAAGGCAAGCGTCCTAGCCGGACCGAGCGATCCGCCCCACGCGGCGAAGCCGGGACATCAATCCAGGAGATACCGTCCCACCGGGTGTCGCCGTCATAGCGCCGGCACCGCTAGACGAGGAAGCGGAGACAGATAGCGCACCGAGGCTGTTTTTCGGCTTCAATGACCAGAGAAAGCCCCACCTTCTAGCCGAAGGGCCTGCTCGAGTAGCCGCTAAGCCGCACGATGGTCTTTGGATCGCCTACTAAACAATTTGTGGTTCTACTTTCCTGCAGCGGCAAATCTTACTTGCGCGGCTCGGATCTGATCATGATTCTCCTTCGCCCAGGTGATCAAGGCGGCAGGCGGCTCCAGCATCGTTCGGCCGCGCGGCGCGCGGCGACATTCCACGGTTGGCTCAATCAGTTATGAGGTCGATCGATAACGTCCTGCGTCTGGATGCTGCCGCCTCTCCGCATCAGCCTGATGTGCGGGGAGGCAGGTGGTGCCGGCATGCTCGTCGGATGCGTGCTGATCCTGGCCATCAGTAGGCGCGTCGCCGCTTCCAGTTGCGGGTCTTGTCCAGCCAACAGCGCCGCCGGCTCCTCGTTCACGGACACGTCTGGATCGACCCCGTGGCCCTCTACCACCCACCCCCCACTTGCGGTGTAGATCTGGTTGAACGGGACAGTTATGCCGGTGCCGTCCATGAGCTGCCAGACGGAGGCGATGCCTTTTACGCCGCCCTGCGTCCTGGACCCGACCACGGTTCCGCCACCCTGCTTGAAGAAGAACGCAAATTGTTCCGCGTCGGAAGCAGAATACTGGTTGGCCAGCACGATCTTCGGACCAGCGGTCGCGGTCGCGGGCCGCGGCTCCGTGCCAAGTTCTCGGTTGACGAAGTAGCCGAGCGGCTGGGCTTGTAACTGCTGTAGGACCCAGGGTGTGATGAAGCCACCCCGGTTGTAGCGCACGTCCACCACCAAGCCTTCGCGTCCGGCCTGCGCCGTATAGTCGTGCGCCATTGCCTCCACGCCGCCCGCCTCCATGTCCGGAAGATACAGATAGCCGAGCCGTCCGCCGGACAGCCGGTCGACCGTCGCGCGGTTCGCCGCCACCCAGTCGGCCTGACGCAGCGCAAGCTCGTTGCGTAGCGGCTCGATCCGCACCTCGTGCCGCGGTCCGGTCGGGGTCGAGGCCAGGCTGAGGGCGAGCGTCCCCGTCGCCCCCGCCATCAGGCGGTCCGGGTCGTCGGGTGTCTTCAGCTCGGTGCCGTTGATCGCCAGAAGAAAGCTCCCTTCGGATGCATCCACCCCTGGCGCTGCGAGCGGGCTGCGATCGGCAGGCCTGCTGCTGTCGCCGCGATAGATGTGCGCGAGGTGATAGCGTCCCGAGACCGGGTCGGGCGCGAGGTCGGCGCCGATCGGCCGGGCCTCCGCAACTGGAGGCGCTACTGTGGCGGCGGGAAGGATCACCATGTGCGAGCTGCCGAGCTCGCCTTGAAGCTGCTGCAGCAGATAATCGAGGTCGTAGGGAGACCGCAGCAGCGGCAGGTAGGACGTGTAGGCGGTCCGCACCGCGTTCCAGTCGCGTCCATCCATGTCCGGCTGCACGAACAGGTCACGATCAAGGCGCCAGGCGTTCTCGAACATCTCGCGCCATTCCTCTTTCGGGTCGACGCGGACCCGCAGCTCCGCGGTGGCGAGGGCGACCGACCCGTGTTCGCCGCCCGCCGCGGCGTCAGCGATGCGCCAGCCACCTGCCTCTGTCTCGTACATCACCCGCCGTCCGTCGCCCGAAACGGCGAAGCCGGACAAACCGTCGAGCACCACCGCGTCCGCAGCGCCGTCGAGGTCGAGGACGTGCAGCGACGACCGGCCACCCGGCAGTGGTCCCGGCACCGAGGAAACCGGATCGAGCTGGAAGAACACGCGAGTGCCCCGGACGGCGAGGTCGGAGATGTTGCCCGGGGCGGCCGGCAAGGGCACTGCCCGCCGCATCAGCCCGTCCAGGTCGATGCGGAATGCTGGTAGCGGCAAGCCGGCGGAACGAGACGCAACGGCAATTCCCCCGGCCGCGATCGGCGCGGTATCGTCCTTGCGCAGCACGGCGGCATACAGCCCGGTGGAGAACGTCGTCACGAAGCTGCGGTCCAGGTCCGACTGCACAACGGCGCTCCGGCGATACGACACGAACAACAGGAACCGTCCGTCCGGCGAGAATACCGGCCTGATGTCGCTTTCGATCGGATCGCTAACCACGGTGTCGCGCCGGGTCGCGATCTCGAACAAGTGGATGGAGGCGGTGCCGCTCGCCCGCCGGGTGGAGAAGGCAAGCCACCGCCCGTCCGGCGAGAAGCCGGGGTCGCGTATCTCCCCGACCGGATTATGCGCCACGCGGACGACACCGCCGCCGCTCGCGTCCAGCAGCCAAAGGTCGTGGGACCCGTCCGCAACCGCAAGGCGCGCGCCGTCGGGCGACCACACCGGCAGATAAAGGACGCCGTGCCCGAACCGAGTCAGGATCCGCTCCGGACCGCCGGCCGCCGGACGGACCGCGACCTGCTGCTCGCCGGTGGCATCGGTGGTGTAGGCGACCCATCGTCCGTCCGGAGAAAAGGCCGGATGGTCCTCGTCCGCGCCGCTGCTGTTGGTCAGGTCCTGCGGTGCGCCGGGACCGGTCGGCACTAGGACAATGTCACCGTGTGCAGAGAAGGCTGCCCGGCTGCCGTCCGGCGACAACCCGAAATCGACCAGCTTGAAGGCCGACGGGTACTGGAACCCGTCCTGATCCCTCAGGCTCGACTCTGCGCTCGCCATTCTTGGCGACATCGCGCCCGGATCGACCGGCACGTCAAGGTCGAGGGGGTGCAGCGTCTCGTCCGGGAGGTCCAGGCGCCACAGCCGGCCGCCCTCCTGGAACGAGATTGCGCCCGAACCGAGGCTGGGGAAGTCGATGTCGAAGCCGGTAAAGCGGGTGACCTGCCGCGTCCGGCCGCCATGCAGGTCGTAGACCCAGATGTTCTCACGTCGCGCCTTGTCACGGTCGGACAGGAAGTAGATCCTGCTTCCCACCCACATTGGCTGGGCGTTGGTGCCCTTCCAGTCGGTGATCGTCCGCAGCCGCCGCGTGTCGGGATCATAGATCGAGACCGCCTGCGCCAAGCCTCCCTCGTAGCGCTTCCATGGGTCGAAGTCGCGCATCACCCGGTTCAGCGCCATCTTGCGTCCGTCCGGCCCAAATGACAGGAATCCAGACCGGTCGATCGGGAGTGGCTTCGGCATCCCACCCTGAACCGAGACGACGAAGGGTCGCTCCAGCCAGCGGTTCCAGCTTGACTTTCTGGACAGAAACACCACCGAGCGCCCATCTGGTGTCCAGCCAACCACCATGTTGTCCGGCGCCCCGCGCACGATCCCGGGCAGCGACGAATAGGTGAGCCGTCGCACAGCTCCGCCTTCCGCCGGGATGACTTCGACGTCGGAGGTCGCGCCATGCACAGCGGTGAACGCGATCCAGTGCCCATCCGGCGAGAAGCGCGGCAGCATCTTGCGCGATGGGTCGTTGGTGAGCGCCGTGGCCCTGCCTCCCGCGCGGGGCGCCGTCCAGAGCTGATCTGCGGCCACGAAAGCGATGCGGTCGCGCGACGTGTTGGGGAATCGCATCAGCACCGGAGCATCCGCCTTAGTCGATGGCTCCGCTGTCCGGGCCAATGCCCAGCTACTCGACAGGAGGATGATCAGCAGCACCCTGCTGAGATCACGGAAGAACGGCATGGTCGGACGCTCCGTCGGACGGCTCAGTCCTTTACGGGACCGAGTTTGGTCCGGCTGGTGCAGCCCGGCCTGCCGGGGGAGAAGCCTGCACTCGACGAACGCCCCCTCCTCTCGACGAACGACCAGCGGGCCCGGCACGCGCCCGGTGGTTTCTTGCTATGGCTGCTTGCCTATCGATGCTGGCAGACCCGGGGGAGCGAGATGACACGGAACCGTCCAGCAGGTAGGGAGCGCGGTACCACCGCCGCCGCCGCCGCCGCGGTGCTCTCGATCGCCGGCGCCTGGACCCTCTACGTAGCGCTGGTGGCCGGCCGCATTGCAGTGATCCCGTTCGACCGCAAAGGGGCGCTGATCGAGCGCCACGTCCTCACCGCGCTGGTCGGCGCGATCCTGACCTGGGCGGTGTTTCTCGTGCTGAAGCGATGGGATGGCGCCCGGATCGACATTCGGATCGCGCTAGCGCTGAGCATCACATCGGCGCCGGCGCTCCTGCTGTCGGTGCTGAACTACGACATCATGTTCGTGCTCGCCCCGGCAAGGCTTTGGAACGCCCACTACCGGCAGAGCGTCGGCCTGCTTGCGATCGCCTCGCAGACGGTGAGCGAGAACTACTTCCTTATGGCCGCCTGGGCGATCGCCTACACGGCCGTGTCCGACGCCGCGCGGCACCAGGATGCGAGGCGCCGGATGGCGGTCGCAGAAGCCGAGCTGCGGACCGCCCAGCTCGCAGCCCTGCGCTACCAAGTCAACCCGCATCTCCTGTTCAACGCGCTCAACACCGTGTCGGCGCTGGTGCTGGACGGCGACACAGACGGCGCGGAGCGGGCGCTGATGGCGCTGTCGGTATACCTTCGGTCGGCGCTGTCGGAGGAGTGCACCGAGGATCGTTCGCTCGTCGACGAGATCGCCCACCAGCAGCTCTACCTGGACATCGAGCGCATCCGCTTCGGCGACCGCCTCCGGGTCGACGTCTCGCTTCCGCCTGATCTGGCACTTGCCTGCGTTCCTGGCCTGCTGCTGCAGCCGCTGGTAGAGAACACGGTCCGGCACGCGGTCTCCCGCGTGGCCTGTCCGGTGCGGGTCGAACTGCGTGCGGAAGCGGTCGGTGCATCGCTGCGGCTGACGGTCGAGGACGATGCGCCCGCAGCTGAAGAGGAAGACCAGTATGTCCTGCGTCCGGCTGCAAATGGCCTTGGCGTCGGCCTGCGCAACGTGTCCGCCAGGCTCGCCACCCGGTTCGGCGACGAAGCACGCTGCTCGTTTGGCGCCCGCACCTCTGGCTGCGGCTTCCGTGTAGAGATCGTTATGCCCTTGAGCTTTTCCGCCGTCTGACGCCGTGGGCCGGGTCCTGGATGCCCTCGTGGTCGACGACGAGCCCCACGCCGTTCGGCGCCTTTGTCTGCTGTGCGATCGCCTGGACGGGGTGAGGGTCGTGGGAACGGCCACCGACGGTCGGGAAGGTCTGCGGATGCTCGAGGCGCTACGACCGGACGTGGTTCTCCTCGACATCGCCATGCCCGGCCTAGACGGCATGACGTTGGCACGTGCGGCGGCGAACGCCTCGACGCCGCCGGCCATCGTGTTCGTGACCGCGCACGACTGCTTCGCGGTGGAAGCGTTCGACCTTGCGGTAGCGGACTACTTGCTCAAGCCGGTGTCGCTCGATCGCCTCGACCGCGCCTTGCGACGTCTACCGTTGCACCGGGCTGCCCCCACCCAGCCCCCGTCCGATTTGGATCTATGGGTGCCGCGCAATGGAAACCTGATTCGGGTCCCGATTTCCACACTCGATCTTGTCGAAGCCGAGCGCGACTACGTCCGCCTCCACATCGGCACGCGGTCTGTCCTGATGTCCGGCACGATCACTAAACTCGAGCATCAGCTTAAACCCGACCTGTTCGTGCGGGTACATCGGTCCTGGATCGTCCGCTGGTCGCTCGTGTCGGCTATGAAACGTGCGCCTGCCGGCGGTTGGGCCGTCGTTCTACCGGATGGACGGTCTATCCCGGTAGGGCGCACCTTCCTATCCCGGCTTCATCCCTTAGTGCCCGTTTGAGAATGGTCATGTGGGTGTTAAGTGACCCGTGACTGTAACAGGGCGCCCATGCTGAGGTGGATCATGGCGTCAGACACGTTCATACGCTCGCCAGATCCGCCCGACGTGCTTGTATTTGCAGGTCCAACCCTCGGCGTGCAGCGGCGCGGTGATCCGCCAGCAGCCATAGCGTCCATACTGCGTCGCGAGATCGATGATCACCTGCGTCAGCGCCGCTTCGTCATCAGCCGCCCTGCGGGACTTGCGCTGCG
>CAXTWC010000060.1:0-17573 GCA_964247805.1 uncultured Acetobacteraceae bacterium | reverse complement strand
GCGTGGAACGGTGCTGGTCCAGCACTTTGCAGGCAAGACGCTGCGAGACACCCAGTTCTGCTGCGACATGGGTCCACGGCAGCACGACGACGTGCGGCGCTCAGTGGTTTTCACCCGCTCCGCGGTCTCACCCTTCAGGATCAGCTTCTCCAGCGTCAGGTCCGACACTGCCCGGCGCAAGCGGCCCTTTTCCTGTTCCAGCAGCTTCAGACAACGTACCTAGTCCAGCTTCAGCCCGCCATACTCAGCTCTCCAGCGGTAGTAGGTCGGCTCCGTCACGCCGATCGCCCGGATCGCTTCCGCAACCGGCCTGCCCTGCCTACCAGGACTTTAACCTGCCGTAGCTTGGTTACGATCTTCTCCGGCTTGTGATTCCTGCTCGCCATCCCGCCCTCCGTGCGCCCGCCGGGCCTTACATCCGGCAGCTTATTCCTAGGGGCAGATCAGCAACGCCCTGGCCGTCACCTATCAGGCGATGCAAGGCACGGCTGCTGCACTGTTGGCAGATCGGAGGCTGCAGAGGCTGAAATGGATAGCACACACCGGAGCCTCACCACCGGGCTTGTGTCGCTGGGAGTAACGATGGACGACACCAGACACAGATTAGCCAGCGCCTATTTCGTATTCGATCTTGCTGGGTCGGGAGATGGTCAGGACATCGGGTTCATTAGAGAGACGCGGGAACAGCCTGACCTTCCTGGCGTACATCGAACAGTTCCTTGCCCCCGCGCTGCGACCCGGTGACGAGGTCATCATGGACAATCTCGGTGCTCACAAGGTGGCGGGCGTCGAGCACGCGATCAAGGCCGCCGGCGCCAGCCTGCTCTACCTGCCGCCATATTCTCCTGATCCGGACCCAATCGAGCAGGCCTTCGCCAAGCTCAAGGTCCTGCTCCGTGGAGCCCTCGCCTGCACCAAGGACGCATTTTGGTCCACCATCGGGTAGCTGCTCGACGAGTTCCAGCCCAGCCGAATGCCGCAACTACCTCACCAACTCAGGATACGAATTCACGTAACGTAAAAGCGCTCTGGAACGAAAGGTCCCCGGTTGGTTCGGCTCTAGCACACGCAAAATCCGTTTTTGTGCATTAGTTCCCCTCACTCCCTGGCGAGGCTCATCGTCGAGGTGAACACGTAGCCTTCGGCTTCGAGGTCGATGAACACCAGGTTCGCGGTCGGGTCGATCCGCACGAAGGGTTGGATGGCATCGGGTTTGATGTTCCGGATGATCATGGATTGCTGCGACACCACGAAGCGCACCCCCGCGGCGACCAGATCTCGCATCATCGCGATGTCGCGGTCCGCATGTCCGGCATGACGTCGCCCGTAGGAGGCGGCATCAAGCGCGAGCTCGGTGGTTTCGGCATGAAGCACGACAACGAAGCGGCGATGCCCGGCATCGACCCCACGTGACGCATACTGGGCCAGCAGGCCGGCGACGGCCTGCAGTCCAGGATCGACGTCATTAGAGACGGAGGACGGCGAGTTGAGGTCGAACACGATCTTGTAGGTCGTCGATTGGTCCGGCTCCTCCGTCGCCACCGGTCGGGCCTGAACCGCAACAGGCAGCATCATCATTATGCAAGCCACTGCCACCGCAATCGTCTTGCGTCTCATCCCGTTCTCATCCCCGGTGTCCGGTTCCCATGTGAGGCCAAGATAAGGTTCCTCGTGCATGGCCGGCAGAGCTTGAGGCGAAGGCGACAGTCGCTGAGACACCAAGGGCGACCTGCACCTGATCGTTCACTTCAGTAGGCCGTACTTACCGACAATCTTGCCGACGGCCTTGCGCGAGCCATAGACGCTAATACCGACGTACTGAAGCATCCCGGTGTCTAGTTCGCTGACTGCCCGGCCGAAGGCCGCATAGTCGGTGGTTTCCTGCCCTTGCACTGGGAATCCACCACGTCCATGCCTTGCGCCAGCGCCTTAGCACGTAGGGTGCCGAGTTCCACGGCGGGCGCGGCGAGGACGGTGATCCCAATCGGGATCAGGCCAGGATGTACGACGCCTGAGCGATCTACCAGATCTGGTCCGGCTAAGGCGGAATGCCGCTTGCCGAGCGTCAAGGCAATCACCGTTGCCGCGTTTGCTGCTCGCCCCACAGGCAGAAGCTGATCCAGCACAATAACACAGCGGCCGGGATCAACCACCTCGTCCTCATCGCTCATGATACAGCTCGTTCCTTCCGGCTTCGGACTCCTCGACGCACCGACAACCTGCTCACGACAGAACATGGCGCAGCGCGCCATCGACCAGGATCGCACCCAACACGACGACGAGCATCGGCAGACGCGCCGCTACGGCGGCTGCGGTAGCCGCCAGCGCGATCAGGTCCGCCGGCCGGGTCGAGACGAAGTAGGGCGCGATGACCGCGATCAGCACGCAGCCCGGCGCGGATCCCAGCACCGCAGTCCCGCGCACGCCAAGCGTGCGGTTCCGCAGGAACAGGTAGCCGCCTAGCCGTGTCGCGTAGGTAGCGACCGCCATCACGCCAATGGTGAGAAGATCCACTGCCGGGATCATTCCGCGATCCTTGCTATGGAGGCGACCGCAAGCCCGGCAACCGTGCCTGCGACGACGTACAAAGCGCCCGGCGCGATCCGCGAGGTGATAGCCGCGACGACAAGGCTGATCGCCCAAGGAGTGGCGGCGCGGTAGCCCTTCCACATGCTCGCGATGATCACCAGGAAGACGGCCGGGAACGCCATGCCAAAGCCGAAGGCCGCCACATTGCTGAGTAGAGGGCCGGCCATGGCTCCCACTCCGGTCGAGCCAAGCCACGAGATGTACATCGCCCCGCCCGCCCCGCCATAGTAGCCGAGGCTGAACGGCGATCTGGATCCAGCCTGCGCCCGCTTGCACGTGTCGCCGTAGCTGAGTGCCCAGGTCTCGTCGGCCATGAAGAACAGCACGACGAACGCTCTCCATCTTGTAAGATGACGGATGTACGGGGTCAGTGCCGCACCCATTACGATATGGCGGCTATTGATGAGAAGCGTGACCATCGCAATGAGCATGACGGGTGGCGGTGAGGCCCAAAATCCGATCGCAGCGAATTCGGACCCGCCAGCGTAGTTCGAACCTGTCATCAACGGCACTTCCGCCAACCGAAGGCCCTTCTGCGTCGCTTGAGCGCCAAAGACCAAGCCGTAGGCGGCCACGGCAAGAAGCACGGGCGAGGCCTCGGCGACACCGCGACGGAACTCAGACGTCCCATGCTCGGTCGTTGTTGCTGCTAGGCCAGCCGCCTTTTTCGAATTCATTTGGGTAGCTTAAAGCGGACTGGACGCAATCGGCTGCGGAAGATATTTCTTGGCAACGATTGTTCGGCACCAGATGTCACAGCGACAAGGGTTCATAGCGTTCAATGCCAAAGCGGCTAGACGAGATAGATAAACGTATCCTGCGGGCGCTCCAGCGCGATGGGCGGATCGCCAACAACGAGCTGGCCAAAGCGGTGGGTCTTTCACCTTCGCCGTGCCTGCGGCGTGTACGGCTGCTGGAGGAGGCTGGCATCATCGACCGCTACGTTGCCGTCCTGAACCCGGCCAGAATCGGGAAGAGCCTCACGGTGTTTACCCGCATCTGGCTCAAAGCCCAGGACGAGGACACGATTGCTCAGTTTGTGGCCGAAGTGTCTCGGCTGCCTCAGGTGCTGGAGTGCTACCTGATGCTGGGCGATTGCGACGCCCTGCTACGCGTGGTGGCGACCGATATCGACGACTATCGTCGCTTCCAGGCTGATCATCTAAGCCGGGTGAAGGGTGTACAGAACGTCAAGACCGATATGCCGAGCCAAACGGTGAAGCAATCGTCGGAACTGCCTTTGTAGCCGGAACATCACCGAGACGACCGATGTTAGCCAACCTCGCGAACTCCCGCAGCGCCGCACCACTAGCACCATCGATGGCATCGCCGCGACCGGCTAGTCCGGCATCGAGTCTACATTGGACGGTCACGAGACGCTACGCGCGCGGGTGTTGAATTCCTGAAGTCTCATCGCACGATCATCGTTCTTTGATCCGGAGGGTGTCACAGTGGCAATGAAGGATGCCACGCCCAGATTAGCCTACTCGAGATATGGATCAGGCAACACAACACGTTGCAACACCGTTCGATTTGCGCCCATCTTTGAACTTTTTCTAGAATCAGAAAGCTTTGTCCTCAAGCGTCCTGGACTTGCATGCCTGACATAACGACGCAGAACTCCGAAAACCGTTTCTCGCCAGACTTTCAAAAAGGACAGCGTCCTGTGGTCGGCTTCATTGGCACCGGCGTCATGGGCGAGCCAATGGCACTCAACCTCCTCCACGCAGGGATACCACTGGTTGTGGAGAACCGGACCCGCGCCCGGACAGTGAGCCTCGAGGCAGCCGGAGCTAGGGTAGCGACTAGCCCGGCGGAGGTGTTCTCCGCTACCCGGACGATAATCCTGATGCTCGTGACCGGCGACGTCACGGATCAGGTGCTGGATCGAAGCGGCAGGGATTTCCTAACGATGGTGCGGAACCGGACCATCGTCAACATGGTTACGACCTCTCCTGAATACTCATGCTGCCTTGCGGCCGACCTGCGCCAAGTGGGTTCACATTACGTCGAGGCTCCGGTCTCCGGGGCAGCGTCCTGTGGCCGAGGTTGGAAAGCTCGTCGCGATGCTGGCGGGCGAGGACGACTTGCTACCGGAAATGCGGTCTCTCATCCAGCCGATGTTCAGCAAGATAGTGGAGTGCGGAGCGGCTCCCAACGGACTCCTCATGAAGCTTGCGGTCAATCTCATATCGGGCGCGATGATGACCTGCCTTGCTGAGGGGATGAACTACGCGAGGGCGCAAGGCCTCGATCTGGAACTTCTTACCTCTGCCCTGGAATCCAGTTCGCTTGCTAGCGACTTCCTGCGCATGAAAGCGCTGAAGCTGGCATCACGTGATTTCACCGTTCAAGGCGCTCTTGGCGTTGGCCGCAAGGACTTCGACATGATGGCGCGAGCAGCATACGAAGCGGGTGCGGCCGTGCCGGTTCTCGAACTGTGCACGCGGCTCTGGGATGAAGCCATCGCGCTTGGTTTGGCGGAGATGGACGTCAGCGCTGTGCTCCGAGCTTATGAGGAACGCTCACTTCCCTGAGCGACCGTGCCGAATTAACTTGATGTGGCCTGATCACTGGTTAAGTGGCTACTAGAGCCATAAGAATGCGTCCTGACAGCAACAGCGCCGTGCGTCTGCCCGCTGGCGTAGCGGCCCGTAACTGCATCGGCTTGCCTGTCCAGCAGTCGAGCGAAGTCATCGAGCACACCACGTTCATCTCGGTGAGGAGTTTGCCATCGCTCCCACCGCTGAGTATCGGCGTTGCATGGTGTCAGACCCGAACAACGGCCTTATCTATTCCGGATCCGTGCAACGCGTCTTCCGTGTAAGCGGACGATGCTAGCACGTTGACCCGCTACCGCTACGTCCGACCCAAAAACGGCTCTTCCCGCTTGGGAAAGCGCGCCAGCAACCGTCTAGGACTGCTAAGACGCTCGTATGTCCTCATCGAACCGTACTTCCTCACTCACCAAGGTATTGCCTTCAGCATTGGATCTGATCGGAAATACGCCTTTGGTCGCCATGGACCGGCTCTTCTTTGGCCCAGGACGCGTTCTGGCAAAGGCCGAGTTCATGCAACCGGGTGGCAGCGTTAAGGACCGGGCAGCCCGAGCCGTCCTGCTGACCGCTCGTGCAGATGGGCGACTGGCTCCTGGCGCTCCGGTCGTGGAGATGACCAGCGGCAACATGGGCGCTGGCCTCGCCGTCACCTGCGCAGCGCTGGGACATCCCCTTGTGGTCACCATGTCCGCTGGGAACAGCCCGCAGCGCGCACGGATGCTGGAAGCGCTGGGCGCGGAGGTGGTGCTGGTGCCCCAGATCGACGGCGCGCCGGGCCAAGTTACGGGCGCCGACGTGAACGCGGCAGCGGACATGGCCAAGCATATCGCGGCGCAACGCGGGGGCTTCTACGTGAACCAGTTCCACGCGCCGGAGTGCGCGCAGGCGCATCGGGAGACCACCGGACCGGAAATCTGGGAGCAGTCCGGCGGCCGGGTTGACGCCTGGGTGGCCGCGGTCGGCACCGGCGCAACCTTCTTGGGCGTTGCCGCGGCTTTGCGGGAGCGCAATCCCTCCATCCTATGCGTGGCGGTGGAGCCGGAGGGCTGCCAGCCGCTCGCGGGGCTTCGCGTTATCAAGCCCCGCCACCTCATTCAGGGCACGAGCTACGGCAGCGTGCCGGCGCACTGGGATAGCAGCCTGATGGACTCCTCGATTGCCATCACGGACGAGGAGGTCGAGCGCTGGCGACGGCTGCTAGCGACCCGCGAAGGGCTGCATGTAGGTTATTCGGCGGCGGCCAACGTGGGTGCTTGCGCAGCCCTGCTGGCTTCCGGACAGCTGTCGGCCGACGCGGTGGTCGCGACCGTGCTCTGCGATACGGGCCTGAAGTATTAACCTCTGCACGGCATCCCCCCGCCAGGGGTTAGCCGTACCCATCGTTCACCACTGAACGTGGCATTTTGCGCTCGCTACCCTCCCCCCCCCCTGCTTTTCGGCCAGCTTGGCAGCACCGTTCCGGCGCGTGGCCTGCTGGCTGGTATAGCGTTCGACCATCGGCGGCATGGTCTGCCCTTACTGCTACTTTGCTAGCAGCCTATCAAGCTATCGGCGGAAGCCCATGCTTCATGAACAGCGCGTTGACTGCCTGCACCAGCAGATCGTGCGCCGGCTTGTCCTCCTCCACTGCCAAGCGCTTGAGCTGCCGCCACGCTTCGGTCGACAGGCGCAGAGTCTGGCCGCGCCGTCGATCGGGAGCAGCGCCATCAATAGCCGGTGCCGCATCGGTAGAGGCCGGGTCGACCGCCGCGACCGGCGCCGGCGGATCCTTCTTCGCCGCGAAACCGGCAAGGCTGGCCCGCTTCATCATGCCATGTTCTCCTTCGCCCAACGCCACAGCTGGCGCAGCTCCCTGGTTGCCTTCCCGGTCGGGGCAAACTCCGATACGGCGCGTCCGTCGATTAAGGCATGCGCAAGGTCGGCGCGCTGATGGATCGCGACCGGGACCACTGGCAGTCCATAGGCGCGCAGTCCGCTCCGAGCCTCTGACACGATCGATGCATCCATGCCGCCTCGACCGGGTGGGCAGGCGTTCAGGACGATGCCGCCCGGCCGTCGAGTCTCACGTACCAGCTCGGCGGTCGCACCGATCGCACGCAGGTCCAGGATGCTCGGCCGCGTCGGGATGAGGGATAGGGATGCCAGCCGCGCCACCGTGACCGCATCGCGCTCGGCGCTCGGACGCGTGTCCACCACCACCAGCTGAACGCCATCGGCGTGCGCCGCCTCGATCACCGCCGCCAGGCTGTCAGGGTCGGTCTCGACCAACTCCGGCGTTTCAGCAATGCGAGCCCGCCACCAGGCCGCGGTCGACCGCTGCGGATCCAAGTCGACCAGCAGCGTCCGCAGCCCCTCCTGTTGCGCCAGGACAGCGAGATGTAGGGCCAGGGTCGACTTGCCGGCTCCGCCCTTCTGGGCAAGCAGTGCCAGCGTGCGCAACCCACGGTCCCCTGCTACCCTGATCGTTTGCTTTTTAAGCATCATGCTCGTTTGCTATCAACGCATCACGACAGCATGATGCCTTTCGAAGGATATAGCCGTAGCGGTCTGATCCTGGCTAGTGATGAAGGTACCTGTCGCTAGTTAGAGCTAGGTATGGTCATGGTAAAATTCCATCGTAATGCGGGTTACAGAGCCGGCGCTGACGATCGCCGAAGCTGACGTCGTGCGCGTCCTTGCCCTCGCTCAGAAGTCCGAAGCTACCCGCCGCGGCTACCGATCCGACTTGGCCGGTTCTCCCACTGGTGCACCGACCGGAGCGTCGAGTCGGTGCCGGCGGTGTCCGCGACGGTAGCGGGCTTCCTAGCTGCCAAAGCGACGGCCGGGGCCAAGGCGTCGACCTTGAGCCGGAAGCTGGCGGCGATCCGGTACGCGCACCGGCTGGCGGGCGTCCTCTCCCCCACCGACGTTGAACAGGTGCGGGCCGTCCTGCGCGGGATCCGGCGGGACGCTGCGCAGCACCTAGCTAGAAGGCGGCCGCTACCGGGGAGCGGATCACGGCCATGCCCGTCCAATATGCCCGACACACTGAAGGGCAAGCGCGACCGGGCGCTACTGGCATTTGGTATGGCAGGAGCGTTCCGGCGCTCCGAGCTCGTCGCACTGCAGGTGGCGGATCTGGAGCGGCTGCCGGAAGGTCTGCGGGTCACCATCCGCCGGAGCAAGACTGATCAGGAGGGCGCCGCCACGTCATCGCGATCCTGCGCGGTCCAAGCTCAAGCCGGTGCGTGCGGTGCTGGACTGGCTGAACGCGGCTGGGATCACCAGCGGCCCGGTGTTCCGCTCGATCAATCGGTAGACCATCCGTCTTCACGCGGGTGAAATGACTGCACAGGAGATGAAGACGGTTCAGGCTGTCCTGACGTGGCCGCGGGTCAAGATGCACGCGGAGGCGCGCAAGCCCTAGCTGTTCAGAAATTGCGTCACATGGATCCGGATTAACGGGGAACGAGCCCAACTAGAGCGCCGAGGTGCTGGCGGAAGGTGCGTTACATGGGCCGGCGGGCGAGCACGCCTCACGCACGTCCGACGTATACCTCGCGCATGTCCCACGCACGTCTGAACCGGGGTTCCATACACCAACGCACCTGTGGTGCATCGCAACCGCGACCTGATGCGACAGCTCCACCAAAGGTGCCTTGGCCTGTAGAAGCTCAAGGCCATCTTTCTTGTCCTGGCACCATCCCGATCGCGTTGCTATCCGGCACAGCACTTGCTCCCAAGCGGTCACTAGGCTCTCGTAACAACTCCTTCAGAGGAGAGAGCCCTTGAGATTGAGATCGACAAACCGCCGCTACGCCCTTCTGCTTGGCTCTGCGCTCACCCTGTCGTCCTTGTCTTTCAGTCCGCCTGCCACCGCAGCGACGACCGCTGAAGACCTTGGATCGGTTGCGAGCGGAACGCCGATCACCGCGACACTGTGGCTCAAGGCAAGGGATGAGCGGTCCCTGGGCGCCGCGGTGGCCGATCGTGAGGATCCGGACTCGCCTAACTACCATCGCTGGATGAGCCCGTCGGAGGTGGCTGCTCTCGGCCCAAGCGATGCTGACCTATCAACCTTGCGCCAGTCCCTTATCGCTGCCGGGCTCAGCGTGTCGGACCGAGACGGTTCAGGCGATAGCCTTCTCGTCACCGGACCGGCGAACGCGGTTGAGGCCGCGTTCGGCACCACGCTCCATGCTGTCCGGATCGGGAGCCGGCAGTTCCGCGCGACGACCACTGAGCCGCACTTCTCGGGCGCCGGGAATGCGGCGGTCGCCGGCATCACTGGGCTCACGACGGCACCCATGACCCCCTACGTGCTGCGCCAGGTGGCGCTCGCGAGCGGCAAGCCGGTGCAGATGTCGCTGGCATCCGCGGCCGACCCGGCGAGCGTCTTCACCGACGCCTGCTTCAAGAAGAAGCAGACCTTCACCCTCACCCACTTCGTGCCGAACGGCGGGACCGAGGCTGCCGACCTGACCGGCCCGCAATACGTGCAGACGGGATCGTTTCCCGCGATGGCGACCTGCGGCTACACCGCAGCCGAGATCAGCGCCCATTACGGGCTTACCGCGGTATACCAGAACGGCGACCAGGGCGAGGGCCAGACGGTCGTCCTCGTCGACGCCTACGGCTCGCCGACTATCCAGGCGGACGCGAACAGCTTCTCGAAGATGATGGGGCTGCCGGCGCTCGACGCCTCCAACTTCAGCGTGGTCTATCCGGACGGCCCGCCGATCGCGAACCCCTACCCGACCGGCTGGCCGGTCGAGATCTCGCTCGACGTGGAGTGGGCGCACGCGATCGCGCCGAAAGCGAAGCTCGTGCTGGTGGTGGCGCCGAGCGACGATGCCGACGAGTTGGCCTATGCGCTCGACTACGCGGTAACGCATCATCTTGGGCAAGTGATCTCGAACAGCTACGGCTATCCCGAAGCAGGCTATGGGCCGGCGACGGCGCGCGCCTTCAACGCGGTGATCCGGAAGGCCGCGGCGCAGGGAATCGCCGTCAACGTGTCCACCGGCGACAGCGGCGATTTTGGGCTCGGCACGCCGGATGGCGCGGCCTCCATCCCGGCTGACTCCCCCTATGCCACCGGCATCGGCGGCACCAGCCTCGGGATCCCGAGCGACAACGGCCCAGTTGAGACCGCCTGGGGCACCGACATCACCGACATCGGCGACATCAACGGGATCTCTGCCCCGCCCGGGTTCGAGGGCTTCCAGCAGGGCGGTGGCGGCGGACAGAGCGCCTACCTGGAGAAGCCGCGCTGGCAGAAGGCGCTGGTCGGAACCGGCCGCCTCCTGCCGGACGTGTCCGCGGTCGCGGATCCGTTCACGGGTGCAATCATTGTGACGCCGAACGATGACGGGTCGGCCAGCGTGGTCGAAGTGATCGGCGGCACCAGCCTGTCCAGCCCGGTGTTCTCCGGCATCTGGGCACTCGCCGATCAGGAAGCCGGGATGTCGCTGGGACAGGCGGGGCCGATCATCAGCCGCATGCCGGCCGGAGCCCTTCGCGACATCGTCCCCATCGCGGCGTCGAAATCGAACCTGTCGGGCACGGTCGGCCTTGCCTCGTCGCCTACCTTCTACGGCCCCGCTGCCCTTCTGGACCTTCCGACCTCGGAACCGAACGGTTTCGTCGGCACGGGCGTCACGATCACGTCCACCACCGGCGGGATCGGCGCCCTGTTTGACCTGAGCTTCGGCACGGACTCGTCGCTGACGGCCTATCCCGGCTGGGACGACGCGACAGGCTATGGCGTGCCCAACGGACTCGCGTTCGTCCGGGCTGCTGCTGCTGCTAAATAGCAGCCGCAGCTTGGGTCAGCGGCGTGCCATCGTGCGGCACGCCGCACCTCAGCGTCCTGCTGTCCATTGAGGTGTTGCATAACCCTGCTCCGGCGTGCGCTGGAGTCTGCCCGCTCGATTAGGTCCGAACTGAGGGCGCTTATCAACCAATCGGGCTATGCAATCAGGCGATCAGCTCCTCCCTCACGTTAACGGCTCATGTTCGGCGATGACGCTGATCGACCGCTGTCCGCATTGCTGACAGACCAACTGGCGCACCAAGTTGCCCGGTATGCGCTCCTCTCGGTTGCCCAGCCGGATCCATGGTAGATTGGGTAGCGGGATCTGCCACTTGCTCTAGAAGGAGGCGGTCTACTCGCTGCGGCATCTCGACAGACCCGTCACGTTCGTCGATCAGAGGTAGCGCCTCCAGCTCAAGACCGAACAACGCGCTAAGTGCTCCGGGTCGAGCCAGACCGCTGCTCGGGTATAGGCCACCAGCAGCACGGCGCATCCGATAGCTGCTGTTCCAGCCCTGGCCGCATCGAGCCATTGATGCTCCCCTGCGTATACGGCTGCGGTTCCGACCCCTCCGACCATCGCCAGCAGCAGCGCCCGCACTGCTGTCAGCAGCAGCACGGCAAGGTTGTAGGACAGTCGTAGCCCGGTTAACGCCAAAGCTCGAGCAGCTGCATGAAGAAGGCCAGACGGCTCATCATGCATCGTCCTTCTCCTTCCTGTCAGTCCATAGGCGGTCAGTGTCTATGTCATGGGGCCCACGTCTACCATTTCCTCCCGGTCCCGCGACGGCGCGTGCTCCGCGACTCAGCATGCCCGGCCAGAACCCGGCCGGATCGTAGAACCCGTAAACCAACGGCCGGAAGAACGACAAGTCCATGACCATCAACAGCAGAACGAACTGCGCCACGCGCAGCACCGGTCGTGTCGACAGCCTGTCCCATACCAGCGCCACTACCACGAAGGCCGCTAGTACGGGCTCTGCATAGGTCAGGTAGGCCGGGACCTCTACGCACGGTTCATGGGTGCAAACCTCGCCGTGCTCAAGACGAACGATAGCGGCGAGCACGGGCTCAACGCTCCGTCGAACAGCCGCTTTGCCACCACAAATGCGCACAGCCCGAGCACGAAGCCGCCGCCGATCCCTTGCCAGGAACGGACCAGAAGCGGGGTGACCGGCACCACCAGGCAAGCCAGCACGAGGAACGGCACCAGCTCGGAAATGTTCGCGACGAAGGAATGCGTCCAGGCCGTGGTTACCATGCTCTCCATAGTCGGCTTGCGGATGAGCTGTTCGCGCAGCATGACTAGAAGCAGGAACAGGAACGCGCAGCGCACCACCACCGGCCACGCCGCCAGCCGAGGCGAAGCCAGCCACCAGAACCGGATCGTCGCCAACGTCAGCATTGTCTCGGTCAGGAACAGCGGCATACCGCTCGTCGGATAGCTGCGCGGGTAGGGAGCATGCAGCCATTCCAGCATGACCACGTGTACGCTCAGCGCAAGGAACCCGGTCAGGAGCGCGCCCACCAGGAGCGTCGGCCAGGATCGGGTAGCTTGAAGGGAGATCATGATCGTATCCTGCTCGGTATTACCGTCGTGCTCAGGTAGATCAACTTTCAATAGTGCTGTGACTGATTTGGCTCTCTTTCTCAATCTGCAACGAACATCCAGGCTAGAGCCGAGAATGGCACTAAAGCCAGCAGGGAACGGCCAGCGAAGTCGGTGGCAGCCTGCGCCTGCCAGGACGAGGCGACGCGGCTCAGCTGGCGGTGCAGCGTCAAGATTCCGACCGGACGGCCGAACAGCGCGCTATCGCTCTGGAACATGGCGTAGCCGGCGTCGAAGCTGAGGGTGGTCATGGTTTCGTCTCCTTGGCGTGGGCCGTGTGGCCTATGCCGGAGATCTTGCAGCAGGCGTGCCAACTGCCGCATCCTAGCTAAACCACTGTAAGAAGGTGTTTATTTCGAACAACCAAGAGCGCTTCAACGCAAAGGTGCCATCTGTCAACAATATTTGGCTATACTTGCCAAGCAATGGGATGCCATCACCCGGGTGATGATCGAGGATGGAATCCTCGGATCCCGGGGCCGGCCGCCGAACGCCAACTCAGTGCGCCGGTCTGGGACCGGGTGGTGCGGGACAAGGAGAGGCGGGACGCCTGATAGGCGAATGAAATGGCATAACGCGCTGGCTGGACGCCGAGCAGGACCGGAGGGAAGGCCATCAGGTCCGCTCTTCTGAAGCATCGGTATGCTAGTGCCAGGTAAAACCCGGCCTCAGACCATCGTGATCGCGCCATTCACGCCAGACGGAAAGAACAGTCCGCTGGCCGTGCCACTCGCGTTGTTGCCATAAAGGATTGAAAGCACTTGGGATGGCGTACGCCGGTAGGCCAGCCCATTCGAGTCGACGTTGGTGATGTTGAACGCGTTGCCATCGGCAGCAGTACCGTTGTCGTCAACACCCGAAAGTTTGGCCCGCAGATGGGAGATTGCGTTTGTGGCATCGCCGCCACCGATGTCGGACAAGAACCCACGGATCGCCCCGCCGTGATACCCTTCCGCACCAAGCAGGCTGGCGGCGTAGGCGATGTTGTTCGGCTCGGTCAGCAGTGCTGCAGTACCAGTAAGTCCCGTGACGCAGACGTCCTCGAGCGCATAGGCGCCGAGCAGGAAGTTCACCTCGTTCTCGAACGGGTTGAAGGTCTGGCCGGAGGTGATGAGGCCAGCGGCCTGAGCGAGAACTGTCCAGCTATCGGCGATGTCGACGGCCGGTTGTGCGATCACCGCCGTGCCGAGCAGCTCGCGGATGAACTCCGCATGGGCGAGTTCGTCGCTGGCAAGCTGCTGCGCATAGTAGGCGATTGCCGGCGTCTGGAAAGGCACCAGTGCGCCGCCGACTACCCCTCCTGGCGTGCCCACCCCGGTCACGCTTGTGTAAGCGCTGAGGCCCTTACCTGTTACAGCATGCAGGTAGTAGTTGGCGCCGAGATACTCAAAGTTAAGGAGAAAGTTGAAGAGGTCGGTATCGGTGTAGGTGGCGGTTGCGGCAGAGGCGCGGGTGCTGGTCGCCAGCAGTCCTGCGGCCGCAATTCCGGCTAGTCCAAAACCTGCACGTCGGACCATGCCGCGGCGCTCGGGAGCAGCCGCGTCGCCGTCGCTGCCCTTGTCCAGTCCGACCATAGATATGTTCCTGTCCGATCGTGATGATTACCCACCCTGATCCGGATCCCGGACGAGCAAGACCCATGGTGGCCGAGCACCACATCTCTGACTATGGCTCAAGTCGATGATTGTCGATCCAAGCCTATCAAGGGACTGTGATCCTACTCTGCATTATCGGACTGCTTCGCCCGCACGCGCGAGGACAACACCATGCTGAACGACGTCCCGGACCTGCCGCCGCTCTGGTCGGAACCGCTCGCCTTCGGCCACAACGGTGGGCCGCTACTGGACGAATCTCGGCGCGTTGGGCAGCCGACAGTCTCGACGCCTGAGGTGCGCCTGGATCCTCGAGCTGCTGGGCGAGGGCGTGCCAACCGCAGCGATCGCTAGATCAAGCTGATCAGCACCAGCAGCAGGCCGATCATGGCGACGCCCCAGATGATCGTCCGCCACGGCACCAAGCCTAACGCGTAAGTTGGGATGTAGAGGAGCCGGGCCCAGAAGTAGAGGCCGGCGCCCCAGGCTGTGAGGCCGAAATCACGCCCGCTGACATGGGCCAATAGGACGGCGCCAACGAATAATGGCAACGTCTCGAACAGGTTGGCCTGCGCACGCTCCATACGTCCAGCGACACCGGTATAAGGCTGCGACTGGGTATCGCGGTTACCGTTCGCCCACTGCATGCCGTCCTGGCCACGCTTGGCAGCGGAGCCCACGATGATCTGCACGACCGCCAGCACCAGCGTCCAGCCAAGGTAGATCAGGGCGGTGGTCATGTTCGTGCTCCCACGGCGGCTGGATCACCACTCGTTCCGCAGTCAGCGTCGATCGTTCGACAGGGTTGCCTCAGCGCTACTCTCGATCGAGGGCATCGGCCAAGAATGGCGGGAGACTGCGGGTTTCCGATGGTGCGCAAGGGCCGAGGAAATCGGTCGAGACCTGCTTCACAGTCAGGTTATGGATCGGCGCCGCCGGCCTGCAGTGCTAGGACTCGTGCCGTCATTCGGGAGCCACTATGCCTGCCACCATCGGCTACCTCCGCGTTGGCGCTGGCGATCCACCATCGGTCCTCGAGGAGCAGAAGCGCCTGCTCAGCGGAGTTAGCTTGAAGGCGGCTGTGCGATAGACCCCTGCTTCATCTAAAGTCGAAGGAGGCGGCCATGTAGGCACGCCCGGAAATCAGTCCGTGCGGCCAGGACATCTGGTCACATGTCTCGCACACACCACCACAGCGAACGCTGGGGCAAGGACAACCGCTGGGCTGTCCGTCCGGGCCGCAGCCGCCGAAGACTGACCCACAGCCGGATCGGCGAGGCGCCGGGCTGGCACGTTCGCATGTTCCAGAACCGGCCCGGTCGGCGGAAGGACGAACTGCTGATCTGTCGGATCATCCGCGGCTTCGTCGACATCGAGGATGCGTGCTTCGAGCGGACCGGCGGCCGAAAGCCCCATAGCTACTATTGGTGATTAGCGACGGTGATCTTCGGGTCACCGCCAAGGACGTGCCGGTTATTGTTGGATGAAGCAGATGAAGCTGTCATCATAGTAGCCTCGATGCAGCGGATCGAGTTGTCAACGACCGACGCCGGGATAGCCCTTCCAGACCCAGACAAGAGCCTCGGGCAAGGTCTGTGCTTCGACCGCATCGTCAACGTGCTTTGCATTGCGTGCGAATATGAACTGGTCGTCGTAGCCCTTGGCGGCAAGGACGGCGGCGGTTCGCTCTTCGGCTAGCGTCCAATCGTGCATACCGTCCGCCATCGCGGGAACGGAGTAGAACAAATCGCGGTCGCCGGTCTCGAACCAGAGGCGGATCGGTTTCCGCGGAGTGTTCGTGATTAATGGCCCGTCGACGGGGACAGCGGATGGGGTGACCGTCTTGCCGTGCACGACGAGATCGGCGTGAGCGGGGCCAGGCCAGGAGTCGTGATACTGCCAGGCGCCGCCGGGCAGGGCCGGATCATGCGGCCACGCCTGGTTCACCATCGTCGGTGAATAAGCGAGCACGCGGTGATATAGCTCAGGATGAAACCAAGCCATGGTGAAAGCGGCAGATCCGCTGGAGCTGAACCCCATGGTGACGCGCCCCTCCGGATCGGTGGTGAGACGGACGCCCGCAGTTCGCGCGACCAAGGGCAGGACCTCGCGCTCGACCCACTCGGCGTACAATCCATTGACAGCGTCATACTCGCGGCCGCGCTCGGAACCTTGCGCATCCTGACCGCCGGCACCGATGCCTATCGCGATCATCGGCGGCAGCCGGTGCGACGCGATCATGTTGTCGAGTATCGTGAACAACACGCGCTCGTGGAAAAAGCCGGCGGGGCTGCCATCGCCGAACACAATGAACGGCGCCGGGGCGCTGGGGGCGAGTTCAGCGGGGACGTAGACATCCACCTGCCGGGTCCAGTGGCCGGCGTGGCTTGCGGTGACGAGCAGGTTTGACAGATCGCCAGGCGCGGTGGCAGCGGTGTTGACCGCTTGGTTCTCGCAGCCTGCCGCGTCGTCGCGGATCACGCCAGGACGGTAGATCACGCTGTCGTCGGAGGTCATGGTGAAGGAGCGGACAGTTCCGCGCGGTACGCCGGCGCGGACGACGGTTTCGGGAGCGGGCTGGTGTGTCGGACCAATGATGAAGTTGCCGTTGGCGTCCGGCGTGGGAAGCTGCCCGTCCGCGAGCTCGGTCGCGGACGGGTAGGCGGGGTTGTGCGGGTCGCGCGTCGGCGGTGTGGTCCGCAGGTCTAGCCCTCTCGTGTCGACGAAGAACGGTGCGTTCCGGTCGGTCGTATTGGCACTGCGCGGCACGGAAGCGCCGTGCGGAGTGCAAGAGGTCGGTGCGGCGAAGGCTGCCTGGATCGCGACGACAGACGCGACGGTGGCGAGAAGGACGGCGCGCAGATTGGTCATCGGCCCTGGTCCCCTGCCTTGCGTGTCGACACGCCGGCGAATGCTAGGATCAGTGGGCAAAGCACGTCAAACCGGGCGCGTCGGCGGCGGCGAGGGCAGAATGGCGAAGAGGTGAGTATCGGCGGTGGTGCGGCATTATAGGTCGACTTGGAGGTCAGATGCCTAGATAAGAGCCGATCGAGACTGGAGTGGCTTTGAAGTGCGGAGGGAGCGACCTAGTCGCCTTCCGATGGTATGCCCGAGGCGTGGCGGCGGATTTCCTACTTCCTCACGATGGCGATCACGTGCTGCGCGTCGACTTCGACCAACCTTGCATCGCCCTCTGCTCCAAGCTCCTCGCCGCCGTGGCCGTGGCCGTGGCTGAAAGGGATAAGCCCCGCTTCCGGCGCATGAGCCGGAAGAAGTAGGACGAGATCTTCGACCCCTGTAGGAGCTGCGAGCCGGTCTATGCTTGGCAGCTGGCAAACCACGCCAAGGTCATCAAGGCCCGGCGGCATCGGACGGCTGGAACCGACTGCAGTGGGGCTGCGATCGCCCGGGTGATGATCGAGGACGGGATC
>CAXTWC010000059.1:0-27077 GCA_964247805.1 uncultured Acetobacteraceae bacterium | reverse complement strand
TGGCGCAGATCCGCTCGGTGCTGGACGAACGCTGGAACCACCGCGCCTCCGCCGTGCGCTTCCGCGACGAACTGGAGGACAAAATGAGCCCCGACTACGCCGACGCCACGATGCGCACGGTGATCAGCTGGGGCCGCTATGCCGAGCTGTACAGCTACGACGAGGACGCCGACCAGTTCTACCTGGATGAAGACGGCGACTGAGCGGGCTCCCCAGGGCGACGATAGGGCAACGACAGCATCGGGAAGAGCCTGACGGCATCAGCCCAACCTCGGAAATGCCAGGGTCAAGCCCTGGCATCACGTAGGCAGGAAGCACGCAGTCACCTGCCGAGGTTCTTGTCGAACCACGCCGCGATCTCGCCGATCGCAAAGCGGTCCTCCGGAATGCGGTCGTCGCGGTAGAACTGCGCGTGGGATTGGCCCTCGAAGATCTGCAGCCGGGTGTCGACGCCGGCCTCGCGGAGCTTTTGGTTGGTGCGCACCGTGTTGCTGAGCAGGAGGTCGCGGGTGCCGCTGGTCAGGATCGCGGGCGGGAAGCCGTGGAGGTCACCGTTGATCGGCGACAGCAAGGGGTCCGCCAGATTGTGACCCTGGGCATAGAACCTGGTCGCCGCGTCGCAAAACCCAGCTGGCGAAACCAGCACATTGTCGACCAGCGCATTGGTCTGGAAGGTGTCGCCGGCGTTGGTCGCGTCCGCCATCGGCGTGCCCGGTGCGATGGCCCCCGGCATGGGCAGCCCGGCAGTCTTCGCCTGCAGCATCATCTCCAGGGTCAACGCGCCCCCGGCGGAGCTGCCGAACACGCCGAGGTTCTGCGGCGGCACCATGCCGGTGGCTGCCTTGTAGACGGTCATCGCGTCGTCCAGCGCCGCAGGGAAATACGCCTCCGGGGGCATTCTGTAGTCGACGGAAATCGTCTTGATGTGGCTGGTGCCCGCCACTTGCACCGCTTCCGGCAAGGCCGCCAGATGCGCGTTCAACACGTAGCAGCCGCCATGCACATGGACCAGAAGCCGGTTCCTGTTTTGCGGCGGGATCTCGTCTGGCGTCAGGATGTAGACCTTCACGCCTTGGATGGTGGATGGCTCGATCTTCACGTGCAGGCGGTCGGCCATCGGTTGCGTCGTGGCGCCCACTGCGGTCTCGAGCTGATGGCCGAGTTGCTGCCAGCCGTCCGGCGTGGTGGGCGGCGTGTTCCAGCCAGCGCGGAGCGGTTGCCCGATGACTGCCTGTAACTCGGGACTGACAGTGTTCGGCACCGGTAGGGATTTGGCCGGGACATCGCGCGGCGGCATGTTCGGTGCGGGAGTTTGTGCCCATGCAGCGGGCGCGAGCAGGAGAAAGGCCCCGGCAAAAGCACGAGGGATCTGCGAACGGACCATGGATATTCCTCCAGCTGTTTAGGCGTGAACGCCAAGCAGTCCGAACCGTTCAGCGCGGGGTCGCCGGGCAGGCGTGGACATGAGCTAACATAGGTTCCGACAGCGCGGTCGTGATGACAGCCGGTCAGCGGCAGCAGCACTCATGAGCCGGGCTTCTAGGTGCATGCGGTTTGCCTCCCCTAATCAGGTGTAATCTCACCCTTTAATACGGGTTGGGCATAGTGAAGGAAGCCGCCATGGACATCACCCGAGTAGGAAGCCAGCCCTCCGCCAAAGGGCCTGCGGATTGGTTCACCGGCACGGTCCGCGTCGACCGGCTGTTTACCGCACCCGAACCGGCGCGGGTGGGGGGAGCCCTGGTCACGTTCGAGCCCGGTGCTCGGACCGCTTGGCACACCCACCCGTTGGGGCAGACCCTGATCGTGACCGCCGGGTGCGGCTGGGTGCAGCGGGACGGCGGCCCCGTCGAGGAGATCCGGCCCGGTGACGTCGTCTGGTTTCCACCGGGCGAGAAGCATTGGCACGGCGCCGCAAAGACCACCGCCATGAGCCACATCGCCGTCCAGGAAACGCTGAATGGCTCGGTGGTGGACTGGATGGAGCACGTCAGCGACGAGCAATACCGGCGCTGAGCGGTAGGGGGGACCTCGGAGAACCGACGGCGTGCGCCTTGACGACCCGGCGCACCGCCTCTAAACGCTCCCCCTCGCTGCGGGTGTAGCTCAGTTGGTTAGAGCGCCGGCCTGTCACGCCGGAGGTCGCGGGTTCGAGCCCCGTCACTCGCGCCAGCAGCTCCAGTCCTTGGCTTTCTATCCGCACGGCGTCACCGCTTCACATCGCCGGGCAAAGGGCCTACCCCATGGCGGGGCCGCCACAATGTGGCTATTGTGCGGTGCACGCCCCCACGCTGTTCCATGAAGGGTCACAACGTCGATGCAGTCGGTCGATGCGCTGCTGATCAACTACTATCCCATTCTGATTTTCCTGCTGATCGCGGGCCTGGTGGCTTGCGTGATGGTCGGCGGCTCGAGGCTTGCGGCACCGCAGCGGCCCTACCCGGAAAAGCTCTCGGCCTACGAGTGCGGGTTCGAGGCATTCGACGATGCGCGCCGACGGTTCGACGTGCGGTTCTATCTCGTAGCCATTTTGTTCATCATTTTCGACCTAGAAGTCGCGTTCTTGTTCCCGTGGGCCGTGACGTTGGGTGATATCGGCGTGTTCGGCTTCCTCTCGATGATGGCCTTCCTTGCCGTGCTGACGGTCGGCTTCATCTATGAGTGGAATAAGGGCGCGCTGGAGTGGGAGTAGCACGATGAGCGTGACGACAGCCGATAACCTGGCTTGGAACCGCGAGGCCTTGGGCCCTGGTGCGGAGCAGGAGGCCGTGATCAAGGGCATCACGGGCGAGATGACGGATAAGGGCTTCGTGGTCGCCAACCTGGACAAGGTGGTGAACTGGGCCCGCACCGGCAGTCTCTGGCCGATGACCTTCGGTCTGGCCTGCTGTGCGGTGGAGATGATCCACGCCTACATGCCGCGTTTCGACCTGGACCGCTTCGGCGTCATTCCCCGGGCCAGCCCGCGGCAGAGCGATGTCATGATCGTCGCCGGCACGCTCACCAACAAGATGGCCCCGGCGCTGCGCAAAGTGTACGACCAGATGAGCGAGCCGCGCTGGGTGATCTCGATGGGATCGTGCGCCAACGGTGGCGGCTATTATCATTATAGCTACTCGGTCGTCCGTGGCTGCGATCACGTGGTGCCAGTGGACGTCTACGTGCCGGGGTGCCCGCCCACGGCGGAGGCGCTGGTCTACGGGATCATGCAACTGCAGAAGAAGATCCGCCGTACCGGGACCATCCTGCGTGGTTGAAGTGCTCGACAGTGCCACGAGCCCGCTCGAGGCCCTTGTCCACGAGGTTGCCCTAGTCCCGGGCGTTTTACGCGCGGGTGTCGAGGGCGGCGAACTCGTCATCCACACGGAGGGGGAAAACCTCATTGCCATCCTGACCGCTTTGCGGGATGGACCTAGCACGTCGTTCGAACAGGTGATGGACATCTGCGGCGTGGATTGGCCGGAGCGTCCGAAGCGCTTCGACGTCGTGTACAACCTGTTGTCGGTCACGCTGAACCAGCGCGCCCGTGTCATCGTGCAGTCCGATGGCATCTCCCCTATCCCCTCCGTCCACGAACTGTGGCCGTGCGCCACGTGGTGGGAGCGGGAAGCGTGGGACCTGTTCGGCATCCTGTTCAGCGGGCAGCCGGACCTGCGCCGTATCCTGACCGATTATGGCTTCGACGGTCATCCGCTCCGGAAGGACTTCCCGCTCTCGGGGTTCGTCGAGGTGCGTTACGACGAGGAGCAGAAGCGCGTCATCAACGTGCCTGTGAGTTTGACGCAGGATTTCCGCAACTTCGATTTCGTCTCTCCTTGGGAAGGCATGATCACACTGCCCGGCGACGAGAAGGCGCATCCCGGCCGGGTCGCGATCAACGAAGCTGCCAAGGGAGTGGGGGGTAAGCCCGCATGAGCAACACTGTAACCGCGCCCGGCGATGGTCGGATGGACTACACGCCCGCGGTGGACGAAGCCGGGTCGGAGCGTCGCGAGTGGCCCGAGACCATGCTGCCGGACGGCGCCAAGCGCACCAAGACTGTCGAAATCGACAGCCATTCGATCAACTTCGGTCCGCAGCACCCGGCGGCCCACGGCGTGCTCCGCCTCATCCTCGAGATGGACGGCGAGGTCGTGGAGCGGGCCGATCCGCACATTGGGCTGCTGCATCGCGGCACCGAGAAGCTGATCGAGCACAAAACCTACATGCAGGCCGTGCCGTATTTCGACCGGCTCGATTACGTCTCGCCCATGTGCATGGAGCATGCCTTCGCGCTGGGCACTGAGAAACTGCTGGGGATCGTGGCGCCGGAGCGGGCCCAATGGATCCGCACGATGTTCGCCGAGATCACTCGGATCCTGAACCACCTGCTCAACGTGACCAGCTACGCGCTGGACGTCGGCGCCCTCACCCCGTCGCTTTGGGGCTATGAGGAGCGCGAGAAGCTGATGGAGTTCCACGAGGCAGCCTCCGGCGCCCGCCTGCATGCCAACTATTTCCGGCCGGGTGGCGTCGCCAAGGACCTTCCGGCTGGTCTCGAGGACAAGATCGCGGCTTGGGCGCTGACGTTCCACAAGTTTATCGACGACATGGAGACGCTGCTCACCAACAACCGAATTTGGAAGCAGCGCACCGTCGATATCGGCATCATGACGCCGGAGATGGCGCTCGCCTGGGGGTTCAGCGGACCCAACCTGCGCGCGTCCGGTATCCCCTGGGACCTGCGGCGCTCCCAGCCGTACGACAAGTATGCCGAGGTTGAGTTCAACATCCCGGTCACTCGCAACGGCGATTGCTACGACCGTTATCTCATCCGCGTGGTCGAGATGCGGGAGAGCGTGAAGATCATCCAGCAGTGTCTCGCGAAGATGAAGCCGGGCCCGGTGAAGGTGCAGGACCGCAAGTTCACCCCGCCGAAACGCGAAGAGATGAAGCGCTCGATGGAGGCGCTGATCCACCACTTCAAGCTGTATACTGAGGGATATCACGTGCCCGCCGGGTCGACGTACACGGTGGTGGAGAGCCCCAAGGGCGAGTTTGGTGTGTATCTGGTGTCCGACGGTAGCAACCGGCCGTATCGGTGCAAGATCCGTCCGACCGGCTTCAGCCATTTACAGGCGATGGAGGTGATGGCGCGCCGGCATATGCTGGCCGATGCGGTGGCCATCATCGGCTCGATCGACATCGTATTCGGAGAGGTTGACCGCTAGATGGCCGAGAATATCGGGGATGGCTCGACGGGCGAGAACCCGCAGATCTCCCAGCCGACCCATTTCGAGTTCGACGAGCAGAGCCGGACTGCGATCGACGGCTTTTGCGCCAAGTATCCGCCGGGTCGGCAGGCGAGTGCCGTGATTGCGGCGTTGTACGAAGTGCAGAAGCAGATGGGCCGGCAAACCGGAAGCGCCTGGGTGCCTCGCGTTGCCATGGATGCGGTCGCGCATCGGCTGAGCATGGCGCCGATTCGGGTCTACGAGGTCGCGACCTTCTATCTGATGTTCAACACGACCCCGATCGGCCGCTATCACCTGCAGGTGTGCACGACCACGCCCTGTTGGCTGCGCGGGTCGGACGTGGTCGAGGCGACATGCCGCAAGGTGACTGGCATCAAGGGCTGGCACGAGACCAGTGCGGACGGAATGTTCACCTTGAGCCAGGTGGAATGTCTGGGCGCTTGCGTAAACGCACCCATCTTGCAGGTAGACGACGATTTCTACGAGGACATGGACGGGCCGGCAGTCGAACGGTTGCTCGCCGCCTTGGCTCGGGGGGAGCGTCCCAAGCCAGGCAGCATGATCGGGCGTCAGACTTCGGCTCCCGAGGGTGGCGCCACAACGCTTTTGACGGTCACGGAGTAAGCACAGTTGCTCGACGACAAGGACCGTATTTTCACCAACCTGTATGGCATCCACGATTGGGGCCTGGACGGCGCTCGCAAACGCGGCGATTGGGACGGCACTGCCGCCCTCCTTGCCCGTGGCCGTGACGCGCTGATCGACGAGATGAAGGGTTCTGGGCTGCGCGGTCGCGGTGGCGCGGGGTTCCCGACTGGGATGAAGTGGTCGTTCATGCCCAAGGTGTCGGATGGTCGCCCGTCCTACTTGATCATCAATGCGGACGAGTCCGAGCCGGGCACCTGTAAAGACCGGGACATCATGCGGCACGATCCCCACAAGTTGGTGGAGGGTGCGCTGATCGCCGCCTTCGCGATGGGAGCCCATGCCAGCTACATCTATATTCGGGGCGAGTTCTATCACGAGGCGATGAACCTGCAGGCGGCGATCGACCAGGCCTACGCGGCCGGGCTGATCGGCACGAACGCATGCGGATCCGGTTGGGATTTCGACCTTTACCTGCACCGTGGCGCCGGCGCCTACATCTGCGGCGAGGAAACTGCGTTGCTGGAGTCGCTCGAGGGCAAGAAGGGCATGCCGCGGTTGAAGCCGCCTTTCCCGGCGGCCGTGGGGTTGTATGGCTGCCCGAGCACGGTCAACAACGTCGAGACGATCGCCGTCGTGCCGACCATTTTGCGCCGGGGTGCGTCCTGGTTCAGTGCGCTGGGTCGGCCAAAGAATTCAGGCACTAAACTGTTCTGCATTTCCGGCCACGTGAATAAGCCCTGCAACGTGGAGGAGGAGCTTGGCATTCCTCTTCGCGAGCTGATCGACACCTATGCTGGAGGGGTGCGCGGCGGTTGGGACAATTTGCTGGCGGTAATCCCGGGCGGATCGTCGGTGCCGCTGCTGCCGAAGGACATTTGCGACACGGTGCTGATGGATTTCGACAGCTTGCGTGACGTGAAGTCCGGCCTGGGGACTGCCGGGGTGATCGTGATGGACAAGTCCACCGACCTCATCGAGGCGATCGCGAGACTGGCGCATTTCTACAAGCACGAGAGCTGCGGCCAGTGTACGCCATGCCGCGAGGGTACCGGTTGGATGATGCGGGTGATGAACCGCATGGTGCAGGGCCGCGCCGAGGTGGACGAGATCGACACGTTGGACCAGGTAACCCGGCAGATCGAAGGGCACACCATCTGCGCTTTGGGCGATGCCGCCGCCTGGCCGATCCAGGGTTTGATCCGGCATTTCCGCCCGGTGATCGAGGAGCGGATCGCAGCGTACAAGCGTGGCAAAACTTCGGCCCCGCTAGCGATGGCCGCGGAGTGAACCACCTGACTTCCGTCTCCCTCTCCCCTGGGGAGAGGGCCGGGGTGAGGGTGATTTCACTTGTCTTGCAAGTGCCCGCAGGTCCCTCACCCAGCCCTGTCCCTGCGGGAGCGGGATCTCAGCGGCGAAGCCAAGGCCGATGACTGAACTCAAGAACGTGGCGGAGCCAATCACGGCGCGTGACGCGGACCTGCACGGCAGCCGCTTCACCGACGTGAACCTGTCCGGCACTACCTTCCACCGCACCGATTTGTCGGGCGTGTCTTTGTCGGACGTCACGCTTACCAAGGCGGTGTTCCACGCCGCCAACCTCACCGGCGCCCGGTTCGAGGACGCGTCTCTCGCCGGCGTCGTGCTGGTGGATGCGGATCTGTCAGGGCTCACCATCAACGATTGCAACATCGCCGGGCTGCGGATCGACGGCGTCGATATCGCGGCACTCCTGGCGGCACACGAAAAAGGCTGACCCATGGCGAAAGTCACAGTTGACGGCCGCGAGGTCGAAATCGCGAACGGCTCGTCCGTGCTGCAGGCCTGTGAACAGGCCGGCGTCGAGATCCCTCGATTCTGCTATCACGAGCGCCTATCGGTCGCCGGCAACTGCCGCATGTGCCTGGTGGAAGTGGAGAAAGCGCCGAAGCCGATCGCGTCCTGCTCCTACCCGGTCGCCGAGGGCATGGTCATCAAGACCGACACCCCGATGGTGCGCAACGGCCGCCGCGGGGTGATGGAGTTCCTGCTCATCAACCACCCGCTCGATTGCCCGATCTGCGACCAGGGCGGCGAGTGCGACTTGCAGGACCAGGCCTTTTCCTACGGCCGCGACCACTCGCGCTACGACGAGAACAAGCGCGCCGTGAAGGACAAGTACCTCGGCCCGCTGGTCAAGACGATCATGACCCGGTGCATCCAGTGCACCCGCTGCGTCCGTTTCGCGACCGAAGTGGCTGGGGTGCCGGAGTTGGGTGCGACAGCCCGTGGTGAGAACATGGAGATCACCACCTACGTCGAAAAAGCGCTGACCTCCGAGCTGTCCGGCAACCTGATCGACATCTGCCCGGTCGGCGCGCTGACCTCCAAGCCCTACGCCTTCGTGGCGCGCCCGTGGGAGCTGCGCAAGACCGACAGCGTGGACGTGCTAGATGCCGTCGGCGCTGCGATCCGTGTCGACGCGCGTGGCGCCGAAGTGCTGCGTGTCCTGCCGCGCCCGAATGACGAGGTGAACGAAGAGTGGCTGGGCGACAAATCGCGCTACTCGTTCGATGGCTTGAAGCGCCGCCGCCTGGACAAGCCCTGGATCCGGGAGAACGGCAAGCTGCGTCCGGCTAGCTGGCCCGAGGCGTTCGGTGCGATCGCGGCCAAGCTGCACGGCCTCCCCGGTGACCGCGTCGGCGCCATCGCAGGTGACCTTTGCGACGCCGAGAGCATGCTGGCGTTGAAGGACCTGATGGCGGCGGTCGGGTCGGCCAACCTGGATTGCCGGCAGGATGGTGCCCGCTTGGACTCTGCCCGCCGGGATTTCTACACCTTCAACACCACCATCGCAGGGATCGAGGAAGCGGACGCGCTGTTGATCATCGGCAGCAATCCCCGTCGCGAAGCCCCGGTGCTGAACGCCCGTATCCGCAAGCGGCACCAGATGGGCCGGTTCCCGATCGGCGTGATCGGCCAACAGGTCGATCTGACGTATAACCATCAGTGGCTCGGCGCTGGCCCGGCCCTCATCAACGATCTGCCAGAAGCCTTCGCGTCCGTCCTGGCCAACGCCAAGCGGCCGATGGTGATCGTGGGGCAGGGGGCGCTGTCGCGTCCGGATGGCGCCGCAGTGCTGGCCGCCGCGTGGAAGTTGGCGAGCAAGATCGGCGCGCTCACGGCTGAGTGGCACGGCTTCAACGTGCTGCATACGGCTGCGGCTCGGGTCGGTGCGCTGGACCTTGGCTTCCTGCCGGGCCCGGCAGGCAAGACGTTGGATGCCATGCTCGGCGGTGGTGTCGACCTGCTGTGGCTGCTCGGTGCGGACGAGTTCGACACCAGTCGCATCGGCAGCGACACCTTCGTGGTCTACCAGGGCCATCACGGCGATCGCGGCGCCGCCCGTGCGGACGTGATCCTGCCGGGGAGTGCCTATGTGGAAAAGCCCGGCACCTACGTGAACACCGAGGGCCGAGTGCAGCGCGGCCACAAAGCGTCGTTCGCACCGGGTGAGGCGAAGGAGGATTGGTCGATCCTGCGCGCCTTCTCCGCGGTGATCGGCAAGCCACTACCCTACGACACGATCGACGCCTTGCGGGACCGGCTGGAGCAGGTGAACCCCGTTTTCGGCACCGTCGGCCATCTGCCTCGCTTCGGCGCCAACGACCTGACCGCCCCCGCCGGTGACCCGGCGGCTCTGGGCGATGCGCCGTTTCCCGAAATCGTCCCGGACTACTACCAGACCAACCCGATCAGCCGGGCCAGCTTGGTGATGGCGGAATGCACCGCCACCTACGCCCCCGTCCCAGCCATGGCAGCGGAATAATATGGACGCTTTCTTCGCCTCCGGCCCCGGCCAGGTCCTCATCACGCTGGCTGAGTCGCTGGCGCTGATCGTGCCGCTGCTGCTCGGGGTCGCCTACACGACCATTGCGGAACGCAAGATCCTGGGCGCGATGCAGCTCCGCAAAGGCCCGAACGTCGTCGGTTTCTGGGGTTCGCTCCAGGTGATGGCCGACGCCATGAAGATGTTCATGAAGGAGCAGATCATCCCGACGGGCGCCAACCGCGTCCTGTTCGTGATGGCGCCCATGCTGACCATGATCCTGGCGCTGATCGCGTGGGCGGTCATCCCCGTGACGGATGGCTGGGCGATCGCGAACATCAATGTCGGCGTGCTGTATCTGTTCGCGATCTCGTCACTCGGCGTGTACGGCATCATCATCGCGGGCTGGGCGTCCAACTCGAAATATGCCTTCCTGGGCGCCATGCGGTCAGCCGCGCAGATGGTCAGCTACGAGGTTTCGATCGGTTTCGTGATCGTGACGGTGCTGCTCTGCGCCGGCACACTGAACCTGACCGACATCGTGCGGGCCCAGACCACCATCTGGTTCGTGGTCCCGTTGTTCCCGATGGCGATCGTCTACTTCATCTCCGCCCTGGCCGAGACCAACCGTCCGCCGTTCGACGTGGCGGAAGGCGAGAGTGAGATCGTCGCCGGGTTCATGGTGGAATACAGCGGCATTTCGTGGGCGCTGTTCTTCCTCGGCGAATACGCCAACATGATCCTGCAGTCCGCGATGGTGACGATCCTATTCCTGGGTGGCTGGCTGCCGTTGATCCCGCTGGCCCCATTTACCTGGATCCCGGGGCCGATCTGGTTCATCGGCAAGATCCTGTTCTGCCTCTTCGTCATGATCTGGGTCCGGGCGACCTTCCCGCGCTTCCGCTACGACCAACTCATGCGGTTGGGCTGGAAGGTGTTCCTCCCGCTGTCGCTGTTTTGGCTCGTCCTGACGGCGGGGGTTCTGGTGGGCATGGGCTGGCTGCCGCACTCGGCTTGATGTAAGCCGCCGGTATCGAGAGGGTTTACCCAATGGCATTCGTGGATCGCACCGCGCGCTCCCTCCTGCTCAGTGAGCTGGCGTCGGGCATGTGGCTGACCTTGAAGTACTTCTTCAAGCGCAAGGTCACCATCAACTATCCCTATGAGCGCAATCCGTATTCGCCGCGTTTCAAGGGCGAACATGCGTTGCGACGTTATCCCAACGGGGAAGAACGCTGCATCGCGTGCAAGCTGTGCGAGGCGGTGTGCCCGGCGCTGGCTATCACCATCGAGGCCGAACCTCGGGAAGATGGCTCCCGTCGCACGACGCGCTACGACATCGACATGACGAAGTGCATCTATTGCGGCCTCTGCGAGGAAGCCTGCCCGGTGGACGCCATCGTGGAAGGGCCGAACATCGAGTTCAGCACCGAGACGCGTGAGGAACTGCTGTACAACAAGGACAAGCTGCTCGCGAACGGCGACCGTTGGGAGCCCGAGTTGGCCAAGCGCTTGGAGTTGGACGCACCCTACCGATGATCATCGCCACCATTGCCTTTTACGTATTTGCGGCTGTTTTGATCGCGTCGGCGGCCTGCGTCGTGAGCAGCCGCAACCCGGTTTATTCGGTGCTGTTCCTCATCCTCGCGTTCTTCAATGCGGCGGGGCTGTTCCTCCTCGCCGGGGCTGAATTCCTGGCGATGATTCTGGTCATCGTCTACGTCGGCGCGGTTGCAGTGCTGTTCCTGTTCGTCGTGATGATGCTGGACGTGAACTTCGACCAGTTGCGTGAGGGCTTCCAGCGTTACGCCCCTATTGGCGCGGCCGTGGGTGCAGTGTTGTTCCTCGAAGTGATCGTAACCGTCGCCGGGCTGCAGTTCGTGCCCAACACGGCGCTGCACCTGGCCTCGGCGACGCCGATCGGGGTGTCCAACACGACGGCACTCGGGCGGCTGATCTACACCAACTACATCTTCCTGTTCCAGACTTCGGGGTTGATCCTGTTGGTGGCCATGATCGGGGCGATCGTGTTGACCCATCGCGATCGCGCTGGCGCATCCCGCCGTCAGGACATCACCCGCCAGCAAGCGCGCAGCGTGGGATCCACGTTGGAGATCATGACGGTGTCGCTCAATGCCGGGACCAACCAGTTGGGTGGCTTCCTGCGGCCGCGGCCCGACCCGGTGCCCGAGGCAGACCTGGACGAACACAAGCCCGAACACGCCCACCCTGGGGAGCACTGAACATGGTGGTGGGCGTCGGACATTACGTTGTGGTCGGGGCAGTGCTGCTGCTGCTCGGCGTGTTCGGAATCTTCCTGAACCGCAAGAATATCATCGTCATCATGATGTCGATCGAGCTGATCCTGCTGGCTGTGAACATCAATCTGGTCGCCTTCTCCGCATCCCTGGGGGACCTCGCCGGACAGGTTTTTGCAATGTTCGTACTGACTGTGGCCGCTGCGGAGGCCGCCATCGGGCTGGCCATCGTAGTGGTCTATTTCCGCAACCGCGGCTCGATCCAGGTCGAGGACGTGCGGATGATGAAGGGTTGAAGCCTATGGCGTTCGAAGCTCCCTCACCCAACGCTCTCCCAGAGGCCGGGGGTTATTTTCTGGGTGGGGGCCGAGGCGAGGGACCTCTCACCGTCGTGAGGTTTGCGGCATGATCTACGCGATCGGCATCCTCAGCCCGCTCGTCGGCTGCCTCCTCGCTGGCACGTTTGGTCGCACGATGGGTGACCGCTTCGCCTTTACCGTCACCATCGCCTTCATGCTGCTGGCGACGGTATGCGCTGAGGCCAACCTGATCGACGTTCTCTATACCGAGCCCCAGCCGGACCCGGTCGTGCTCGGCACCTGGTTCGACATCGGCGGCTTCCACTTGGACTGGGCGCTGCGGCGGGACACGCTTTCCTCCGTGATGGTCGCCATGGTGGCCCCGGTTGCAACGCTCATCCATATCTACAGCGTCGGTTACATGGCGCACGAGAAGCGCTCGTTCCGCTTCTTCGCCTATCTGTCGCTCTTCACGTTTGCCATGTTGATGCTGGTCACGGCCAATAACCTCGTCCAGCTGTTCTTCGGCTGGGAAGGCGTCGGCCTCGCGAGCTATTTGCTCATCGGCTATTGGTACGACCGCCCGAGCGCCAATCGCGCTGCGATGAAGGCCTTCATCGTGAACCGGGTGGGCGACCTGTTTTTCGCCGTGGGTATCGCGTTGGTCTTCACCGTATTCGGCACGGTCGAATTCCCTGCCATCTTTGCCGCCATCCCGCAGCATCAGGATGCGCTGTATCATGTGTTCGGCCAAACCTGGCGGGCATACGAGGTGATCGGCATCCTCTTGTTCATCGGCGCGATGGGCAAGTCGGCGCAGATCGGACTGCACACCTGGCTGCCGGATGCGATGGAAGGCCCAACCCCGGTCTCCGCCCTGATCCATGCGGCCACGATGGTGACCGCGGGGGTGTTCCTGATCGCCCGCATGTCGCCGATCATCACGAGTGCACCCGGGGCGCTGAACTTCATCCTGTTCATCGGCGGGACGACTTGCTTGTTCGCGGCAACGATCGCGTGCGTGCAGACCGACATCAAGCGGGTGATCGCCTACTCGACCTGCTCGCAGCTTGGCTACATGTTCATTGCTGCCGGGTCGATGGCCTACCAGGCGTCGATTTTTCACCTTATCACGCACGCCTTCTTCAAGGCATTGCTGTTCCTATGCGCGGGCTCCGTGATCCACGCGATGAGCGACGAGCAGGACATGCGCAAGATGGGTGGGATCTGGCGCAAGGTGCCGATCACGTATGCCTGCATGTGGATCGGAAGCCTGGCCATTGCCGGCGTGCCGTTCTTCGCCGGGTATTGGTCCAAGGACGCGATCCTCGAGACCGGGTACGTCACACCGATCGGCATGGGCCTGTACGGCTTCTGGACGGGAACGATCGCAGCGTTCCTGACCGCCTTCTACTCCTGGCGGCTGATCATCATGACGTTCCACGGCACTCCGCGGGCGGATCAGCACACCATGGACCACGTGCACGAGAGCACGCCGTGGATGACTGTTCCGCTCATGATCCTTGCAGTCGGCGCAGTGTTCTCGGGCTGGGCGCTGCATGAACAGTTCATCGGCACGGACCAGTTGGAGTTCTGGGCGGGTTCGATCGTGTCAGGCCCGAACAACCACATCCTGGTCGATATCGAGCACGTGCCTTGGTACATTGCCTGGCTGCCGACGGTGACGAGTGGCCTCGGCATCTTGCTGGCCTATGTGATGTACATGCTCGTGCCATCGTTGCCGGCGAGGCTGGCTGGGGCGTTCCAGCCGGTCTACCAGTTTCTGCTGCATAAGTGGTATTTCGACGAGCTGTATGACGCGATCTTCGTTCGCCCGGCGCAGTGGCTGGCCCGCACGCTTTGGCACACCGGCGACGAGAAGCTGATCGACGGTATGCCCAATGGAGCGGCGGCGCTCATGGCCGGCGGCTCAGCCGAGATTGTGAAGATCCAGACCGGGTCGATCGCCGTCTACGCCTTCACCATGCTGATCGGCCTCACCGTGCTGATCAGCGTCTTCCTCTTGTTTCGGTAAGGCCCAGTGAATCCTGTAACGAACGCCGCGGGCTTCCCTGTCCTGTCGCTGGTCACCTGGCTGCCGATCGTTGGCTGCCTGGTGATCATGACGATTCGTGGCGACGACGCTGTGGTCGCCCGCAATGCACGTTGGGCGGCTTTGTGGACCAGCCTGATCGTGTTCGCGTTCAGCTTAACGCTTTGGTGGGACTTCGACCCGTCGCAGTCCGGTTTCCAGTTCAACGAGAGCGTCGCGTGGCTGCCGGACTTCAAGGTCGGTTATAAGATGGGTGTGGACGGCATCAGCGTGCTGTTCGTGCTCCTTTCGACGGCACTGACCCCGATCTGCATCCTTGCGAGTTGGGAGTCGGTGCAGGTTCGCGTGCGCGAATACATGATCGCCTTCCTGGTGTTGGAAACGATGATGGTCGGTGCGTTCGCCGCCACCGATTTCATCGTGTTCTACATGTTCTTCGAAGGCCTGCTGATCCCGATGTACATTATCATCGGCGTTTGGGGTGGGCCGCGTCGCGTTTACGCTTCGTTCAAGTTCTTCTTGTATACCCTGGCTGGCTCGGTGCTGATGTTGCTGGCGTTGTTGGCCATGTGGTTCCAGGCCGGCACGACGGACATCGCGGTGCTGATGCATACGGCGTTCTCGCCGCAGATGCAGACCTGGCTGTTTCTTGCCTTTCTAGCCTCGTTCGCGGTGAAGGTGCCGATGTGGCCGGTGCATACTTGGCTGCCAGACGCGCACGTGGAGGCGCCAACGGCTGGCTCCGTGATCTTGGCCGGCGTGCTGTTGAAGATGGGGGGGTATGGTTTCCTGCGCTTTTCGGTGCCGATGCTGCCCTATGCCTCCCAGCAGTTCGCGCCGCTGATGTTCGCGCTAGGCGTGATCGCAGTGATCTACACGAGCTTGGTGGCGCTGGCGCAGGCGGACATGAAGAAGCTGATTGCCTATTCGTCCGTCGCGCACATGGGCCTCGTCGTGATCGGCACCTTCACCTTCAACATCCAGGGTATGGAAGGCGCCATACTGCAGATGTTGAGCCACGGCATTGTCTCCGCCGCACTATTCCTCTGTGTCGGCGTGATCTACGACCGCATACACACCCGCGAGATCGCCCGTTATGGCGGCTTAGGGGACCGGATGCCTGGCTACGCGCTGATCTTCCTGTTCTTCACCCTGGCCAGCATGGGCCTGCCCGGCACATCCGGCTTCGTCGGTGAGTTCATGGTCCTAGTTGGGGCGTTCAAGGTGAACTTCTGGGTGTCCTTGCTTGGTAGCACGGGCATGATCCTCGGCGCCGCCTATGCGCTGTGGCTCTATCGCCGTATCGTCTTCGGCTCGATCACGAGGGATGATCTGCGTTCCATTCTGGACGTCTCGCCGCGTGAGGTTGCGATCTTCACTCCATTGATCTTCCTGACGTTCTGGATGGGCATCTATCCCAGCAGCTTCACCCAGTTCTTCGATGCCAGCGTAGGGGCGATAGTGGATCAGCACACGGCGGCACTCGCCTCGATGACTAAGCTGGCGGGGAACCTGCCATGATCGCGCTTCACTGGTCACTCGCCTGGCCGGAGATCGTTCTCGCCCTGTGCGCCATGGCGGTGCTGGTGTTCGGTGTGCTGTGGAAGCGCGGCAACCCGTCCCTGGCGTGCTCGATGCTGGGTCTCGGCTCGCTTCTGCTGACGGCCGTCTTGGTCGCGACGACGCCGATGGGATCAGGCTATGCCGGATTGTTCGCGGTGGACCACTTTGCCGTATTCACCAAGCTGCTGATCATCGCCGGCGCCGCAATGGCTCTCGTCTTGGCCATCGATTACAACGTGAAAACCGGGATAGACCGGTTCGAATTCCCCGTCCTGATCCTGCTGTGCACCGTCGGCATGATGATCATGGTCTCGGCGACCAACCTCATGTCCCTGTATATCGGGCTCGAGCTGCAGTCGTTGTCGATCTACGTCATGGCCGCGTTCAATCGTGACGATCTGCGGTCTTCGGAGGCCGGGCTGAAATACTTCGTGCTGGGTGCTTTGGCGTCCGGTTTGCTGCTGTATGGCATTTCGCTGGCGTACGGCTTCAACGGCTCGATGGATTTCGGCCAACTCCGCGCCGGGCTGACCGGTGATCACCCGGCGGCTGGTCTCGTCATCGGCGTCGTGTTCATCGTGGCGGGGCTCGCCTTCAAGATCAGCGCCGTCCCGTTCCATATGTGGACGCCGGACGTCTACGAGGGCGCCCCCACCCCCGTCACTGCCTTCATGTCCACTGCGCCAAAAGTCGCGGCAATCGCCTTGCTGCTGCGCGCTCTCGAAGTGCCGTTCGGCCATCTGGGCGGGGCGTGGGAGCAGCTGATCGTGCTGATCTCGATCGCCTCCATGCTGTTGGGCTCGCTCGCGGCGATCGGGCAGACCTCGATCAAGCGCCTGATGGCATATTCCTCGATCGGCCACATGGGCTACGCGCTGATCGGCCTCGCGGTGAACACCCAGGCCGGCATCCAGGGCGTTTTGATCTACATGGTCACCTATGTGTTCATGTCGGCCGGCGTGTTTGCCTGCTTGATTGCGATGCGCCGGCGTGGGTTGCCGCTGGAGAAGATCGCGGATCTATCCGGCCTCGCCCGCACCGACCCGATGCTGGCGCTGGCGTTCGCCATATTCATGTTCTCCATGGCAGGAATCCCGCCGTTCAGCGGCTTCTTCGGCAAGCTTTATGTGTTCTATGCGGCCGTACAATCCGGCTACTGGACCCTGGCGGTCATCGGCGTGCTGACGTCGGTCGTTGGCGCGTATTACTATCTGCGTGTCATCAAGGTCATGTATTTCGATGATGCACAGCCGGCGTTCGACGTTCGTGCGCCCTCTCTGTCCTTCGTCGCGGCTGTAGGAGCATTGGTGACGACGTTCTTCTTCGTCTTCCCCGCGCCGATTGTCACTGCCGCCCAGGCGGCGGCCGCCGTGCTGTTCGGGTGACCGAGGCGGCCGACGGCCGGACCGAGAAGCAGAAGATGCTGGCCGGTGCGCTTTATCGGCCGGGCGATGCCGAGATCCAGGCCGACCAGGCGACCACCAAGGCCTGGTTGGTCCGCTACAATGCGGCGAGTGCCGCCTCGGCCTCGGAACGCCGCCGGTTGCTGGCGGAACGGCTCGGCGTGGCTTCGGAGGGGTCGGTTATCCGGCCGCCGTTCCACTGCGACTATGGCTACAACATCACGCTGGGCCGCGATGCGTTCCTCAATTTTGGCTGCGTGATCCTGGACGTGGTTGGCGTCGAGATCGGCGAAGGCGTTCAGATCGGCCCGGCGGTGCAGCTCTATACCGCCGATCACCCGCGTGACCCGGCCCGCCGCCGCGAGGGATTGGAGTTCGGCCGTCCGATCAGCATCGGCCCTTTCGCCTGGATCGGCGGCGGCGCCATCATTCTACCGGGTGTGACGATCGGCGCCGACGCGGTCATCGGCGCTGGCAGCGTCGTCACTCGGGACGTGCCGCCGGGGGCAACGGTCGCCGGCAACCCCGCCCGGATCCTGCGGGAGGCTGGCCATGCTGCTCGTCGTTGACGCCGGCAATACCAACATCGTGTTTGCCGTGCATGACGGCAGCGAGTGGCGGGGCATCTGGCGCATTCGGACCGACGCCCAGCGCACGTCGGACGAATACGCCGTCTGGCTGCTGACCTTGCTGGAGCATCGGGGATTGAAGGCGGCCCAGGTGAGCCGTGCCGTGATCGGCACCGTCGTACCGGCCGCGCTGTATCACCTACGCCGCTTATGCCGCGACTGGTTCGACGTCGAGCCGCTGATCGCCCGTTCCAACCTAGACTGGGGGTTCGAGATCAAGGTCGACAACCCGGCCGAGGTCGGCGCTGACCGGTTGCTGAACGCGTTGGCGGCACATCAGCGCTACCAAGGCCCTCTGATGGTGATCGATTTCGGCACTGCGACCACCTTCGACGTGGTGGACGAGAACGGCGCCTATATCGGGGGTGCGATCGCCCCCGGGATCAACTTGTCGATCGAGGCGCTCCACCAAGCTGCCGCCCGCCTGCCTCGCATCGGGATCGGCCGTCCGCAAGCCGTGATCGGCCGCGCCACTGTGCCGGCCATGCAGTCAGGCCTGTATTGGGGCTATATCGGCATGATCGAGGGCCTCACGACCCGGATCCAGGCGGAATTCGAGCGTCCGCTGAAAGTCCTCGCAACTGGGGGCCTCGCGCCGCTATTCTCCGAGGGCACGACTATAATTGAGCAGATCGATCCCGATCTGACATTGGACGGTCTGCGGCTGTTGGCGGAGCGCAACCCCGCTCCCACATTGCCCAGAGATCGGACGAGATCCATAGAAAGCGACTGATTTGGATGCATTAACCAACGATCTCGCCTTCCTGCCCCTCGGCGGGACGGGTGAGATCGGCATGAACCTCAACCTCTACCGCTGTAACGGGCGGTGGCTGGCCGTCGATTGCGGCATCGGCTTCGGTGGGTCGGAGAACCCGGAGGTCGAGATCATGATGCCTGACCCGGCCTTCATCGCCGACCGGCGTGATAGCCTCGTTGGCCTGGTCATCACCCACGCGCACGAGGACCATCTCGGCGCCGTCGCCCATCTGTGGCGCCAGTTGCGTTGCCCGATCTTTGCGACCCCCTTCGCCGCCGCCGTGTTGCGCCGCAAGCTCGGCGAGGCGGGCTTGGTGAACGAGGCCAAGGTCACCGTGATCCAGCCTGGCGGGTCGTTCGAGTTGTCACCGTTCCGGCTGCAGTTCATGGGCGTCACCCATTCCGTCCCGCAGTCCCAGGCGTTGGTGATCCGCACCCCTTATGGCACTATTCTCCACACCGGTGACTTCAAGCTAGACCCCAACCCGATGGTCGGCCCGCCCACGGATGAAGCGGCCTTCGAGGCGCTCGGCGATGAAGGCGTGCTGGCGATCGTGTGCGACAGCACCAATGCGATGGTGGAGGGCCATTCCGGCTCCGAGGCCGACGTGCGGACCAGCCTTGCCGCCCTGATCCGCCCGATGCGCGGCCGGGTCGCCGTGACCTGCTTCGCCAGCAACGTGGCGCGGGTCGAGAGCGTTGCCTTGGCCGCCAAGGATGCCGGGCGCTCGGTGGCGTTGGTTGGCCGTTCGCTCCGCAACCTGGAGGCAGCCGCGCGCGAGTGCGGTATGCTCAAGGACGTGCCCGAGTTCGTGCCCGAGGACGCACTCGAGGTGGTACCCGACGACAACCTGCTGATCCTGGTCACCGGCAGCCAAGGGGAGGCTAGGAGTGCGCTGGCCCGCATCGCTGCCGACACCCACCGCAACGTGGCGCTCGGTGAGGGGGACACGGTCGTGTTCAGCAGCCGGGTTATCCCCGGCAACGAGCGGGCAATTGGCGCGGTGCAGGACAATCTAATCCGGCGCGGCGTGCGTCTGATGACGGCAGACGACCACATGGTCCACGTGTCGGGCCATCCAGCGCGCGACGAGCTACGCCGGATGTATGCCATGGTTCGCCCCACCTATTCCGTGCCGGTGCATGGCGAGTGGCGGCATTTGTCCGCCCATGCCGCTCTGGCGAAGGAGGCTGGCGCCACCCCGATCCTGCTCGAGGATGGGGATGTGCTAAGCCTGACGGGAAACCGACCGGAAGTGACTGATTCCGCACCGGTCGGCCGCCTTGCGCTCGATGGAAACCGTCTCGTGCCGCTGAACGGTGGCGTGATGGCTGCCCGACGCCGCATGCTGTTCAACGGTATGGTGCTGGCCAGCGTTGCGGTCGATGAGGATGGCGAACTGCTCGGCCGTCCGAAGATCAGTGCGCCCGGCCTGTTCGAGCCCGAAGACAGCGAGAGCGAACGTGTGACGCGGGAGTTCACTGCCGCCTTCGACGACCTGCCAAAAGCTCTCCGGCGTGACGACCCGGCGTTGCTGGACGCGGCCAAGGCGGCGCTTCGGCGTGCACTGGGCCGTCGCCTGCAGAAGCGGCCGCTCGTCGACGTGCATCTCCTCCGCGTCTGATGGGCTGGTTCACAGCCACCGTTCTCTACGCGCTGATCTGGTGGACGGTGCTGTTCGCGATCCTGCCGTTTGGCACGCGACCGATTACCGACGCAGATGAGGACACTGGCGGATGGCGCGGCGCACCCGAGCGGCCCCACCTATTTCGGAAGGTGATCGCAACGACGTTGGTATCGGGGGTAATCTGGGCGGGTGGGATCGCGTTGATCCATAGCCCTTATGTCAGCTTCCGCAGCATGGCTGCCCAAATGCCGGACGAATAGCGGCTCGCTTTCTGATCTCTGCGTCTGAATCCGTATCGAGCAATTGCATAAAAACTGGTCTGCTGTGCTCAAGATCCGGGCAAATTTCTGCGCAAGCTGCCATAAAGCTTATACGAGATGCATTTATTAGTGGTTTTAAGGGTTTTTCTGGTCAATCATCACGTCAGGTCGAGGGTCTTCCCTCTTCCTGCCGTGTGACTGGCGTTTCCTCCCTAAACTTGACCCGCTGCGCCTTACAGGTGCGCGGGTCTTCTTTCGTCTTTAGTGATGTTTTCGCTCAATGTCACGCGTCTTTGCGCCTTTGATCATGAAATACGGCAAATTTGTTGCCGTAAGTTGTTGTGCAGCGCAGCAATACACTCAAATCACTGTGGCCCTTGATGCACCATCTCGAGGATGTTGCAAGCTGGTTGCCGCGTTGGGCATTCCGGTGTCTTGCGGCTTAGGGTCACCTCCTTTGATGACTGACCATTAACTACTTCAACTGTAGGATGGACCGCCCAGCCGTCCGGTCTGCGTGACAGCAGCCAAGTTGCGTGTGACCGCGAGGGGCGAGTAGGGTCCGCCCCCTCGACCCGGCAGCTGGCTCGCTGTCGGACCACGCCCGTTTTCCTGCCCGGAGCCTCACTCACTATGCGCCTGTCCCACTCCCTGTTGCCGACCTTGAAGGAGACCCCGGCCGAGGCGCAGATCGCGTCGCACCGGTTGATGCTGCGGGCGGGGTTAGTGCGACAGACGGCGGCCGGCATCTATGCCTGGCTGCCTGCGGGCCTGCGGGTGCTGCGCAACATCGGCCAAGTCGTGCGTGAGGAGCAGGACGCGATCGGCTGCCAGGAAGTCTTGATGCCGACCGTTCAGCCGGCCGATCTGTGGCGGCAGTCAGGACGCTATGACGCATACGGCCCGGAAATGCTCCGCATCCGCGACCGCCACGAGCGCGACCTGCTGTACGGGCCGACCAACGAGGAGATGATCACCGACCTGGTTCGCCAATCGGTGAAGTCGTACCGCGAACTGCCGCAGATGCTGTATCACATACAGTGGAAATTCCGCGACGAGGTACGCCCTCGCTTCGGCGTCATGCGCGGGCGCGAGTTCCTGATGAAGGACGCGTATAGTTTCGATCTCGATTACGAGGGCGCGGTGCTGAGCTACCGGCGCATGATGCTGGCGTATATGCGCACGTTCCAGCGGTTGGGTGTGAAGGCCATCCCGATGGTGGCGGACACCGGGCCGATCGGTGGCGATCTCAGCCACGAGTTCATCATCCTGGCGCCGACCGGCGAGAGTGGCGTGTTCTTCGACGCCGGGTTCGAGGAGATGGACTGGGTCGGGTCAGCGATCGATCACACCAACCCGGAGGACATGGCACGGTTTTACGGCCGGATGACCAGCCTGTATGCCGCGACCGACGAGAAGCACGACGAGGCTGCTTGGGCCAATGTACCGCCCGATCGCCGTCGCGAGGGCAGGGGGATCGAAGTCGGCCATATCTTCTACTTCGGCCGCAAATACAGCGATCCGATGGGCCTGACCGTGGCGGGGCAGGACGGGACTCCCGTGGTGCCGGAGATGGGCAGCTACGGCATCGGCGTGTCGCGTTTGGTAGGCGCCGTGATCGAAGCGAGCCACGACGAGGCCGGTATTATCTGGCCAGACAGTATCGCTCCGTTCCGGGCGGCGATCCTGAACCTGAAGCAGGGGGATGCCACGACCGGGGGTATCTGCGAAAGCCTGTATGCCAAGCTCGGGACCACTGCGCTGTATGACGACCGTGAGGAGCGCGCCGGGGTCAAGTTCAACGATGCCGACCTGATGGGCCATCCGTGGCAGATCGTCGTGGGCCCGCGCGGAGCCGCCAACGGCCGGGTGGAGCTGAAGCGTCGCGCCGGCGGCGAGCGGGTGGAACTGAGTGTCGAGGACGCGCTGGCGAAAGTACAGGCGTGACCCCGGCCAATAGAAAAAGCCCGCTCCCCTTGCGGGAGGGGGTTGCCACCGCAACGCCTTCGGAGGCTTTCACTCCGGCTCAATGCGGTGCGGTTCCTACCGCTCCCCCCAGCCCTCTCCCACAAGGGAAGGCGGGGTAGGAAGCATGTTCGGTCCGTTTGAACGCGCCGTCGCCGGGCGCTACCTTCGCGCGCGCCGTGGCGAGCGGTTCGTGTCCGTGATCGCCGGGTTCAGCTTGGTCGGAATCGCCCTGGGCGTTGGGACGCTCATCATCGTCATGTCCGTCATGGGCGGCTTCAAGACCGACTTGTTGAGCCGCATCCTGGGCTTCAACGGCCACCTTGGCGTGTACGGCGCCGGGCAACCGCTCACCGATTACGATGCCGACGTCGCCAAGATCAAAACCGTGCCCGGTGTCGTTTCCGCCATTCCGGTGGTCGATGGCCAAGTGCTGCTGACGGACGACCGCGGCAATAACAGCGGCGGCTACGTGCGTGGCATCCGCCAGGCGGACCTGGCAAGCCTGCACGCCGTCAGCGACCACATCCGCGCGGGCTCGCTGGACGACTTCAAGGCGCCGGACGCGATCGCGATCGGCATCACCCTGGCCAACCGCTTCGGACTCGCAGTTGGCAGCAAGATCACGCTGCTTTCCCCGCAGGGCGCCGCCACGCCATTCGGGTCGATCCCCCGCATCCGCGCTTACACGGTGGTGGCCATCTTCCAAGTGGGGATGAACGACTACGACAGCGGCTACGTGTTCCTGCCGCTGCAATCTGCCCAGATCTTCTTCCAGCAGCCCAACCAGGCATCCCAGATCGAGGTTTCGGTGGATGATCCAGACCGGGCTCCGGCCATCGGGCGAGCTATCCAGCAAGGGCTGTTGGGCAAGCCGGTGCGGATCGTCGACTGGCAGCAGAACAACAACAGCTTCTTCGCAGCCGTTCAGGTGGAGCAGAACGTGATGTTCCTCATCCTGACCCTGATCATCCTTGTCGCGGCGTTCAACGTGATCAGCTCCCTGATCATGATGGTGAAGGACAAGACGCGCGACATCGCCGTGCTGCGGACCATCGGCGCCGGGCGAGGAGCGGTGCTGCGCATCTTCCTGATGGTCGGCGCATCGGTCGGCGTCACCGGCACGGTTTTGGGCACGGTGCTCGGCGTGCTGTTCTGTCTGAACATCGAGACGATCCAGGGCTGGGTCGAGGCGATCACCGGCCGGACCGTGTTCGATCCGACGGTGTACTACCTGGCACATCTCCCGGCCCGACTCGATTGGCACGAGGTGGGGCAGATCATCGTCATGGCGCTCGCACTATCCTTGCTCGCGACGATCTACCCGTCGTGGCGCGCGGCCCGCACCGACCCGGTCGAAGCGCTGCGTAATGTCTGAGCCGCTCGAACTACGCGCCGTCAGCCGCACCTACCGCACCGGCGGCGCCACGCCGCTCACCGTGCTGCGGGCCGCGAACCTGGTGCTGCTGCCCGGCGAGATCGTGGCGCTGGTGGCGCCTTCCGGCACCGGCAAGTCCACGTTGCTGCACCTGGCCGGACTCCTGGAGCGACCGGATAGCGGCGCCGTGCTGGTGGATGGTCGCGACGCTGGCACCCTGCCCGACCCGGCGCGCACCGCGATCAGGCGGGACTCGATCGGCTTCGTCTACCAGTTCCATCATTTGCTGGGCGAGTTCAGCGCGCTCGAGAACGTCGTCCTCCCGCAATTGATTGCCAACAAGCGCCGCCGTGACGCTGAGGCACGCGCGCGGGAATTGCTGGAAACGCTCGGGCTGGGGGCCCGCACCGGTCACCTGCCCGGCAAGCTTTCAGGCGGCGAGCAGCAGCGTGTGGCGATCGCACGCGCGCTGGCCAATGCGCCGCGCGTGCTATTGGCGGACGAGCCCACCGGCAATCTGGACGTTGGCACCTCCGGCGTAGTGTTCGATGCCTTGCTCGCGACCGTGCGCGGTCAGGGTGTGGCCGCGCTGATCGCGACCCACAACCCGGAGTTGGCCGCCCGCATGGACCGCCGAGTTACGCTGGAGGATGGTCAGGTAGTCCCCGCGTAGGGTGGGCTGCTCTGCAGCCCACCAGCCTCGAGTATACGGTATTGGTGGGCTGCGAGCAGCCCACCCTACGCCTTGGCGAGCCGGTCGAACGCCGCCAGCCGCGCCAGCAACGCCGGCATTTCCAGCAGCGGAATCATGTTCGGGCCGTCGCTCGGCGCGTGGTCCGGGTCCGGGTGGCACTCGATGAACACCGCCGCGACGCCCACCGCCAGCGCGGCGCGGGCCAACACTGGTGCGAACTCGCGCTGCCCGCCGCTGCTGGTGCCTTGGCCGCCGGGTTGCTGCACGGAGTGGGTGGCGTCGAACACCACCGGATAGCCCGTGCGCGCCATAATCGGTAGCGAGCGCATGTCGGAGACCAGGGTGTTGTAGCCGAACGAGGCCCCGCGCTCGGTCAGCAGGATACGCTCATTGCCGGTCGCGGCGATCTTGGCGGCGACGTTGGTCATGTCCCAGGGCGCCAGGAATTGGCCCTTCTTCACGTTGATCGCGGCCCCGGTCTCTCCGGCGGCGATCAACAGGTCGGTCTGGCGGCACAGGAATGCGGGAATCTGCAGCACGTCCACCGCCTCCGCCGCCGGGGCACACTGGCCGGCATCGTGCACGTCGGTCAGCACGGGGACGCCGAACCGCTCGCGCACGGCGGCGAGGATGGCGAGGCCTTGGCTTATGCCGACGCCCCGTGCGGCGGAGGCGCTGGTGCGGTTGGCCTTGTCGAAACTGCTCTTGTAGATCCACGGGATGTCGGCCGCCCGGCACATCGTGGCGAGCGCATCGGCGACTTCGAAGGCGTGTGCCTCGCTTTCGATCTGGCACGGGCCAGCGATCAGCGTGAACGGCCGGGCATTGCCGACGGTGATATCTCGAATGGTCACATCCGGCATGGTTGCGGCTCCCTTGAGGGGTGCGGTGTACGCGCTTGCGCAATCCGCGATAAGCCCTCGCCCGCTGGGAGAGGGTTGGGTGAGGGAGCTTCAACTGGGAATGCCTGCATGCGTGGCTACCCCTCACCCCGGCCCTCTCCCTCAAGGGGAGAGGGAGTGGACAGCTAGACTAAACGCGCTTGCTTGATCGCGGCGGCGATGAAGCCGCGGAACAGCGGGTGCGGGTCCAGCGGCTTGCTTTTCAGCTCCGGATGATACTGCACCCCGACGAACCATGGGTGGCCCGGCAGCTCCACCGTCTCCGGCAAGATCCCGTCCGGCGATAGCCCACTGAACCGCAGCCCAGCTGCCTCCAGCCGGTCGCGGTAATGGATGTTCACCTCGAACCGGTGCCGGTGCCGCTCGTGGATTTCCGCCGCCTCGTTATACATCGCTCGCACCAGGGAGCCCTCGCCGAGGCTCGCTGGGTATGATCCCAACCGCATCGTGCCGCCGAGATCGCCGCCCTCCTCACGCACCTCGATCTCGTTGCCGCGGGCCCATTCGGTCAGCAGGCCCACCACCGGTTCGTCGCAGGGGCCGAACTCCGTCGATGAAGCATGGGGTAGGCCGGCCAAGTGACGCGCCGCCTCGATCACCGCCATCTGCATGCCGAAGCAGATGCCGAAGAATGGCACCCGGTGCTCGCGGGCGAAGCGCACCGCCTCGATCTTGCCCTCGGTGCCGCGCTCGCCGAAACCGCCGGGCACCAGGATGCCGTGTACCCCTTCCAGCCGGGCGATGGCGTGCGGCTGCTCGAATACCTGGCTGTCCACCCAGTCCAGGTGCACCCTCACGCCATTGGCGATGCCGCCATGGGCGAGCGCCTCGTTCAGCGACTTATAACTGTCGAGCAGGTTGGTGTACTTCCCCACCACCGCGATCCGCACCTCGCCTTCGGGCGCGCGCATCACGTCCACGATGCGCTGCCACCGAGCCAAATCGGGGCTGGCGTCGTGCTGCGGCAGGCCGAAATGCCGCAGCACCTCCCCGTCCATGCCTTCGCGGTGATAGCTGATCGGCACGGCGTAGATCGTGTCCACGTCCAGCGCGGCCACCACCGCCTCGACCCGCACGTTGCAGAAGCTGGCGATCTTGCGCCGCTCCGCCTCGGGGATCTCGCGGTCGCAGCGGCACAGCAGCATCTGCGGCTGGATGCCGACGTTCTGCAGCTCCTTCACCGAGTGCTGCGTCGGCTTGGTCTTCAGCTCGCCGGCGGACGGGATGTAAGGCACCAGGGTCAGGTGCACGAACATGGTGCGCTGCGGGCCCAATTCATTGCCGAGCTGGCGGATGGCCTCCAGAAACGGCAGGCTCTCGATGTCGCCCACCGTGCCGCCGATCTCGATCAGGGCGAAATCGAACTCGTCGCCGTTCCCGTCCTGCAGGTCGCGGACGATCACTTCCTTGATGGCGTCGGTGATGTGCGGGATGACCTGGACGGTGGCGCCCAGGTAGTCGCCGCGACGCTCCTTTGCGATCACCTCGGAATAGATGCGCCCCGTGGTGGCGTTGTCGCTCCGGGTCGCGTGGACCCCGGTGAAGCGTTCGTAGTGGCCGAGGTCGAGGTCGGTCTCCGCCCCGTCATCGGTGACGAACACC
>CAXTWC010000058.1:5195-27154 GCA_964247805.1 uncultured Acetobacteraceae bacterium | reverse complement strand
CCTCAATAACCCGACGAGAATGGGCGTCGGTCAGCGATTAGGGCCATTGGTATAACGTCTGGCAGCCACGTGTCCGATATATTTGAACCCCCCAAGCCCGTTCTGTAGAACCGGGTCCAATGGCGTTTTCAGACGCAGACTTGGGAGGATGGGTTCGATGAAGAAGTTCCGGAACCTGGTGGCGGCCGGGCTCGGCACGTGGCTGGCGGCAGCTTCCATGCCCGCGGCGGCGCAACCCGTGAATATCCTGTTCGTCGGCAACAGCTACACTCATACCCGATACCGGCCTGGGCTGAACTACGACGCAGGTGCCGGAAATGCGGCGGGCAGCGGGCTCGTGCATGACCTGCTGTGTCCGACGTCGCCGTGCGCGGGCGTGGAGGGTGTCTCCCGCGTGACGCCCACGACGGCCAACACCTACGGCGCGACGTTGCAGGCGCAACTCACTTTCCTGCAGAACAACCCATCGCTGCAGTACACCGAAGTCGGGCCGTTCGGCGGGGTGGCCGGCATCTTCCTGCAACTTACCAAGGAAGCCGGCCTGTCGTACAACGTCTCGCTCGTGGCCGTCAGCAGCGCCACCTTGAAGGGATACGCCAACAATTCCGGCAACGAGGCGAACGACTTAGCACTGATCGCCAATGCCAAATTCTCCCAGATCGTCTTGCAGGACCAAACGTTCGATCCGCTGCCGACCAAGATCACCGTCAACGGACAGAGCGTGATGACCCGCGGTAACCCGTCGGGTTTCCAGGCCGGCGTGAACGGGCTCGTCAACGCCATCGACACCGCCGACCAAACCGCCAGCGTGCCGTTCGCGACGATAACCCTGGCGGAGACACCGGCGCTCGCGGCGTATGGTTACACGAGCACGAACCCGAACCTGCCGATTTTCGGGTCCAGCACGCCCGCACAGCAGAGCGGCAATGCGGAATATGCGCCGTATGTCGGTGCTGCGAACCCGATCGCCCAAATGGGGTCGGACCTGCACAATGCCTATGTCAACACGGCTGCCACCTATAACGCGGCCAACCCGTCGCAGAGCCATGTGAACGTGGCGCTCGATGGGGACGCGTGGGTTACCGCGATCAATCTCGGCTATGCCCAGCAAAACCCTTATCTCGTGACCGAGCCGGTCGGCCAGGTCGATCTTTGGGACAGCGATCCGCTGCTGGCCTGCTGCACCGTGCCGATCGGCTACCACCCCAGCAGCTACGGCGATTACCTCAACGGACTGATGCTGTTCGGCCAGATCACCGGCATCAACCCATTGCGCGTGCTGTCGGAGTTCCAGACCGGCGGCGTGTCGGTGGCGAAGGCGCTGGACATACCGCCAGTCACCGCCACCCGGCTTGCAACCGCCGCCGAGTTGACGCTGGTTGCGGGTGGGCCTGTGCAGACGGCGCCACCACAGGTTTGCTACGAACTGTACTGGAAGGCCTGCACCGCCGCGGGCGCTACGCCGTGAGCCGTCGAGTCGCTGGCTTATCTCCTTCCACTTCAACGCACCGAGGGGCTCTCGCATGAGCGGCAGCAACGTCACCGATTTCACGACCATCGATCCGGACGTATCCGGCACGGTGCTCAACGCGGCCGTCAACGACGCAGGCGAGGTTGTCGGCTCCTATGTCGACGCCAACGGAGTCCAGCACGGCTTCACCCTCTCATCTGGCGTCGTCAGCAGTTTCGACATCCCCGGTGCTGCGGAAACCGACATTACCGGCGTGACCAATGGCGGGCAGATCATCGGCTACAGCCTCGCCAGCGGGCCGTCGGGAACGGCCGATGCGGTCGGGTTCTCTGGCGCACCCGGCAACACCACGTCGATTGCCGTCCCCGGCCAGGATATCGAGCCGGTTGCCAGCGACGGCGCCCTCACCATTGTTGGCACGGAAGACCAAAGTAGCTTCGTGGATTTTAGCGGCACGGTGACGACACTGAACGTGACGGGCGCCATCGAGACCACCGTGACGGATGTGAGCGCGACCGATGAGATCGTCGGCAGCTACCTCGATTCCAACTACGTCCAGCACGGCTTCACCGACATAGGCGGCACCTTCGCGACGATCGACCCGTCCGGCTCGCAAAGCACCTCGATCACCGCGGTCAATGCGGCGGGCGAGTTAGCTGGCACCTATGTCGACGCATCCGGCAACATCTTCGGGTTCACCGACCTCGGCGGTGTCATCACCACGATTGCCGCCAGCGACGCCGCCACGCCCTTCACGGTGGTGACAGGTATCAACGCCGCGGGGGCCGTCGTCGGCTACGAAGAGGGCGACAACCAGCTTAACGGCTTCATCGAGCAGAACGGCGTGATCAGCGTGTTCGATGCCGCCGGGTCGGTCGCCACGGAGCCCAGTGGAATCAACGACGCGGGCCTGATCGTCGGCACGTTCACCGACGCCAACGGGGTGGAGCATGCCTTCACTGCTGCGAGCACGCCGGCCTGCTATTGCCCCGGCACCCAGATCCTGACCCCGAACGGTGAGGTCGCCGTCGAGGCGTTGGCGATTGGTGATCACGTCGTCACCGTCGGCGGCACCGTTGAGCCTATCCGCTGGATCGGCCGCCGATCCTATGCCGGGCGCTTCCTGCTATCCAATCCGGCGCTTCTGCCAGTTCGGGTGCGGGCCGGAGCCCTGGGCCACAGCTTGCCGACGCGGGACCTGCTCGTCTCACCGGCGCACGCGCTGCTGCTGGACGGCGTGCTGGTGCCGGCGGGCGAGTTGGTGAACGGCACGACCATCGTGCGCGAGGCGGTTATGACGCGGGTCGACTACCTGCACATCGAATTGGCACATCACGACGTCGTCTGGGCCAATGGTGTCGCGGCGGAAACCTTCGTCGATGACGACAGCCGCGGTATTTTCCACAACGCGTCCGAGTACGATCAGCTCTATCCCAACCCGGTCCGTAGCCCGGCCGCATACTGCGCGCCGCGGGTCGTGGACGGTTTCGCGCTCGACGCCATCCGGCAACGGCTCGCGGGCCGAAGCGCGGCGTAGGGCGGGTGGCTGGCAGGCGCTGACCACCGATCGATGCGGCGAGGCCCTTTGGCCCGCAGGCTGCTACGAAGCCTGGTAGCCCTTCCAGAGCCACTCGAGCGCCGATGGTATCGTCTGCGCCACGGTCGGTCGGTCGACGTGCCCGGCGTTGCGCGCAAAGACGAACTGATAGTGGTAGCCCTTGGCAGCAAGGACAGCGGCCATCCTCTCGTCCGCCAGTGTCCAGTCGTGCATGCCATCGGGCATGATCGCGGCCGGGTAGAACAGGTCGTGGTCGCCGACCTCGAACCAAAATCGGATGGGCTTCGCTGGGCTGTTCGGGATCAGCGGCGCTCCCGCGGCTGACGGTGCCGGCGTCACGGTATTGACGGTGACGGTAAGGTTAGGCCCAGCCTTACCCGCCCAAGCGTCGTGGTACTCCCACGCGCCACCCGGCAGCGAAGTGTCGTGCGGCCATTGCTGGTTCACCATCGTCGGTGAATAGGCGAGCACGCGGTGATACAGCTCGGGATGGAACCAGGCCATCGTGAAGGCGGCCGCACCGCTCGAACTGATCCCCATGGTCGCCCGTCCGTCCGGGTTGCTCGTCAGCTTGACGCCCGCGTTATGCTCCACCAGGGGCAGCACTTCGCGCTCGATCCACTCCGCATAGGCGCCGGAGACCGCATCGTACTCACGCCCCCGCTCGCTGCCTTGGGCATCCTGTCCACCCGCAGCGATGCCGATTGCAACCATGGCCGGCACGCGGTGCTGCTGGATGAGGTTGTCGAGCGTGGTGAACAGGTCGCGCCCGGGATAAGACCCAGTCGCTCCGCCATCGCCGAACACGATGAACGGGGCGTCGGTGCCGGGAACATATTGGGCAGGCACGTAGACGTCGATGGTCCGCACCCAACTTCCGGGGTGGCTCGTCGTCACGATCATGTTCGACGGGTCACCCGGCGCGGAATGCGATGCGTAGATGGACCCATTACGGCAGTCCGCCGGGTCGTCGCGGATCATGCCAGGATTATAGATCACGCTATCGTTCGACGAGATGGTAAATGAATGGATCGTCCCGTGCGGAACATTGCCTTGCGCCACGGTCTCCGGGGCGGCCTTGTGTGTCGGGCCGATGATGAAGTTTCCCTCCGCCCCGGATGGCGGCAGCGTGCCGTCCGGAAGCTCCGCCGCGTGCGGATAGCTCGGGTTCGACGGATCGCGGGTGGGCGGAGCGGTCTTCAGGTCCATGCCCGCCGTGTCGATGAAGAACGGAGCGGCCGGATCGGTGGTGTTGGCTTGCGCAGGAACGGAGGCACCACCGGCTACGCAAGCTGGCTGGGCCAGGGCTGCCGGAATGGCGAATGCCGCGGACAACAATGCTCCGGCGACCATGGCGGACCTAGTGTGCATTGGTGCGTTACCCTCTCTCAGGTTCGACCTGATTTGTGGTGAGGATAACGGCTGGCCACTCACTCGGTCAAATCGCCTCAAGCCTCTACATCATGACTTGCCAGGTCGGGAACGCCGGCTGGACGCGGGTCATGGTCCTTGGTACGGGTGGTGAGCGGCCCAGTGGCGTGCAATGTCGATGCGGCGGCACAACCAAAGGCCGGCCTGCCCCTTCGCCCAATCCAAGAACCGCTCCAACGCCACCGCTCGCCCCGGATGACCCGCTAGCCGCATGTGCAGCCCAACCGACATCATCGTCGAATGGCCCTCCCGCAGCAGCAACCCAGCCGAGTCCCGCAGATATTGGAAAAAGTCGTCGGCCACCGCGAAGCTGCCGCGGATGAAGCGGGCGTCGTTGTTCACAAGGCTATAGGGTAAGACTAAGTGAGGTTGCCCGGCGACCCGGCGCCAATACGGCAGCTCGTCGTTATAGCTGTCCGAATCGTACAGGAACCCGCCATGCTCGACGAGCAACCTGCGCGTGTTGAGGCTTGGGCCATAACGGCAATACCAGCCGGCCGGCGCCTCCCCGAACAGACGCTGGAGCGTGGTGACAGCCTGCACGATCTCGGCCCGCTCGACATCCTCGGTCATCACCTGGTGGTCCACCCAGCGATTGCCGTGGCAACACACATCGTAACCGGACTGCTTAATGGCTTGGACCACGGCCGGGTTGCGATCGAGCGCCACGGCACAGCCGAACACCGTCGCGGGGGCCTCGTGCGCGTGCAAGATCCGCAAAAGCCGCCATACACCGACGCGGCTGCCATACTCGAACATACTCTCCGCCGCCAGGTCTCGACGCGGTCCGCCGCGTCCGCCGTCGGTCAGCCCGGTCTCCGTGACCTCGTCGCCATCCGGGAAGGACGGCTCGCTGCCCTCCTCGTAATTTAGCACGATGTTGAGCGCCACACGTGCACCGCCGGGCCACCCTGCATCGGGTGTTGTGGGCCCGTAACCGACGAAATCGCGTTCACTCACCTCGTCCATGCCTCCATTCACTGTGCCAGGCTCGCCTGCGATCCCGCGCGGTTCACACCGGCACGACCGCCCGCTCGAGGATCTCCACCTGTGCCCCGTCCGGCGCTTGCACGAAAGCGATCTTCGTTCCCGGCCGCGGAGAGGTGGGCCGCAATGTGAACACGGCGCCCTTCGCCTCGAGTTCAGCCGCTGCCGCCTCCATGTCGGTCACGATCAGGCCGATATGTTCCAAGCCCAATGTCGGCGGCTTCAGGGGACCGTGCGTGCCGGGCGGCACGCGGTCGATGAACAGCCGTAGGTCGCCGAGCCCGACAGTCACACGTAGCGTCGGGCCATCCTCCAAGCGACCTATCACCATGGCGCCGAACATCCGCACGTAGAAATCGGCCGCTGCTTCCGGGTCCAAGCTGCGCAGATGAACATGATCCAACTCGAACTTCATCGCGGGCTCTCCTCTATCGGCTTAGCGAAAAGCCTACTCGGATACCGTGCCGTTGTCAGCGTCGGCTTCCAGGATGCAGCCGCGGCGGACAAAGAATGGCTGGCAAGGGGCTAGGCCACCTTTTCACACCCTGATCGCGCTCGTAAAGCTGACCGATGGCGTTGATCGAACCGACGGACGGCTTACCCAAGCCGCAGCGTAATCTTGCCGTGCTGACCATCGCACTGGCTGTGGGAATGGCGGTGATAGACGGCGCAATCGCCAATATCGCCCTACCGACCATCGGCGCGGACATGCATGTCTCGCCAGCCGACTCCATTTGGGTTATCAACGCCTATCAGCTTGCGGTCACGATTTCGTTGTTGCCGCTCGCGTCGCTGGGCGAGATCTACGGGTACCGCCGGGTGTACCAGACCGGCCTGGCCGTGTTCACCCTGGCCTCGCTGGCCTGCGCGCTTTCCCACTCGCTCACCGCGCTGACGCTGGCCCGCGTGCTGCAAGGTTTCGGCGCCGCCGGGATCATGAGCGTGAACTCGGCCCTCACTCGATACGTATACCCGCGGGCACTGCTCGGGCGCGGCATGGGATTCAACGCGTTGATTGCCGCAACCTGCTCGGCCGTGGGGCCTACGGTCGCATCCGCCATCCTGGCGGTGGCCAATTGGGAATGGCTGTTCGCCATCAACGTCCCCGTCGGTCTGGTCGCGTTCGCCATCGCCTCCCGTTCGCTGCCGCCGACGCCGAAGGGCTCGGTCCGCTTCGACGGCGGCAGCGCCCTGCTGAACGCGCTGTTTTTCGGCCTGCTCATCCTGGGCATCGACGGCTACGCGCATGGCGAGCGCCCGCTCGAAGCTGTGGCAGAGCTGGCCGGGGCGGTGCTCGCGTGCGTTGTCCTCGTACGCCGGCAGCTCAACCGCGCCGCGCCGCTGCTCCCCGTCGACCTGCTGCGCATCCCGCTCTTTCGCCTGTCCGTCGCCACCAGCGTGCTGTGCTTCGCCTCCGCAACGCTTGCCTTCGTGTCGCTGCCCTTTCTACTGCAGGGCACGCTCAAATGGGATGCCACCGCCACGGGATTGCTGATGACGCCGTGGCCGCTCGCAACCGCCATCATGGCGCCGATCGCGGGGCGGCTGGCAGACCGGCATTCCGCCGGGCTGTTGGGCGGGATCGGGATGGCGGCGTTCGGGACCGGGCTGTTGTTGCTGGCCTTCATGCCCCTTGCGGCCAGCCCGGTCTCGATCGGCCTCCGCATGGCGTTGTGCGGGATGGGATTCGGCTTCTTCCAGTCGCCCAACAACCGCGCGATCATTTCCGCGGCCCCGCTGCACCGCACCGGAGGGGCAAGCGGAATGCTGGGAACCGCGCGGCTGCTCGGCCAAACAGTCGGAGCAGCGCTGGTGGCGTTGATCTTCAGCCTCACCGCCGACGGGGTCCGCTACGCGCTGCTGCTCGCTACGGTCTTCGCCCTGGGCGGCGCCATAGCCAGCCTGTCTCGAGTCGCCGGGCGCACGAAGACGGCCGTCTAAAACTATGGCGCACCCGAATGACAGTGGCTGTCCTCTCGTCTAGGCCGTAGGTTCAAGTCAGGCAGGAATCGTCGTCATCACCCGAAACGGCTGCAGCAGGAACGGCGGCAGGTAGGCGGGGGCGTTCGACAGCGGCATGACCTCGGGCGCTAGGGTGATGCCGAGTTGGTCCTGCATAAAGCCGCGCCGCGCCTGGATACGGTCCCACGCGGCCGGGAACTTGGTGGCGAACTCCTCCCTCAGGGCGGCATCGGCGAGCGCATATCCGTCCTCGATATTGCTGGATTGATAGGCGCTGCCAGTCGCAGGAATGATGTCGAGCTGCATCGCCATCCCCGATCGCAGCGGAATGTCCGAGCCAGCGTACACCGGTGAGTTCAACCACTCATCCAGATGCACCTGATGCCCCGGGTTGAGCTGCACTCCGAAGAACGGACCGCCGACGTGGCGATGCACGGCTTCGAACAGCTCCGCACCCGTCACCCCGATGCGCAAACTCTCCAGCCAGGCGACGGCCGCGCGGAAATACGGCGTCACCAAGCGATCGGTGTAATCGGCGATCTCGCTCGGAAGCTCGCTGGCATCTGCCACGACGAAGCCACAACGGCTGCTGAGCGTGCCCCACAGGCCGAGCGCCGTCGTCATGAAATCGCCCCGCTCGATCCGCCGTGTGCTCGGGCTGGCGTGGCCGACCGTAGCGCGAGGCCCGGCGGTCAGCATCGGGTGGCAATTGGTCGGAAAGCCGTTCAGCCGCATCAACTCCATGGCCTCGTATTCGGTTTGTCCTATGCGGAAACCGGTCAACACGTTGCGGACCGCTGACGAGGCGAGACAGCTGGCGAATTCGAAAGCGGCAAGTTGTTCGGCCTCGTTCTGGGTGCGCAGGCCATCCCGGGCGTTCATGAATAGGTCGGTGACGTTCTCGATCAGCGCCGGGTCGCCGGTCAGGCTGCGGAGTGTGTCGACCAGATAGGCCGGCGCCTCGATCCAGGACCGGCGCACGATGCCGCGGCCGTCCTCCTTATACTTCCAGCCGGCCACACCCACCCGGATGCCGGCGGCAACGCCCGCATCGGTCAATAGCCGTTCGAGCGTCGGGGACTCGCCGCGCGGCTGGCCGAGCAGGCTCAACTCCTGGAACAATACGCGTTCATGCGGCAGCGGGCTCAACGTGGCGTAGCCCCAGCCTTCGTTGCCGACGCAGAGGCGAGGGGTGCAGCCGGGCTTCAGGATCAGCATCGCTTCCTCGAACCGCGGATCAAGCGCGCAGAGATAGGCGATGTTGCCGCAGTGCTCGCGGTCGCCCCAGACGATCAGCACATCGAGGCCGAGCGCCGTCGCCCGCGCCTCGGCCGCCGCGACACGGGCCTGATAGATGGTTGCAGGAATGACAGGCTCCTCGGTCGGCATGCCAAAATCGGGCAGCGTGATGTCGCGGAGGAAGACGGGTCGTACTGTGTCGGGCATGGGCGGTCCTTTCTCAGGTGCGATGCAGGTGGCAGGCGGCAAACCCGTCCCCCACAGGATAATCCGGCGGCGCGAGCTCGCGACAGACCGGCATGACCTTTGGACAACGCGGATGGAATGCGCATCCGGTCGGCAATGCCAGGGGATTGGGCTGGCTGGTGCCCAACGCGACTTCGGGCAAGCCCAGCCCTGGCTCCGGCGTCAGCACGGAGGCGAGCAAGGCCCTGGTGTAGGGGTGGCCCGGGGCCTGGAACAGGTCCGCGGTGCCGCGCTGCTCCACGATGCGGCCGAGATACATCACGGCGGTGCGCGAGGCCATGTGTTGCACGATGGCGATATTGTGGGTGATCAGCAGGTAGGCCATGCCTAATTCGTCTTGCTGGTCCAGCAGCAGGTTGAGGATCTGCGATTGCACGGACACGTCCAGCGCGCTGGTGGGCTCGTCCAGGATCACGATCTCGGGCTGCAGGATCAGGGCCCGCCCGATCGCGACGCGTTGCCGCTGGCCGCCGGACAGTTGGCGGGGATAGCGCGCGGCGTGCTGTGGCGTCAGCCCCACCCGGCGCAGCATGCTCGCCACCGCCGCGTCCCGCTCTGCACGCGTGCCGATGCGGTGCACGTCCAACGGCAACCGCACGATGTCGCCGACCCGGCGTCGGGGGTTCAGCGAGGCGAACGGATCCTGGAACACCACCTGGATACGCCGGGCCAGTGCGCGCGGCTTGATCGGCGGCGCAACGCCGTGACTCAGCAGCAGACCGGAAGTTGGCCGCACCAGGCCCAGCAGCATCTGCCCCAGCGTAGACTTGCCGCTGCCGGACTCGCCGACCAGGGCCAGGGTCTCGCCGGCTTGCAGCGTCAGGCTGACGCCGTTCACTGCGTTCACCACCGTCCGCCGGCTGAACCAGCCGCGGCGCAACACGAATTGCTTGTGCAGCGCGCGCGCTTCCAGCACGGGCGCGGTCATGCCGCCCACAATGCCTCCGATGCGGCCGGTGCGAGCACGCAGCGCACGGTATGGTCGGCGCCGTGTCGGCGGAATGCCACCGGGGCCGCTCGGCAGGCGGCATGCACGGCAGAACAGCGGTCGGCGAACAAGCACGCCTCCACCACGCCTACAGGCGGCGGAACGGTGCCGGGGATGGTGGGCATCCGCTCGCGCGGGCGTTGCCGGCCGGGCACGGGCAGCGCGCGCAGCAGGCCCTGGGTGTAGGGATGCCGTGGATGGGCGAACAGATCCGCCGTTGCCGCGGTCTCGACGATCTGGCCGGCATACATGACCGCGACCCGGTCGGCGACCCGCGCCACCACGCCGAGATCATGCGTGATGAGGATCAGCCCGGCGTTGAACTGGCGGCACAACCGGGCCAGCACGTGCAGGGTTTGCGCCTGGATGGTCACGTCGAGCGCCGTGGTGGGCTCGTCCGCGATCAGCAGCGCCGGGTCGCACATCAGGGCCATCGCGATGCCCACGCGCTGCCGAAGGCCGCCGGACAGTTGGTGCGGGTACTGGCCCAGCCTGGTCGCCGCAGCCGGCACTCCCACCATGTCCAGCAACGTTATGGCGCGTTGCCTGGCTGCGGCGGCGTTGGCGGACCGATGCGCCTGCCAGACCTCCGTCAACTGCTCGCCAATGGTCAGCACCGGGTTCAGCGCGGTCGTGGCATCCTGGAAGATCATCGCCATGCGGTCGCCGCGCAGAGCCTCCCACCGCGCCGGGCTGGCCGCCAGCAAGTCCTCCCCGGCGAGCTGCAGGGCCGCCGCTTGGCGGGACATGGTGGGCGGCAGCAGGCCCATCAGGGCCAGTGCGGTGAGCGATTTGCCGCAGCCGGATTCGCCCACCAGGCAGAGTGTTTCGCCGGGTGCCAAATGCAGATCGATCCCCTGCACGGGGCGCACGTCGCGGCCGCGGGCATGCAGGGTGACGGCCAGGTCGCGCACGTCCAGCAGCCGGTCCGTCACCGGCTGGCATCCGCGGTCAGGTCGCGCAGCCCATCCCCCAGTAGGTTGATGCCGAGCACCGTCAGGAACAACAGCAGCCCGGGTTGCAGGATCATCCAGGCGTTGAAGAAGATGTCCTCCTTCGCCTCGGCGAGCATCAGGCCCCAGGCCGGCAGCGGTGGCGGCACACCCAGGCCCAGGAACGACAGCGCGGCCTCCAGCAGGATCGCGTTGGCCATTTCCAGGGTTGCGACCACCACCAGCGGGCCCAGCAGATTGGGTAGGATCTCCCTAATGAGGATGTGCCCGATCGACGCGCCGATCGCGCGGGCGGAGGTGACGTATTCGCGGTGCGCGATCTGCAATGTCAGCCCGCGCGAGACCACGGCGAACCGGTCCCACGCCAGCAGGCCGATGGTGCAGACCAGGATGGGCAGGGTGTTGCCGTAGACCGACACGACCACCAGGGCCACCAGCACGACTGGCATGCTCAGCCGCGTGGTGATGGCGAAGGTGACCAGCAGATCCGTCCGTCCGCGCAGATAGCCCGCGAGGCACCCCATGGCCGTACCGATCAGGCCGGAGATCGTCGCGGCGGACACGCCGATGAGCAGCGAGATGCGACTGCCGTACAGCAACCGGCTGTAGTAATCCCGCCCCGTCTTGTCGGTGCCGAGCGGGTGGGTCCAGACGGCGCGGTGGCCGCCGAACAGCCAATCATGCCAGACCGGCGGCAGGCGGCGGTGCAGCAGGTCCTGCGCCGCCGGGTCGTGCAAGGCGAGCACCGGTGCGAACATTGCGGCCAACACGACCAGGCCGAGGATCACGCCGCCGGACAGCAGCCCGCCATGGCGCCAGGAGGGGGCAAATATGGGCCGCGCGGCGATCGCTTGCGACACTCAGCCCAGCCGGATGCGAGGATCGAGCGAGGCTGCCGCAAGGTCCGCCAGGAAGGTGAGAACCACATACCCGGCGCAGATCATCAGCACGATGGCCTGCAACACCGGCAGGTCGCCACGGCCGATCGATTGCCACGCCAGAAAGCCAACGCCGTGCAGCGCGAACACGGTTTCGATCACCACGGAGCCGCCCAGCAGAAAGCCGAATTGCACGGCGATCAGACCGGTCAACGGAACGATCGCGTTGCGCAGCGCGTGCCGCCAAAGCACGCGGCGCACCGGTAGCCCCTTGGCCCGGGCGGTGCGGATGTAGTCGGCTTCCAACACGTCGATCATGGCCCCGCGGATCAGCCGCATCAGGGCCGGGGCGGCGTAATAGGCCAGTGCTACCGATGGCAGTATATAGCCGCGCCAATCGTCGACGCCGGAGGTGGGGAGCCAGCGCAGCTCTACCCCGAACACTACGATCAACAGCAACGCGAACCAGAAGGACGGCATGGCCTGGCCCGAGACGGCGAGCGTCAGCGCCGCGCGGTCGAGCAGCGAATTCGGCTTCACCGCGGCCAGCACGCCCAGCGGCACCGCCAGCGCCAAGGCCAGCAGCAAGGCGACGAGGGCCAGGGTCAGCGTGACGGGAAGCGCCTCGCCGATCAGGCTGAGCACGGTGTGATCCCGCAATGCAAGCGAATGGCCGAAATCACCCGTCGCGGCGTGGCCGAGCCAGCCCAGGAACTGCAACGGCAACGGACGGTCCAACCCGAAATTGTGGCGTATCGCCGCGACATCGGCCGGCAGCGCATCCGGCCCCGCAATACCGCGCGCCGGGTCCATTGCGCTGTTGGTGACGCCGAACACGATGGCGGACACCGTCAGCATCACCAACAGCGCCAGAACGATCCGCTTTGCGGTATAAGCCAGCAAGCGTGCGGCTCAGTTCCACCGGTACAGATAAAACCGTGGGATCTCGTCCCGGTAGCCCTTGAAGCTGAGTTCCTTCGTGGCGGCGTAGTTGATGCTGAAGCTGTTGAGCGGCAGCACATAGGCCTGTTCGGTGACGCGATGGATCGCCTTGGCATAGTCGGCCTTGCGTACGGCCTCGTCCGGTGAGTTGTCGGCTTCCTTTAGCCAGTCCTCCACCTGCGTGTCGCGGGCGATATCGTCCGCAGAGCCGCGGAAATACACACTGATGAAGGCTGACGCGTCATTGATGCGGAAGCCGCCCCAATCGGTGAAGAAGGTTGGCAGCCCTTGGTTCTCCAACTTCTCGTTGACGGCCTGCGGGGGCATCCGGGTGACGGTGACTTTAAGCCCCACTGCCTCCCAGTTCTGCTGGATCGATTCCGACCACTCCAGCGGCCGTGCGGTGGAGGTGAAGAGGGTGATCGGGAAGCCGTTCGGATAGCCGGCCTGGGCCAGCAACTGTTTCGCCTTCGCCGGGTCGTACGGGTATTTCACCGCGGCGGAGGCATCGCAGCCGAAGTTCACGGGGTTGCAAGGTGTGTCGATGACATGCGCGTCTCCCTGGATCAGGTTATTCACCAGGCCATCGCGGTCCAGCGCGTAGGACAGCGCCTGGCGCACCGGCAGTTTCGTCATTGGACTGTCCGCGCCGGTCCGGCCGGCGGCATCGAACAGGATGAACGCGACACGCAGCACGGCCGAACTGAAGGCCTGCAGATTGGGTTGCGTCTTCAACTGATCGACCTGGTCGGCAGTGATCTGCGACAACCAGTCGGCTCGTCCCGCCAGCAATTCGGCAATTTCCGTGGCGCTGTCCGGTACCACCCGGATGCTGACCTTGCCGATCGCCGGCCGCGGTTTGGCACCGCCATCGTAGCGGCCCTCGAAGCGTTCCAGCGTGATCCCCTTGGTGCCATCCACGGCGGTGATGCGGTACGGGCCGGTGCCGACGGGATGCCGGGTCAGATCCTCCGGCCCCTTGTAGCTGCGGGGGTAGATGGCAAGCGGCAACGCGATGTATTCCAGCGCCTGCGGGAACGGCTGCTTCAGGTGGATGCGCACCTTGAACGCGTCGATCTTCTCCGCGCTGGCGATCCAACTGACGTTGCCCTGGTACATCACCTTGTTCGCCGGATCGATCATCCAGTTGAACGTGTGCACTACGTCTTCGGCATCGAAATCGCTGCCGTCGTGGAACTTGACGCCGTGCCGCAGGTCGAACTCCAGCGTAAGCGGGTTAACCCACCGCCACGCGGTTGCCAGGCCCGGCTTGTACTCGAAGGTATCCGGATCACGCTCCACCAGGCGGTCCCAAACCTGATGCGACACGTTGATCGCTTCGGGGACGGTGGAGAAATAAACGTCCAGCAGAGGGGCTTCGTTCTGCCAGACCACGCGCAGCTCGTCATGCGCCTTGTCGGCCCGCGCCGGAGCCGCCGCACCGAGGAGAGCGGCCACGCATCCCAAACTGCGAATCGCCTTGGATATCATGCCCCACCCGCTTGATAATAATTTGACGCTCATGTTTATCACCGGAATGGTCGTCTCGCAGCAAGCATTTCCTCGTGTCGGGGCCTGACATGGCCGGACGCTCCGGCCAGATCGCCAATCGTCCCATCATGATGGATGTTGCGCGCGCCGCGGGCGTGTCGCAGACGACGGTGTCGCTGGTGCTGAACAGCGTGCCCGGCATTCGGATTTCGGACCCGGTGCGGCAGCGCATCGTGGCGGCGGCCGCCTCGCTCGGCTATCGCGTGGGCGCACGTGGGGCCGGGCGCATGCGCGTGCTGGGGTTCCTAGCCGACGAGCTATCCACCAGCCCATTCGCAGTCCTGTCCGCGGATGGCGCGCGCGATGCGGCCTTGCCGGAGAACGCCATCCTGGTGATCGCGGTCTGCCGGGGTGACCCGGCGTTGGAGGCCGCCGTGCTGGACCTTTGGCGCGCCCAGTCCGTTGCCGGGGTGATGTACTCGCGGATTTTCAGCCGCCGGGTCGATCCGCCGCCGCAATTGGCACAGCATCGCAGCGTGTTGCTGAACTGCTTCGACGCTGCAAACACCTATCCCGCCGTGGTCCCGGCGGAGCAGCGCGGGGGTGCCGCGGCGACGCGCCATCTGCTGGCGGCCGGGCACCGGCGCATCGCCCTGGTCAACGGGGAGCCGTGGATGCAGGCGGCCCAGGATCGTGCGACCGGCTACCGGCGTGCGCTCCGCGAGGCCGGGGTCGCTGTGGATGCCGAGCTCATTCGCCTGGGGGATTGGACGGCGGCCTCCGGTCGGGAGCACACGGTGGCGCTGATGGCACTCCCGCGTCCACCGACGGCGATTTTCTGTGGCAACGATCAGATGGCGGCCGGCTGCTACGAGGCGCTGCGTCGGTTGGGGCTGGACATCCCCACCGACATCTCCGTCGTCGGCTATGACAACCAGCCGGTGTCACGCATATTGGATCCACCCTTGACCACACTCGACCTGCCGCATGCCGAGATGGGCCGTTGGGCGGCGGAGCAGCTACTCGGCAGCGTGGCGGCGCCGAAGACAATCCGGCTCGAATGCCAGCTGATCGAACGGCGCTCGGTGGCAGCGCCCCCACAACGGTAGAAGGAATAAAACGATGACACCGACGATCACCTTGACCGACTCACCCGGCGCGGATGCGCGGGGCAAGATCCTGGAACCCCTGATCGCGTTCAACGAGGCCAGCATCGGCGGACCCGAGGGCACGAAACGTCTCGCCGTGCTGCTGTCCGATCCTGCGAGCGGAGAGATCGTCGGCGGCCTGTGGGGTAGTACGAGCTTCCGGCATTTGTTCGTCGAGTTGATCTTCATCCCTGAAGCAATGCGCCGTGGCGGCGTCGGCCGGGAGATGTTGCGCCAAGCCGAGGCGGAGGCTGCGCGACGCGGTTGCGTGGGTGTGTGGCTGGACACGTTCAGCTTCCAGGCGCGCGGCTTCTATGAACGCCTCGGCTACACGGTATTCGGCACGATCGACGATTACCCGCCTGGCCATAGCCGGTTCTTCCTCAAGAAGCAGCTCGTATCGTGACCGAGCATGCCTCCGTCTTCAGTTGGCTTACGCCTTTACGGGGCGGGATGCTGTAGTCACCACATTCAAAGGCGGGCCAGTCAGGCCTGCAGTAACGGTCGCAAGGCCAGCACACTCGGCTCCGCATCCAGATGCAACAGTCGGGGGATGAGGGCCTCGCACTTGTCTTTTCCAAGCACCGGCGTCATCAGGTCGCGGCTCTTGGCGACGACTTCGTCGGTCGTCATCGGATTTTGTGCGGTGCCGCGGACGGCGGTGACACGATTGCTCAGTTGCTGACCGCTGTTCAGCGTCACCTCCACCACGGCCGCCCGCGCCGGCAGCAGCTTCTCCAACTCCGCATCAGGCACCAGCACCACCTTGGCGCGCTGGGCCAGGATTGCCGGGTCGTGCATACGGGCCGGGTCGTGGGCCGCCGCGAACGAGGCGGTACCGTCCAACAGCATGACGGCGACCATGTGCTGCAGGCTGATGTCCGGCAGCGCGCGGTCGTTCACCACGGCGGCCTCGCGCGTGGCGACGTGGACCGTCACCTGCTTCACGTCCGCCGCGGTGAAATGATATTGCTGGATCAGGTTGGACAGGGCGTCCAGCGGCGCCTGGATCGGTGATCCGACGGTCCATTTCTTGATGTTGGTCCGCGTCACCTCGAACTGCGTGCCCAGCCCGGCCACCAGCCCCTTGGCATCAGCGGCCGGGCCGTAAGCCTGAAGGAAGTTGTCCTCGCCGGACAGGACGTCGTCCACGCCCGTCCATCCGGACGCCACGAGCAAGGCTCCGGTCACGCCGTTGCGGGCGCCCATGCCCGCGAACACGACGGCTTTCTCGATGTGATCCCGGTCGCGCTGCCAACTGGCGATGCCGGACGATTGCTGCGCCGTGTAATCCAGCAGCCACCGCATCCGCTGTGCATCGAGCCCCGCGCAACAGCCGGCCGCCGCCGCCGCGCCCCATGCACCAGCCACGGCATGGGTGCTCTTGTGCCCCTGCGATTGGAACTGGTCGGGGCCCAGCGTCATGGTGACCCGGGTGCCGATGTCGTAACCGAGCACCACGGCGCGCAGGAATTTCGCCCCGTCCACGTGCCACCGCTCGCCGGCGGCAAGCGTCGCCGACACGACGGGTGCGCCCGGGTGCGATTGCGAAGGTGCGTGGCTGTCATCGGTCTCGTCGGAGTGGGCCAGCACGGCGTTGGCCAATGCCGCCTCGATCGGGCCGCACAGCACGTCCGAGGCGACGACGGTGCAAGTGGACGGGCCGCCATACTCGCGAGCAAAGGCGATGGCATGCTTGCCCGGCGCCAAAGTCGAGCCGGACACCATGGCGGCGATCGTATCGAGAACATGGAGGCTTGCAGCCGAGCGGACCTCGTCGGGCAGCGGCGCATTGGCCGCATTCGCCATATAGTCGGACAGTGTGGCCATGACCGGGCTGATGGCCGGTTCGGCGGCCCTGGCGCGGGTCACGGCGAGCGGCGCGAGAGCCGTGGCAAGCAGCAGACTGCGGCGGTCGAGCATTGCAGCTTCCTCTAACGATTTCTGAGTGAACGAGCGGCAACACGATGCTCCTGCGCGTTCCTCAATCGATGTCCGCATGCTACCTCGAAGGTCATGGCGGGGCCATTCCGGCCCGGAGGGGCTGCCAAGCGTTGGACTTGCGCGCAGAGGTGGTGGTCTGAGATCATAAAAGCGCCCAAGACGGCGCGGCCCGGAGAACGTTCATATGTCACAAGCGACGGCGATCAACGCCGACATGATAACCACGGCGGGGCAGCGCACCGTCGGCGCAAGCTCGCACAGCATCGCCGCCAGGATCGAGCGGTTGCCGGCTGGAGGCGGGTTGCGCAAACTCGTTTTCCTCATCGCGATCGGCGGATGGTTCGAGTTCTACGAGTTGTTCATGCCGGGCGGTATCGTGTCCGGGCTGGTGCGGGATGGCATCTACCGCGTCCACTCGGACGGCTTGTTCGACTATCACAGCTTTCCGAGCTTCCTGGCCTCGTTCTTCTTCGGCATGTTCCTGAGCACTTTGGTATTCAGCCGCTTGTCGGACGTGCTTGGGCGACGGTTGATCTTCATCTGGTCTATGGCCGCCTATTCGCTTTGCAACATCCTGATCGCGCTGTGCTCGTCGGCGGCGTTGATCGACGTGCTGCGTGCCTGCGCGGGCTTCGGCGTCGGCATGCAATTGATCAACAACGACAGCTACCTGGCCGAGATCCTGCCGGGGCCGCTGCGCGGGCGCTACATGACCATGGCGATGGTCTTCGTGCTGTCCGCAACGCCGATCTCGGTGCTGATCGGGACGCTGTTCACACCGTACGCGCCACTCGGAATGTCCGGCTGGCGTTGGGTCGTGCTGGGGAGCGCGCTTGGCGGGCTTTTGGTGTGGTTCATCCAGCGTGCCCTGCCGGAGTCGCCGCGGTGGCTGGCGGCGCGCGGCCGAACCGAGGCGGCGGACGCGGCGATGACCGCCATCGAAGCGGCGGTTACCCGCAAAGGTGCCGTGCTGCCGCCCCCTGCTGCGGATGCGGCGATGACGGACAGCCACGTCACCGGCCCGCAGCAGAAGGGTCACTGGGCCGAGATGTTCTCCCGGTTCTATATCCGGCGCACGGTGGCACTCTCGGTGCTGCAGTTCTGCCAGACCATCGCCGTGTTCGGCTTCGGCTCCTGGGTGCCGGTCCTGCTGGTGGAGCGGGGCTACAACGTCGTGCATTCGCTCGCCTACACGACCGTCATCCTGCTATCCGCCCCGCTCGGTGCGCTGCTCGGCGTGTATTTCGCGGAGCGGTTCGAGCGCAAATGGCAGATCGTCGGCACCGCCATCGGCATCGCGGTGTTCGGCTTCGGATTTGCCTTCGCACCCAACCTCCCGCTGGTCGTGCTCAGCGGCTTGCTGTTTACCCTCAGCAACAACTGGCTGATTGCCGTGTTCCACCCGTACGCTGCAGAACTCTTCCCCACCCGCATCCGTGCGCAAGCGATCGGTTTCACCTTTTGCTGGAGCCGGGTGAGCGCGATCTTCGTAGGCTTCTGGGTGTCCGATATCCTCGCTACCGGCGGCCAGAACGGCGTGTTCCTGATGATCGGCGGCGCCATGCTCATGATCGTGATCGCCGTCGGCCTGCTCGGACCGCGCAGCAACGGACGCGCGCTGGAGGTTCTGGCTCCCTAATCCGCGCGTGATGCATAGCTCAAGGAGTTCATGATGTCTGGATACGGTGCGGCGTCCCTCGGCCTCGGGATGACGAGAGATTTCGCCGCCTTCCTGGCCGGGTTCCCGGACTCCGCTTTGCCGGCGGAGGCACTGCATGCGGGGCGCCGCGGCGTGCTCGACTGGCTGGGCTGTGCCCTGGTGGGCAGCACGCATCCCACCGTCGGCATCCTGCTCTCCGTGCTGCAGGAGGCGAGCCCGCAGGGGCCGTGCACCATCATCGGCCACAGGGCAACCACGGGGCTGCTCGAGGCGCCGCTGGCGAACGGGCAGATGGGGCACGTGCTGGATTATGACGACACGCACATGCAGGGCGTCGTGCTGCATGCCAGCTCGCCGGTGCTCGCCGCACTGTTCGCCCTCGCTGGCAGGGGCCGTGTATCGGGGCGTGCGCTGCTGACGGCCTACGCCGCCGGGTTCGAGGCCGGGGTCAGGGTCGGGCAGACCGCACCGGGACACCATGCCGGCGGCTGGCACTTGACGGGGACACTGGGGACGATTGCAGCCGGGGCCGCCTCCGGTCGCCTGCTCGGGTTGGATGCGACCCAGATGGTGCACTGCCTCGGCACGGCGGCCACTCAGGCGGCGGGCATGCAGCAGAACCGCGGCACGATGTGCAAATCGTTCCACGCCGGCAAGGCGGCGCAGGGTGGCGCGCTGGCTGCCTTGCTGGCCGCGAAGGGCTTCGACAGCTCGGACGAGATCATCGAGGGCAAGCGGGGCTTCTGCCGCATCTACAGCGACACGGCCGAGCCGGAGCGGCTGCTGCAAGGCTTGGGCGAGCGCTGGGAGATCACCCGGAATGGTCACAAGCCGTATGCCTGCGGGGTCGTGCTGCACCCGCTGATCGACGCCATGATCGCGCTCGGTGCCAAGCACCGTGGCCGGGCCGCGGATATCCAGTCGGTCGAGCTTACGGTGAATCCGGCCGTGGTCACCATCACCGGGGTGACCGATCCGGGCACCGGGCTCAAGTCGAAGTTCAGCCTGACACATAGCGCAGCGGTCGCCTTCCTCGACGGCGATGCGGGGATCGCGCAATACAGCGACGCCCGCGCCACCGCGCCGGAGGTGATCGCGCTCAGCCGCCGGATCAGCGTCGCGACCGATGCCAGCCTGGGCCGAGACCAGGCGCGGGCATCACTGCTGCTCGGAGAGACCCGGCACGAGGCCTTTACCGAGCATGCCACCGGAACCGTCGCGAACCCGATGTCCGACGCGACGATCGAGGCGAAATTCATGGCGAACGCCCAACCCGTTATCGGGGAGGACAACGCCCGCGAACTCGCGGCGGCCGTGTGGGGGCTCGACGACTTGGATGACGTGCGTCGCCTGCTGGCACTTTGCGTGCCGCGTGGGCGGGCTTAACCAAGAACATTCGCGGCGACTGCGTCAAAGGGAAACTCACACTTGAGCGACGACCGGGGTTAGGCTCGCCGCTTGTAACCACGGGGGAAAACCATGAAGCCAAGAATTGCGATCGTCGGCACCGGGGCGGTGGGCGGCTATGCGGGTGCCCATATGGCCCAGGCCGGAGAGGATGTGGTGTTCATCGATTTCTGGCCGGAGAATATCGAGGTCATGCGCGCGAAGGGGCTGCGCATCTCGCATATCCGCGACGTGCCGGAATTCACGGTGCCGGTGCAGGCGATGCACATCACCGATGTGCAGACGCTGGCCAAGCAGGCGCCGATCGACATCGCCTTCGTCTGCGTCAAATCCTACGACACGGCCTGGGCGACGACGATGATCGCGCAATACCTCTCGCCCGGCGGCTTCGTGGTGTCGCTGCAGAACTGCATGAACGAGGAGACGGTTGCCAAGGTGGTCGGCTGGGGACGGACTGTGGGTGCGATCGCCAGCTCCATAACCGTGGATCTGTGTGAGGCCGGGCACGTGCGCCGCGCAGCCGGCAAGAGCGGGTCCAAGCATACCGTATTCCGCGTCGGTGAGGTGCACGGCCGCATCACCGACCGAGTACAGCAGGTTTGCCGGCTACTCGCGCTGGCCGACAGCGCCCATGTCACGCCCAATCTGTGGGGCGAGCGGTGGTCCAAGCTCGTCGTCAACGTGATGGGTAACGGGCTGTCGGCCTGCACCGGGCTGCTCAGCAAGGACGTCATCGCCGATGACACCCTGCGGCACTTCTCGTCGCGCCTCGGCAGTGAGGCCATCCGGGTCGGCCAGGCGCTCGGCTACACGCTGGAGGACATCCTGCACATGCCGCCGGAGACCATCGCCCGGGCTGGCGAAGGCGATCCCGAAGCAACGAGGTTCGTGGACGAGCACCGCCTGGGCGAGGCCGGTGGGGGCGAGCACCGCCCGTCCATGGGGCAGGACATGATGAAGGGGCGCCGCACCGAGATCGAGTTCATCAACGGCTTCGTGGCCGACCGAGGTGCCGAAATCGGCATCCTGACCCCGGCCAACACGGCACTGACCGACATCGTCAAGCGCGTGGAGAAGGGTGACCTGACGGCAGACAAAAGGCACATCCTGGATCTGCGCCTGAACTAACCGGCGACCCGCCGGCGGGGGTTGCGACCACCCGCGCCGGCACCGCGGTCGGAGTGGCGATGGCGTCGAGCGTCAGGCCGTGCACCCCAGTCTGAACGTTGTTCAAGATTTCAGTTGAACGTTGTTCATGACGCTGCTATCGTCCGCCGCATGAACAACGTTCACGCAGACCACGCACCATGACTGCAAGCATCGCCGTGCCGCCGCGCCCTGCCATGGTGCCGGGCGGCCTTCGGCACCGACTCTGGTTCGGCAATGCCCTGCCTTTCCTGGTTGCAAAGCTGTTCGCCGGGCGGGTGCGGGTGAGGGGCGGCGAGCTCGTGCCCAAGCATGGCCCGGTGCTGTTCGTCGGCCGGCATCGCGCCGGGCTGATGGATGGCTGGCTCTATGCCCATGCACTGCCCCGGCCCACCGTCTTCGTGATCGCGGCGCGGCTACGGCGCAACCGGCTGCTGCGCCCCTTGGTGGCCGGCATCGCCGTCATGCGGCGCAAGGACGGTGGCGATCGTGCGGCGTCCAATCATGC
>CAXTWC010000058.1:0-5095 GCA_964247805.1 uncultured Acetobacteraceae bacterium | reverse complement strand
TAGCCGCGATCTTGGGTTCCATCGTAGCAGCACCGGCCGCTGGGCCAGCCGGCGTTGGCCGCGTCGGCGATGCTCCGGTACGATGGCTAGCCACGCTCGCCGGGCGGCGGCTGGCCGACGACGACACCGCTGTCCTGACGTGGGGCGCGATGATCGGACTGCCCTTGCAGCTGCTTTGGTCGGTCGGGCTGACAACGGCGTGTCTCGTGGCCGGGCAGGGCTGGCTGGCAGCGGTGTACGCCGTCTTGCTCGCCGCGCGCCTGCTGCGGCCGACGGAGCGATGCCGTGCGTAGCCGACCATCGCTGATGCTGCACGAAGCAGCGTTCACCGCCTTCCTACTGCTGACGGCGACCCGCATCGGCACCGGAGCCGGCTGGTCGCAGCCTTCGACACTGCTGTACGCGGCGCTCGCCCTCGCGATCCCCGCCATGGCGTGGCTGACTGGCCGGTGGGGCGGCGTTTGGGCCGGGCGCCTGCGCTTGTTCGCCTTCGTGCCGCTGATGTGTTTCGTGTTCCAGGACCTGCGCCGCAGCATTCCGCTGTTCCACCCCGGCCACGCCGACACCCTGCTGCAAGCACTCGACCTCCGGCTGCTGGGCATCAGCCTGCCGCAATGGTTCGCGGGACGCTTCGGCGCGTTGCCAACCGAGGTGATGAGCCTCTGCTACGGGCTGTTCTTCCCCTATCTGCTGGCGTCCACGATCGGCTGGCTGTTCGCCCCGGCCTGGAAGGCACGCGCGTTCTACACGGGGCTGTTCACGCTCTACGCCGCCGGGTTTGCGGGCTACACGCTGCTGCCGGCACTCGGCCCTTACGCCACCATGGCGTTCGACACGCCGGTGCATGGCTACGGCGTAACCCGGCTGCTGCTCGCCACCGTGCCGCTCGGCACCAACCGGGCGGATGCGTTCCCCTCGCTGCACTGCGCCGTGACGGCCTTCCTGCTCGGCTTCGACCTGCTCGCCGGCAGCCGGCGCCGGGCGGCCTGGTGCGCCGGGCCCGTCGCGGTGCTGTGGCTCTCCACCCTGGCGTTGCGCTTCCACTACGCGGTGGACGTGCTGGCAGGGTTTGGCCTCGCCGCGTCCTGCCTGACCCTTTCGGCCGCCCTGCTGCGCACCCCGCAGACCCGGCCGATTACCACCCAATCCTTCATCTGAGGAGACCAACCATGTCCATGACCGTCCGCCTCACCGACCCGGATGCCGAGCGCCTCGACCTGTGCGGCGGCAAGGCCACGGGGCTTGCCCGATTGGTCCGCCAAGGGTTCACCGTGCCGCCAGCGCTCGTCGTCACGACGGAGGCCTACCTGGCCGTTGCCAACGCCCTATCTGACTTCCGTCGGGACACGTTGCTCACCGCGCCATTGCCAGCCGGACTGGAAGACGAGCTGGCCGGCTTCGTCGAGGAAGGTACTGCCTACGCCGTCCGCTCCTCCGCCACGCTCGAGGACTTAGGCGAGGCCTCATTTGCCGGGCAGCACGATACCGTGTTGGGGTGTGTCGGGCTGCCCGCGATCTTGCAAGCCATCCGGGTCTGCTTCGCGTCCGCGTGGCAGGACCGGGCGGTGGCCTATCGGCGGCACCACGGCATCACTACCGACCCGGCGATGGCCGTCATCGTGCAACGCATGGTGGACGCCCAGGCTGCTGGGGTCGCCTTCACGCTCGACCCGGTCGGCGGCGCGTTGGACGAGATCCACATCTCGGCGCATCCCGGCCTGGGCGAAGCCGTGGTCAATGGCGAGGCCGAGGTGGACCGCTTCGTGCTCGCCAAGGCAGACCTGGCCGTGCGAGCGACCGCCACCCCGCGCGCGGCCCCCTGCCTGACCGTGGCGCAGGCCGCCGCCGTCGCCCAGATCGCGCGCGCCGTGGAAGCGCAGGCCGGCTTCCCGCAAGACATCGAATGGGCACTCGACGCCACCGGCGTGCAAGTTTTGCAGGCCCGGCCAGTCACCGCGTTGCCACCCCGCTGGACCCGCGACGAGTCGGCCGAACGTTTCCCCAACCCGGTCACCCCGCTGGCCTGGGATTTCGCCGAGGCGGGGTTTCACGATGCACTGGCCGCCTCCTTCATTCGCATGGGCCTGCCGAAGCTGCGGGCCAAGTGGTTCGCGGCGTTCGACGGCTACGTTTACGGCAATCAGACCGCCGTCGACCTCTATCTCGGGCAGGCCTTGGTGCCTGCCGGCTCGCTCGACGCCCTGCGCGCCGCACTGCCGGAGTTAGTCCGCCGTTTCGCCTGGCTGCTCGAACTACCCGGCGAGTGGGAACGCTCGCTGGACCGGTTCCTGATGGAGGTCGGCTACCTCGGTGCCGAACCTCTGGAAGGGCAGTCCGCCGCAGCGATCTGGGCCCATGTCGGGCGCGTCAATGCGACCGGCCGGCGCTATTTCCGCCACAACATCGCGATTTCGGTGGGGCACTCCGCCGTGCACAAGGCGTTGCGCGCGCTGCTTGCGGCGCTGGGGGCGGACGCAGCCTACGACGCCTTGATGGCGCCCGTCCGCACCCGCACCGGGCAGGTGAACGCGGCCTTGGACCAGTTGGCCGCGCTGGCCTGCGAGCAGCCGCGTCTGGCGGCGCTCTTGCGGGATAATCCTGCGGCCACGGTGCTGGCGGGCGGGCAGCTGGATCGGTATCCTGCGTTCCACGCGCCTTGGACCGCCCTGTTGCAGGAGCACGGCCACCGGGAACTCGATTTCGACCCCTACCACCCCGGCTGGGCAGACGCCCCCTGGACGGCGCTGGAGGCCGTGCGGGGGCGATTGGACAGTCCGCGGACCGCGCCGCGCTCCCCACTCGCGGACCGGTTCGCGGCGGAGACGGCGTTGCGGCAACTCTCGGCCGAACTTCCCGACGACCTCGCTCTGTTGCTGAGCGAACTGGTGCGGCTGGCCCGGCTCTACACCGAACTCGACGACACGGAGCACTACCACACGGCACGCCTCGGCCCGCTGCTGCGCCGGGCGGTCATGGCGCTCGGGCAGCGTCCGGCAGCGTCTGGGCTCATCGAGCACCCACTCGACCTGTTCTTCGCGCACGAAGCCGATCTCGCGGACGCCGTGGCGCGGGACTGCCCCGAGGCATGGCAGCATCTCGGCACCAAGATCGTCGCGGCAAAGCGGGCCTACGCACGCCAACAACAGGCATCGCCGCCCTGGACGCCCGGCGGCGAGCTGGACCTGGTAGACGCCACGAACGGGCTGAGCGGCATCCCCGGCAGTCCGGGGCGAGCGCAAGGGCCGGCCTACATCGTGCGCTCGCCCGACGATTTCGCGGCCTGTCCGGCGGGTGCGATCCTGGTCGTGCGGGCGACCACACCAGCCTGGACCGCTTTGTTCGCGAAAGCAGCCGGAATCGTGGCCGAAAGCGGCGGACCCTTGTCACACGGCGCGATCGCGGCGCGGGAGCACGGCATTCCCGCGGTGATGGCTGTCCGTGGTGTGATGGGGTTGTTGTCCAACGGGCAAGCCGTCTGCCTCGACGGCAGCCGTGGCCTGGTCAGCCTGGTATGACCGATCCCTTGGCCCCCGGTAGCAGCAGGCTGTCGGCCACTGTCACGATGTGGTCCCGCCACGCCAGCTTCTCCAACCAACGCTCGGGGATGGTGCTCATGCCATAGAGCGCGCCGGCGAGCTGTCCGGTGACGGCGCCGACCGTATCTGCGTCATCCGCCAGGTTGACGGCCAAGACCACCGCCTGCTCGAAGCTGTCCGTGGTGCCGACGGCCCATTGTGCCGCCTCCAACGTATGGATCACGTAACCAGTGGAGCGGATTGAGGCTCGATCCTTGCCACGCCAGCTTGCGGCGGCGACGGCACGGACGGCGGGATGTCCGTCCCAGTCCTGCGGCGCCAGCACCGTGTCCTTCGTCTCGCCCCGAATGGCCCTCCGCAGCAGGTCGGCGAAAAACTGGCAGGACTGCACCGCCTGGGGCGCGCCGTGGGTTGTGCGGCTTTGCTCCCCGGCGATCCTGCGGCAGGCTGCCGCGTCCTGGAGAGAGCCGACTACGGCAGGGGCAAGACGCATGAGCGAGCCGTTGCCGGCCGTGTCCTCCGCTGTGGGCCCAGCGAACGGATCGCCCGTACGACGATACCGCAACAACGCCTCCCGCGTGGTAACGCCGATGTCGAAGCAACGGCCAGTCGGCGAGTAGGCGCCGTGCTCCATCCAGCGCAGGAACCGGTCCATCACATCGGCCGCATCGAACTGATCGGTGTTGGCCAGGCTATCGGCCAGTGCGAGCGCCATGCTGGTGTCGTCCGTCCACACACCAGGGTCGAGCCCGAACGGCCCGCCACCCGTCATCTCCGTGTGGTGCGGCAGGGCATCGCGAGCTTCGAATTCCAGCGTGGTGCCGAGCGCATCGGCCACGGCCAGTCCGACCAGGGCACCGCGGCCGCGGTCCAATGTGGCGAAGTCGAGCGTGGTCATCTCTGTCCCTCGTCCTGTTTACGTTTCCAACCCATAGCGGGCGGTTGGATCTGGAGCATCGGCATGGTTACCGTGCCCGGCTTGCTGTGCCTGCGCGAATACGGCCGGGGGCTGATGCCGGTCGCGTCGTGACGGCGCCATCGTCGGCTGAGGTTGTGCCTAAGCGCATCCTGCCAGCCGCGTCGCGGCCTCGCCGGCTCGCTCGCGCACTTGGGCAAAGGTTGCCTGTTGCAGCATCTCGCCGTCGCGATAGACCGCTCGCAGCAGGTCGTCCTGGCCGGCGGCCGACGGAACGGTCTGGTAGCCGCCGGGTGTTGACAACAGTGCGAAGCGGCCGCGCTTGCTGCCCTTGCCGGGGTCGGTGACCGGCTGCTTGGACACATCATGCCAGACGCCGTCGATGCAAACCGCGCTGCACTTCATCGCGAATTTCTGCGTGTCCCGATTCAGCAATTGATGCAGCCCGCCCCCCATTCCGAAGGCGATGTTGTCCACCGAATAGCCGGCCGCCATCACGGCCTCCAGCAGCAGCGGCAGGGACTGCGCGTTGATGCCGTCGCCCTGGATCACGCGGATACAGGACGGCAGGACCTTGTAGCCCTTGCCGTTGACCGTGCTGCCGAACTTGTCGTCCAGCGCGCGCAGCACATCCACCGGGACG
>CAXTWC010000057.1:0-27687 GCA_964247805.1 uncultured Acetobacteraceae bacterium | reverse complement strand
AGTCGGCGAAGTGACGGCCGAACTCCATGATCAGGGCGGCCTCGTCGCGGATGCGGTTGGTACGTCACAATAGTTACCGCGATCAAAACGTCCCAATTGCGCGGGATTACTGGTTAGCGACATAATCCAGTTACAAAAGTTACCGCGAGCGCATACTCGAACCGGACGAACTTTAAAGTGGAACAATAGTTATCGCGAATAAGACGACGTTGGCGGGACACGTCCCCAGTACCTTACCTTCGGTCTGTCCTAAGTCGTAGAGTCCGCACGCTGGGTCGGCCCACCTTGGCGTCAGTGATCCAGACCTGCTCTTTGGGCCAACCCAAGCGGGACGCGGGTCTCGGGGTCCACCCAGCGTTCATTGAACGTCGAGAACGACAGAACTGCGCAAGACGTCAGCTCGCACCCTTCATCTCCGGCGCTGCGCCAGTCACGCACGACGCCATTACCGCTGCGTCTCCCTACCCGCAGGCGGGTCATGGTAGAAGTCGGCGGTAGGCCTGCGTCGTTCGACACCGCCCGGTCGTCTTGCCGCAAGGCACCGGGATCAGCTAACAACCTCTGCTCCGAGCGGGCGTACGTGTCCCGACTTCAGGAGCGCTTGCCAGGCCGTCGTCTGCTCCTCCATACCCTCCTGAACAACCCGGACCAGCAGGCAGCGAGAGGCCTCCTTCCCGCGGCGGCGGCTCTTGGTGGGTTTCGGGACCGGAGCTTTGACGATTTCGGGCGGCGGCGGGATGGGTGCTGCGTCGAGGGCCTCCTCGTCGACCTCCGCATATTGCGTGTAGATCGTCTGTAGATCGGCTTCGAAGCGTTTGCGGTCGAGCTTCACTTTGTCACTTTGGAGTTTTTGCAGATGGACGTGGAGGAGCCCGAAGGAGTCACGGTAGACCTGCTTGAACAAGGCCGCGGACAGCCGTTCCTCGCCGGTTGCCAACGAGCGTTGCTGGGTGGCCATGAACAAGGGTACCAGCACGCCCAAGATACCGAAGGACAAGCCGTGCAGGATGACGATCAGGTCATCGTCGAGAGCGATCGGGTTCTGGACGAACTGTGCGTCGAATAGGCCCTCGCAGATGAAGCGGAAGTGGGGATCGATGACCCTGGTGGCGGGTAGCCCCGGCCTTTCCGCCTCGACGACGTGGTAAAGTGGCAGCGGCAGCATGAAGGGTATGCCTGCATGACGGCGGCCGGACTGAAAGTCGGCCAGGACGGCGGTGGCATCCTCGGTCCCCACTACCAGGACGGGCACGCCCACGATGTCGGCAAGCACCTTGAAGTAATTCTTGACGCTGGCGGCGGCGCCGCCCTTGGCATTGAGCAGGTTGTTGACCTCGTCGACTACAATTAGCCCGAGTCCGTGCAGCCAGGCCAGGCGGGCCAGGGCGGCGCGCAGCGTGTCGGCTGAGGCGGCGCGGGTGCAGTGGAGGCGCGCGTAGTCGGTGCCCAGCAGCGTATCCAGGGCGGAAATACAGTCTGAGCACAGGCTCCTGACCGACCCCTCGGAGCAGGTGACCTTCAAGTAAACCACCTGCATGGTCATGCCCAGCGGTCCGGAGAGCTCAGGGTGCTCCAGCACCTGGGGCCCGAGCGCGTCGAGCACCCTGTCGATGGCCCGGGTCTTGCCCACGCCGCTTAACCCTAAAAGGCTTCCAGACGCCGCCGTATAGCTGCCAATAGCGACCTTGGGCGGCCGCTTCTCTTTGGCGGCGCGCTCGATCTCCCCGATGATGGCTGTCATCTCGCGGACGTAGCGCTTATCCAGGGGGTTACGCTTCACATAGCCCTGCCGGATCATGACGTTCACGGTGTGAAATAACTCGATGTGCGGCTCGAACGGCTGGTGGAGGTTGCGGATCCTAGCGATCAGGTGCCGACGCATGTGGGACGGCAGCCCACGTTCCGCGTTCGACGCCCTGACGACTACTTGCATGCCGTCCAGGGCCGCCTCGTCGTCGGCGATAGGCGGAAGCCCCTCGATGAATGGGTTGTTCCGGTACTCGGCGATCTCCTGATCGGCGTAGACAGCCTTCTGCCAACGCGACGAGCTGTGCAGGGATCCCTGCATGTCCGCGATCGTCCTGACCATTCCCGCTCTCCTATGCCCCCTCGTCCGGAGCGGCGTTACGTCGCGCCTTGAGCAGCGCCAACTTGCCGGGCAGCGCCGCCGTCGACGGACGCGGGATTTGTCCCGCCTTGGCGCCCTCGTCCGGTTGCTCGCCTTCTTCCCCCGCAGCGGGCGTGCCCTGCGCCTTTGCGTCCGGCGCGGCAGAGGACAAGGCGGCACGGGATTGATACACGGCGAGCATGTTTTCGGCCGCGTCGACGCGTCCCTCGCGCACTTCGGCCTTCCGGGCAATCTTGCTGACCTTGGGACGGCGGGTCCTGCGGACCTCGTCCATGCCCGCCTCGCGGGCCTCGGAGTTGAGCTTTTCGATCTCGGCATCCAGGCGGACACCTATCATGGTTAGGGCATCGGCGTGCTGGAGCCTGTCGCGGTTTCTCAACTTGCGCTCGAAATCGATCTCATCGAACGTCATTCCCTTGTATGTGGTCTTGCTGTCCTTTCGGACGTAAACCAGGAAATCCTCGTCGTCCGGCACGAGTATCCAGTCGCTGGTGCCCTCATGCCAGCGGATCGAGACCGGGCGCCAGCGCCGCCCCGTAGTATTACTGAGCCGGACATTCAAATCCTCTCGGAGTTCTGAGGGTTTGAAGTAGAGGCCCCGGAATTTAAGGCCTTCCCTGTGTTCGCGGGCCGTTCCCCTGGAGAGCATCCTGGCCCTGATCCAGTTGTCGTCCGCGTTGTCCGGGGCACCGCTCATGGCACAGCCATGGTTCCAGAGCATGACGGGGGTGGGCGCACGGCCGAGTGACGCATCCCAGTCGGGCGGCGGATTCAGGATCTCGTGCGTGTTGTTATGCTTGACGATCTGGACACCCAAGTAACTGCGGAATTCTGCAAGAGTATACGCGCCGTCCATCACGTTCGGCGTCTCGCCGGGCTCCCGCTTGCGCCAGGCTCCGGGCGCCTTGGCTATCATTTCCACGTTGGCCACGTCGAAGCTGCCCTCGACGAGGCCCTTGAGGTCGCACCGGAAGGGCGGGAGGTTACTGAGCTTATAGCCCAGCTCATGCGCTGCATCTCCTGCCGCTTTGCAGAGGTGGTCCCATCCGCGGTCGCCCATGAGGCCCCGGCACTTACCGCGTGCCGGTACCTCATGGCGGGACATCGGTCTGCCGATGGAGGCGTAGTATTCGACCTTGTCTGAAAACGCGTTGGCCAGCGCTCCCCTGGCAGTCTCCCAGGATGGACCGTGCAGGGCCACGAAGTAGCCCACGATCATGCGGCTGTACATGTCCAAGACGAGATATATGACTGGTCTGCCGACCATGTCCTTGTGGCTAGCAGCGGACCGCAGATAAATGTCGCCTACGGTCGCGTCGATCTGATAGACGCTGCCCGGGCCGGGAGCCATGTCCATGGTATTGCCGAGCTTAGGGCGTGCGACCTGATTGAAGAGGGTCTCGCCTTTCTCAAGCTTGAAGCGCTGCACGGCGTCAAGGCGCTTTTCGACGGTGTATCGAAATTGCCGCAGGGTGAATGCCTCGGCCGCTGGCAGCGGTAGTCGCCTGAGCACGCCCCCGACGATTGCTTCCTCCCCGCAGATCTCCAATGCCGCCTTCCAGATCTGCTTGTCGGTCCGGCGCTGGGGCTTGAACAGGCGGTAGGCCTGCATGATGGCCGCTTCGTGCTCGGGCGTGAGGTTCACGCCGGGGATCCCATGCTGCTCCACGAAGTCCCGCGGCCGACCCCTCTTGGGCGAATCCGGCAGCACCAACCTCGCCTTGCCCCGCCCTCCCCGCGCTGCCAAGTTGGGGACCAGCGCATTTTTTACCTGCCCGTAACACCAGAACAGGCGCAGGTAGCTCACCACTTTGTCTCCGCGCAGGCGGGCATACCGCTTTTCTTTGCTCTCCCTCAGGTCCGTCACGCGTTCCGCGACCATCAGCTTGCGGTCCTCTGTGTGGAGGTCGTAACGCCAGGGCGGATTGACGATGGGCTCGATGATGCGCCAACGCAGGTCCCTCTCGCCGAGTTCGGCGGGAGTGAGCGCGTTGTCGGCGCGTAGGGTCGGCAAGAGCGGGTCGTCGATCTCGACCAGCCTTCCAGACTCCATGCGGGTGCGGACTTCGTCGATCTCCATCCAGAAGGGAAATGGGTTGCGGGCAAGAAGGTCGACGAAGGCGGCCTGACGCGCCCTCGGGTCGATCATAAGCACACGCAGCCTGGCCTCATCGCCCGGATTGTGATCCCGGCTCTCCGCTACGAGGTTGGGTCGCAGGTAGCGCAGGAACGTCGACGACGGCTCGTCGCGTGTCATTTCAAGCCGCCCGCTGTGGCTTGGACCGGCTCCGCGGTTGCCGTCGCTTCAGCAAGGCGGCCAGCACGGCTGTCGGCAGTGGCCTTGCCCCCTCCAACCTTTCATCCAAAGGAACCCGCCAGATCTTGCGGGAGAGCGCGTAGCGGAACACCTTGATGCTGGAACCTGCTTTGAGGCCCAGCTCGCCGTCGCAGGCGCGGCAGGCCTTGGAAAGCGCCGCTGCCGCACCGGGTTCCAGGAAGTCCGGCAGGCGCGATAGCACGTCCCGCAAGCTGCCCGGGTCGACCTCGGATTCCGGGAGCACATGGCATTCGTCGATCCACAAAAGGTTGAGAACGAGGTCGTTCGGCACATCGCGCTCCGTCACGATGCTCCACTTGACAGTGCGTCGCTCCCAGTAGACGCGCTCGATCTCGAGCTTTTGCAGGATGGGCGTGCGCCCGAGTTCCTCCGACGGTTTGCAGGCGATGGCCTCCATCCCACCCCTGCCGCCATCATCGTCGTCGAGGGTGAGCAGCAGGTCGGAAGTCATGAGGATCGGCAGGCGTTCCTTAGGGTGGCACGGGTGGGCCACGCCCAGGGTCTCGGCGATTTCCAGAGTTTCCTCGAGCGGCCACAGTGGGAATTGCTCGCGGATGTCGACCACCGTGTCCAGGCGCTGGACCGCCAGCAGGGTGTTTCGTTCGAGATCACTCAAGACCACGTGCTGACGGTGGACCTTGCGGCCCGTCATCCGGGTCGTCCGCCCCCTCGAATGCACGTCGTGAGCGCCGAGCCAGGATTTATAGTCCACGCCCGTGCCACGTCCGTAACCATCTTTATAGCGTTTGGCTATTTGATCCGCCGTCAAAGCGCGCAATCCGCCCTCCAATCACTTGAGCCCGGCACAGGCTAGAGCACGCCCACATCTGCTCCAACGCAAAACGCAACGGAGGAATTTGCGCCGGAGTCGAGGTCTCGGCACGGGAGACGGATCAACGGACAAAGTCCTCCTTGGGTGGCGTCGGCATCTGCCGTCCCGCAGCATTGGAGACGGTCCCTGGCCAGACACGGGCAAGCCCACCGACCGGCGCTGCCTGAGACGTCTTGATAAGGTGGATCGCCTCTGGGCCTCACCTATCCAGTGCCTGAGCCGCCGTCTGCAACCGGTCCATCGCGGGGCCGGGCAGCCGCACCCGCGTTGCGGTGTCCAGGGCGGCGGCGAGCTGACCGGGACGGCTCGCCAGCTTGCGTGCGGCACTGACGGCCGCGCCGGGATCGTCCAACAAGCGGGCATACCGGAAGAGGTCGACGACGGTGCGGGCGGGATCGGTGACGTTCAGGACTACGCCCCGCAGCATGACCTGCTGGATGCCTACCTCTCGTGCACCCGGCCAGCTCCATCGCAGGATGCGGTAGGCCACCCCGCCCGGCTTGCCTGCGTGCTCGGAAGAGCGCAGGGCCAGCCACAGATATGGAGAGGACGTCCGTGCAGGCAGTAGACCATGCAGGCGCGCCGCGGTGGCCAAGCACGCGACAGCCTTGGGCATTCGGGCGCAGGCGGCGGCCAAGGCCATCTCCCAGTCGTGGCTGCCGGATTGCGGCAGGTGATAGGCACCAGGAGCGGCTCTGGCGATGCGGCCCCGACGGAACGCGTCTGCGATGACCGCTGGACAGACTCCGGCAGCAATCAACTCGGAGGAGCGCTTGACGACGCCGCCTTGCAACGCCTGCCGCAAGTCGTCCCATTGCGATCCGAGTCCCGGGCCGGGCATCATATCTTCCATCACCGTTCCCACGCTCATGGATACCCCGCACTGACGATGGTGGCATCCCGTTAACGAACCGTTCGCACCAGCCCCCGTGACCCATTCCGATTGGCAAAGCGCAAGAATCGTCGACGAACTGCGCCTTGAATGTTGACGGGTGATCTGCCGGGACAGCACGCAAGTGGTAGTCTATTGAGTCGAAGCGGATTGAGCCTTTCTGCCTCCAATAGTGCAACAATATCAAAGCCCGGAGTTCTCGAGCTTACTCGCAGCCCGCCTTGTTGACAAAGACGGCGAAGAGACGACACTCGGAATTGTATCTAGCGATCCCATGGCTCATGGCTGACCCTTGATCACGGACGCTGTCGCTTCAGCAGTTCCGCCGCTTCCAGTCCTAGGACGTCGGCCAAGCGCTGCACCACGTCGATGGTTGCCGCGTACACGGATCGCTCCAGCGAGGAAACGTAGGTACGATCCAGTCCGGCCTGATGTGCGAGTTCCTCCTGGCTCATACCCGCAGTCCGGCGGGCAGCGCGCAAATTGGACGCAAGAACATGTCGTATGTCGCCCGCCATGTCGGATAAGCGACGATTTCGGCTTGTAAACGCCCACGGAGTATACTCTACATTACCCCCGACTGGTGCAGAAACGGGAGCGCAGACTTGGGTTTTCGACCGGGACCGGCGGCTCTGGCATTCTCCATCTGTCTGTCGCTCGTTGGCATGGCGCAGGGTGCGCAAGCCGCCGATGGTCTGACAGGTCCTGCAGGCCCAGCCGTTCGCGCCTGGTTCATGGGCGACGGAACGCTCGGGTGCGTCGACCCCGATGGCCATGATCGGACGTGCCGTGCCGACTCCTCGCCGCACTACCAGACCTTCTACGGCGACGCTGATGGCGGTTCGGGCCAACCCGATGCCGTCGCCTTCGTTACCTACCTGAACGATCCAACGGGCAACGCCGAGCAGTTTGCCGTGGCGGCGTTCCGGCAGACCGCCCCTGGGACGTACCGCTTCGTAAAGATGTTTCCGGGAGTTCCTGGCCATGGTCCGGCTCCCGGATCGACGGTTCGCTTCGGCGGTGGCCGTGCGACATGGGACGCGGTTACGACGCCGCCCTACGGTGCCCGCGCAGTCTCGTCTGCGCACCAGCACGTCTCCATCGCGCTCCGGTAGAGGCGAACCCCGCTGTCTCCAGTCCATTCTCGATGAGTTCGGCCGCGCTCGATTCGACGCAAGCGCAGGACGCCATCGGTCGCTCATTACCGGAGGGCGAAGTAGCTGCTATCGTCGCCGTCATCGCGGGACTGGCTGATGGCAACGGTGCCACGAAGGCGGACGTCAAGCTGGTGGCTGGCGACGCAACGACCCGCGACGTCGATCTGAACATGAGGGTGACGCTGAGCTGGGGGAGCTCCACCAAATCGTTTGCCGGTCGCCGTGTGGTTCCCGGTTCTCACGACTGCGGCGGTGGGAGCGTGCAGGACTACCTGGCGGCGGTGTGCGACCCGGCGCGCCAGGATCCGGTGACGGTCGAGCAAGTGGCCAATGCCATCTCGCAGTCTCCCGTCGAGCAGTTTGAGAGTCTGCAGGACGGCTACTGCATTGGGCCCCTGCCGCACGCCGCCCACGACGTGATTACCTGCAGCGTTTGCAGCGGCCACGGGGAAGTGCACTGCACGGCTACCGGCTGCAACCATGGGCAGGTCCAGTGCAGCGCATGCGGATACACCGGCAAGGCCTTGTGCGCGCACTGCAACGGCAATGGACAGCTCGTGCAGAGCGACGGCGTTCATACCTGCAGGCAGTGCGGCGGTACAGGCCGTTACGGCAACTGCCACATGTGCCTTGGAACGCTGCGGATAGCCTGCAACCATTGCCGTGGAACCGGCCAGGTGGGTTGCGGGCCGTGTGGGCAGACAGGTGCCGTTACCCACGCATACAGCACCTTCCTGACCGGGCGGGTCACCCGCAGCATGGCCTTCGCCGTCGACACCCCCGAGGGTTTCAAGTCCTCGTGCCAGGCCGTCACGCCCCCCTCGTCGCTGGCGAAGTCGATGGGTTCGCTGGTGCGGGTGGAATCGGCAGCGGTCGCGGGTGAGGCACGTCTGACGCTGCACTGCCAGGTCCAGCACGTGCACGCCGACATGACCTGCGGACCCCACATCGCATCCCAGGCGCGTCCGGTGGAGGCGTTGAACCTGGCGAGCCGGGCGCGGATGACGCGGGAAGTCCTCGCGGCCATCATTCACGGCTCCCGATCCGATGCGGTGGCGTTGGCAGCGGCACGTCGTTGGCAGGGTGCGGTGTCAGCGGGACACGTCGAGCTTATCGATGCCAGTCTGCGGACAGCTTATAGCCGGGCTATCCGCTCGCCGATCAGGCGGACGTGGCTGATGCTGTCGCCCGTCATCGTGGTTGGTGCGGTGTTGGCCAACGCCTACCAGGCTCCGTTGTGGTTGTTGCACCGCGTCGTGGGCACGGCCGCCACGCCGTCGGCACTCGTGGCAATTTCGTTGATAGTTGCGGCCGAGGCGTTGTCGGTGCTGCCCGTCGTCGTCTTCGCGTGGTGGTTGGCTGCCCGAACTGGCCGTCGGCAGCTCCGTGCTGGAACCGGCGACTTGGCGCATCGTGGTCCGCGTCAGGGGGTCTGGCCAGCCTTGGGAGTGTTTCTCGCGATGGCCGTCGGTTTCGGAACCGTCGCCCTCAAGTTGGACGCGGCAGCGATGGGACTGCCTTGGGCGCCACCAGCGCTGGCGGGCGGACGTTCGCTCAACCAGGCGCTCGGAGGAGAACACGCGGTGGCCCCCGTCCCGCTGAAATCTCCTGGAGACATCCATGGAGGCCCGGCTCGCCACCCACAGGACGAGCGCCCACATCGACCATGACAGTCGGCATGAAAATGGAACGGCATGTTAACAAGACTGCTGAACGTGGCGGCAACCATCGCTATGTCGCCTTCCGTCTGCTGTAACAATCAACGCGCCGCTGTCACCGCCCTCAGAGAACGGTTCTCCGCTGGGAGACGACACGGTCCACAAACCTGTGTAGTGAGCAAAGCTGCTGTTCTTCGTCGATTTGTAAGAAATCCCGATTGGGGTGCGCACTTCCCCGTTAATCTTGCCTGAGGTAAGCCCCGACGTCCTACCCACCTTCTTGACCTTGAGGTGCGCTGACGGAGGTACGACCGACATCGGTGTGTCGAACTCCATGTTACCCTGCCACGATGTGACAATTTTCTCGTCAGTGATCTCGAAGATTGCGGCGTCCAGCTCCTGCTTTCGAATCTGACCCGGGTCACCGGTGTTGATGGGAGTAAGTCTTGAGTGCTTGCCGATCGCCGTTGGAGGCAGGTTGTCGACGGCTGCGTCGATGCCAGCCGGGCACATGATGTACATGCCGACCTCGGTGTGGTTGCAGTCGCCAGTGACGTGGTTGCTACTCAGCCCATACAGCCTTCCGTCTGGCAGGCGTATCAGCGCACCAAGCGTGCCCGCGCCATGGATTGGCGCAACCATCACAGAACTTCCGCAAGCAAACCTTCCGCTCGGTGTCCAAAATCTGGAGCTGCCGGACATGGTCGACATGGGAACGGGAATTTGTGGGTAGGACGTCGCCAACTCGGCGCCTCCGACATACTCGACGGTGACCGCGCCCAGTTCCGTCGGTAGATCCTTGGCGGCTGCGTCGTGAGCTTGTTCTTGGCGAAAATCGCTACGTGTGCCTCGGCATCGTCCGCTGTCACGGCAACGATGCGCATCGCCTTCAGGCGGGCTTCGGCCCGGGTCACGCTTAAGGCCGTTGTCGGTCCAAACGCTTCGGATAGGCTGGCCGACGCCAAGGCTACCCTCACGCCGTCTCTGCCATCGACGCCATCCTCGGCGAGCTTGTCGGGCGGGACCGTGTGCGGCTGCCGCTTTGGTGCTGGTTGGCCCGCCTGGGTTCAGGAAGACGCGTATGGCGGGCGAGTTGCTGCACGCGCTGGGCATCCCGAGCATCCTGATCCCTGTGGTGGGTTGACCGACAGTTCCCTGGGCGGGAATGGCCGTCGGTGAGCCACCGGTGAGCCTTCGTTGCCTGTGACGCTGCTGGAAAAGCACCGGTCGCGTCGCCCGGCATCATCCTCGACGAACCCGAGAAAGCTGGCTCCAGCAAACAGAACGGGAGGGTTTACGATGTCCTGCTCGCCACACTGGAGCCTGTCTCCGCCGTGGAGTGGACCGACCCTTACCTGCAGGCTCCCGTTGATTTGTCGCACGTCGTCTGGATGGCGACGGCGAATTCGCTGGACGGCATTCCGGTGCCGCTTCTGGATCGGTGCCGAGTCCCTCACGTCTGCGTGGCCCGTGGGCTGGACCCGCGGTGAGCAGCACCGCTGGACGGGGTCGAGTTGAAGGCAGTGACACAGGCCTGGGCTGGCGGGTCACTTCGTCGTCTGGTCCGGCTGCTTGAGGGCGTCATCGCAGCGCGCAACCATGCGCCGGTGCTGCAATGAGCGACGCTGATGTGGCCGTTCAGTATCTAATCGAGGACGAGGGATTGCGAGGGTCAGAGGGTTGGTCGGTTCCTGGTGCTCCGTGATCAAGAGGGCCAGCTGAACGCGGTGGCGGCCGGTGCGGTGAGCATGATGAAGGAGGTAGATGACGGCACCTTGCTGCTGATGCCAGGGTGCAGGGTTCTTTCTGTTCCAAGGGCACTGCGGACAGTGTTGGGCTGGCTGGATGTCGAGCCAGATCGCACCACGAGAACTGTAGTCGCAGAGCTGGACGGCGAACGCTGAGTACCAGGTCAGCCGGGACTGTCCAGCCATGTAGGCGGCACCTCAAGATTGTTCCGGTATCTTACGAGCGGCAGCAGGCAAATCTTGAAAATCAACCAGCAGCCATACACGGCATCGCTTCCGTATGGCGAGCTGTCGTGCAGCAGTCCATGAGCCACGGCGTGCCGGAGATGCGGTCCTGGCTTCTTCAGGAATACGTTCTCGATGTCGCTGATCAGCGCCGGGCCGAACACCGCTTCCAGTTCAGGCCGCATCTGGCCATAGAGCGCTGTTATGGCGCGGTCCTCCTGAGTTTGGGTCGCGTCGTCGAATGTCGTCACGTCGTGACCGCTCGACGTGAGCACGTGGCGCAGCAGCGCCTCCAGCAGAGGGGTAAGGGTGTATGTGGCTCCGGTGAAGTCTCCCTGGAAGAAGCGGGTGAAGCCGGAGGAGAATGTCCACAGCAAGTCCGGAGGGACTGCCGGACTGTGTTCCAGCAGCCAGTACAGGGCATCCTGGTGGATGTAGTGGGCTCGGACTATCAGCTGGCGAGCCACCTCGATTTCGCCCGACACCAAGAGCTGACGCCGTAATGATTCGGCCTGTGCGATCTGCGCAAGGACAGGGCCTTCGTCGGCACTGCCGAAGCCTCCTCTGGCCTGTGTACGGTGTATGACCTTGCCCGCACGGTCCAAATGGGTTGCGCCGAAGAGGCTTGCGAACGGATGGGTCTTGATGGTCTCGCGGGCCTGGGCCACCAAGTCGGCCGGGTCTGGCGAACTCGCGAGGCAGGCAAACAGCAACAGCTTCTCCAGCAGGCCCACCTTCTCCAATCTCTGCTGGGTAGCCTCGACGAGTTCCTTTAGTTCGATGGGGTGCGACAACGTGGACATTTCTTCCACCACCCCGGCCTGGATATCCACGAGCCGGTGGCGGAGTTCCGTCCGGCGCGACCTGCTGGTGGGCGAACTGCCCAACTGAGTAATCGCGGAGCTGAGCAACATCGCCGCCAACATGGCCGAGTGTGTCGCGGCATCTGCCTGCCTGACCAGGCTCTCGGCAGCTTCCGCCCGGCATCTATATGCGTCGTCGTCCCGTTTCGCCCGAAAATAGGCACTTGCCGCAAAATTCCAGAGGTCGACGACGAGATGAGAATCCTCCGGCGCTGGCTGTGACATGATGGCCGTTTCCATCGCGCGTCCCAGCTCGGCGGTGTCCTTGGTGATGCCGAACTCCAGGTCCAGTTCGGAAAGCCAGAGCAGGCACACGAGCTCATTCTCCTGCGCGGCGCGGGACTTCAAATCTGTTACCAGCTCTCGTGCTGCTTTGACTTCGGGCCTGCCGATGCCGATGGCAGAACCGATGTAGAGCGCCCTACGCAGGTATTCGCAGGTGTCATGCACCAGCACGTTGCTGGATTGCTCGAAGCGGTATCTGAGAGTGCCCTGGTCCACCGCCCGGACAACGGCGACGTAGGCAGAAACGGCACCTACCCCAAGTTGCCAGCGTTTTCTGTCCAGTAGCCAGCACACATCGCATAACCGTGCTTTGAGGCCGGAGTTGGTCGCCCGCTCAGCCATCACGGCGAGGATGTCGAGCTGGGGGATGAAGTCGGCAGGCACAGGGCTCCGCCTGCCGTCAGCGGACGCCATCATGGGGCCAAACGGCTCGCTTCGTTCCTTGGGCTTGAAATACATGTTGAGGACGGCGGAAAGCAGGCTGAGCACCCGCTTCTCCGGGCTGTCGGGTTGCGCCTGGACCTGGGCATCAAGCAACGCCGCACCGTGAAATAGGTCGGACAGTTCATGGCAGTCAGCAGCATCCGACCCAGCAACCGGATTTTCAAAGCTGATATCGTCTAGGTCGGCTAGCGAGACGTGCTCCCAAGGGGTAACTGGGGCGTCTGCCGTATCCTCTGCGGTGTCAGCCGAGGATGATGCGTCCTCTTCGTTGGGCCCTTCGTCGATGCTCAATGGATGTTCCTCGGTGCGGATACTGTTCGCGACGCAGCCATCAATCGTCCCGGCGGGGTGTCCGCCCACGTTCAGTCTGATCGGGGTTGCCGAGAGAGCAGTGCAGAACTCTATCAGCCGTGCACGGCATGGGAAACGTCAAAGCGATGGTGGACTGTTTGATGGCGCGGCCGCGGGCCGACCCACAGACAGGCATGCGCTCCCGTCAGAATAATTCTGCGCCCCGGGCCTGACTTCCTAGTAAATCCACGCATGACGTAGCCGCTCGGGTCCAACCATTGTGGAACGCAAGCAGAGCTCGTCGCGGTGGAAAACCATCGCACGCGGGCCATCCGGCTCCTGCCTGCCGGAACCACGGTGTCGGAAAAGCGGCAGGAGCGCCACAGCGCCGTCGCTGCCGCCTACCAGGAGGCGGAGCAACGCTTGGACGTCATCACCCAGGAAGAGCTCGGATCGGACGTTCGCCTGCCAGGCGCCCGGACGCTGTTCATCCATCGGCAGGTGGACATGCCCGACGACATGCCGTGGCTGTTGGCCGAGGCATGGGCCCCAAATGCCCGACCACTCTGGGTGCCATCCTCGCCAGCCTTGGTGGTGACGCGGAGTCCTGGGACCAGCTTCTGTCGCTTTCCGCCATCCGAGCCTGCAATGCCTTGTCATGTGAAGTTCTCGGGCGGCGCTCTCAGACGACCTCGCCCGGATGCAGCTTGCACGTCGCCGCCATCGCCGGTGTTTCGAACTGGAAGGTGGCGTGCGCGATTTCGAAGTGCTCGTGCATCTCCTCGCACGCATGCGCCAACAAGCCCGCATCGTCCGCCGCATCATCTCGGACCAGATGCGCCGTCAACGCGGTCTCCGTGGTGCTCAAGCCCCAGATGTGCAGGTCGTGCACCTCGACCACGCCGGGCAGGCCGCGCAAGGCGCTCTCGACCTTGTTCTTGTCTATGCCTTCGGGGACGGCATCGAGAGACAGGTCCAGCGATCCGCGCAGCAACGACCACGTTCCCCAGACGATGACGGCGCTGATGACCAAGCTGATCGCCGGGTCGAGCCAATGCCATCCGGTCCACAGGATCAGTCCGCCCGCGATCACGACGCCGAACGCCACCAATGCGTCGGGCGCCATGTGCAGGAAGGCGCCTCGCACGTTCATGTCGCCCTTGCGTCCGCTCATGAACAGCCACGCGGTGATGCCGTTCACGAAGATGCCGACGGTCGCCACCACCATGATGGTGACGCCCGCCGTGGGTTCCGGATCCAGCAAGCGCCGGATCCCCTCCCAGGCGATGCCGCCGGTCACGACCAACAGCACGATAGCGTTGCCGAGCGCGGCCAGGATGGACAACCGGCGCAGTCCATAGGTGTACTTGCCGGACGGCCGCCGCTTGCTCAGGATCGAAGCGCCCCAGGCGGCCGCCAACCCGAGGACGTCGCCGAGGTTATGACCGGCGTCGGCCAGCAGCGTCGGGCACTCCGACAACGAAGCCAGAAGGATGGCACGCTGTGGGATCGCATGACGAAGCTTGCCAATGACTACCTCCCGAAACCGAGGATCCTTCATCCCTGACCAAACCAGCGGTTCGCCGCCAAACACTCGAGGTAGGAGCCGGATGCCTAAATTGGGCACGTCCGGATCTGTGCGGGTGGCGCGGGGAAACTCGCGTCCCTACCGCGATCTTCGACAATGTGTCACGGTGCTCGTTTGCGAGAGCCTGCCTATTTCCAAAAGTGAGCGGCTACGACTCCCGCTACGATGCCAACGAGCATAATCGCTCCAAGCACGGCGACAAATCCGTCCCACGGTGTTGAGGTGTGTGAGGGTCTCGGTATCCAACCACTTAGATAGAAAGACTCCGCCTTCGAGCCGCGACGAAAACTGATACGATATTTCCTCAGTTCCTCTCGGCTTTTGGCATCTCCATCGTCAATCGGATCGACAGTCATTTCTTACCTCAGTCGGCAGACATGGATTGTCATGCCCTCACGGGTTCTATTTCCCCACCGTAAGCGATATTCAAACCATTTTGTAAACCTAATGGCCGCTTTGGGGTTGGTAGCAGTCGCCGTGCGAAATAGCGACGATGGTGGAAAGCGGTTCTAGGTTCTGCCGCGTGGCCTCAAGTTCTTCACCATGAACCAACCACCCTGACAGTTCTGTGCAGCTTTCTCGAAACCGGATCGTTCATAGAGGGCTGCTCCGTTCGGATAAGTAGCCAAAATGATCGATTTTGGCTCGTCACCGATAGCAGCGATCTTGTCGATGCAGCACTCGACGAGTTTCTGCCCAAGCCCGCGGTGACGGTGAGAGACATGGACGTGAACCCAATGAATGCCCCATGTTTGCATGCTAAACATCTGCTCGGAAAAGGCTGCACAACCCACAATATACGTGGCATTGACAGCTACAATGAAGCTAGGCCGTCGGAAGTCATCTGAGAATGAGCTAACGATATATTGGCGAGCAAGCGTCCGTAGTCTTTCCCCACCATTTGAGGCAAGGAAGTCTTCGAGTTTGCTGGCATCTTCAGCAACTCCAAGTCGAATTATGACATCTTCGTTCATGCTGAAAAGAGTAGCAGTTTCAACATCCGGAACAGAGGCATCTTAGCATGCGAGGGTCTGGTACGGAGTTGAGAGCAGCCTCATGGGCTCACAGCGTGGCTATCAGACTCTCGCGCAGGCGAGAAGCCTACCCGGCCGCTTGTGCCTTCCGCACGCCGTCCAGCACCGCCTCATGCGTCGCCAAGATCCGTCGCAGCGTGGGTTTTCCTTTGTCGCTCGCCTCGGCGATGCCCTCGTGCATCTCGCTGGAGCAAGCTATCCCACTCAAGCCAGGTGCAGCTGAGCTGCTTGCCGCCTTGACCCTGCGGGGTTTGAAGCTCGCAATCGCCACCTCCGCGCGGCGGGAGTCAGCCGAGCGGCACCTCCGCCGGTCCACCTTGCACAATCACATCCCAGTCTTGGTGACGCGAGATGACGTGGCGCGCGGCAAACCCTGTCCCGACGTATTCCTAAGGGCCGCTGAGCGGTCGGCGTTCCGCCCGGCTCGTGCCTGGCGGTCGAGGACTCTCTCAACGGCGTCCGCGCCGCCCACGCCGCGGGCATGATGACTGTTATGGTATCGGACTTGGTTCAACCGACCGACGAGATCCGAGCCATGTGCGTCCAGATCGTTCGCACCCTTGATGACGTTCACGCTATCGTGTCGGAAAACGTGGTATTCGCCGACTGACCGGTTTGGGGTCCGTAGTAGCGCGCCGACCAAACTCGACGGCGAGTTATGGCCGGGTAACCGGACACTGGCCTCGACGATAGCGAACCGATGCGCATAGTCGGCGCATGAACCTGGCCTAGCGCATTGTGCCCCTTCTCGATCTACCCTCCGACATCGAAGACCTCCGTGCCGAAGCCGCCGTGGAAGGATTTCACTTTGTGGACAGACTCATCTTCGAGTGGCAGTCCGGTAGGAACAGATTTCTTCAACGGGCTGAAGTGTTCCTCGGTGCGTTCCGGGCAGCCGAACTGGTGGCGGTTGGTGGCCTCAATCGCGACCCGTATGCAGATCAGGATGGCATAGGGAGGCTGCGGCACCTCTATGTCCGAAGGTCGGCCCGCCACACCGGCGCGGGCTCCGCGCTAGTGCGACAGTTACTCACCAAGGCCGAAGATGCCTTTCACTTGGTCCGGCTCAGGACGCAGATATAGGAGGCTGCGGACTTTTACGTCGGCCTTGGGTTTCAACTCGTGCACGACAAGACTGCCACCGAAGTCAGGCTGCTGCGGAAAGCTTGAGCGTGCCAGGTCGTCAGCAGTCATCAAGCAGAAGGCGAGCCATGACGGGGGTATGGTGGATACCGGATCTACGTGGAGGCAAGAGTGCTCTGATGGTCTTGCTTTGATAAGCGATACAGGACATGCCGACGCAAAGGGCTACCTTCGGGGAGGCCAGGGTAGTCGAACTCCACCGAGCGCCTCATGCCCGCCCGCTCCATAACCCGCATGGATGCTGTGTTGCCGAGAGCTGTCATCGCGACGATCTCCCCAAGTCCAATGCGGCAGAAGCCGTCCGCGATAGCAGCGCGCGCGGCTTCCGCGGCGTAGCCCTGCCCCCAATGCTGTCGGCCGAGACGCCAAGCAACCTCAACTGCTGGGGTGAAAGCTGCCTCAAACCTTACCCGCGTAAGCCCGACCGCGCCGATGAACGAGGAAACGCCGGGCGCTTCAACGGCCCACTTACAGTAACCGACTTCCACGAAGTGCCTCTCGGCACGCGCAACATAGGCATCGCTCTCCTCTCTGGTGAGGACGCCTGTCAGGTAGCGCATGACGACAGGATCAGCGTTTTGGGCGGCGAACAGAGGCAAATCGCTCTCCCGCCAAGGTCGCAGGATAAGCCGGGCAGTTGCGATCATCTGAACAGAACCAGTATCACCGAAGTCTAGGTATCCTATCCTGGCCTTCGGAGTCCACGTTGGGGTCGGTTGCGGCGGTAGCCTCTCCAGCCCGGGCTACCGCTGCTTGGAGGGAGCAGACTCAGCTCGCCCGCTGTATTAGCGTTTCGCAGCATGGCTAAACCCAACATCCGCCCTGCCAGGCCCCAGGATCTCTCCGGGGTTCTGGCCCTTTACCGCCAGCTTCATCCCCATGATGCCGTTCTCGATCTCGCGGCTGCTGCACCAGCCTGGTCAGCCGTGCTGTCCTCCGGCCTGACCACGCCGTTCGTCGCGGACGTCGCGGGGCGGGTGGTGTCGTCCTGCACCCTCGCGATCATCCCCAACCTGTCACGAGGGGGACGTCCCTACGGCGTGATCGAGAACGTCGTGACTCACGCCGACCATCGCCGGACCGGGCTGGGCCGCGCCGTCCTCCACGCAGCGCTCGACAAGGCCTGGAGCGCCAACTGCTACAAGGTCCTGCTCGCGACTGGGTCGCAGAAGGAGGCTACCCTGCGCTTCTACGAGGGCGTGGGATTCCAGCGGGGCGGCAAGACCTACTTCGAGGTGCGCCGGTCATAGCACTGCTGCGGACGATGGCTGACTCTCCGCTCACGCCGCCAGCCGGAAAAGGTCCACGTACTCGGCCAGCGCCAGGTCGGGCAGGGCGCAGGCTTCCTCGATAGTGAACCAGGCGAGTTTCGTGTGCTCGTTGTCCATCATCGCCGGTTCGCCCCCGGTCCAGGCTCGGACCAGGTACATGTGGTAGGTCGCTTCCCCGCGCTCCTGGGGCCCGTTGTCTACCAGGCTGCCCAGGACCTCATGAGACACGGGAACGATGCCGATCTCCTCGCCCAACTCCCGGTGCAGGGCTTCCTCCAGCGTCTCCCCTTCCTCGACGCAGCCGCCGATGACGTCCCAACAGCGAGGATAAGCCTTCCGGTGTGCTGCTCGCTTGCCGAGCAGGATCTTCCCATCCTGTTTCAGGATCGCGCAGGCGTAGTGGCGCAAGGAAATCCTCCGAGTGTCTGCTGCTGCCATAGTGGCCTACATTCGCCGGTTCGCGCCAGACTGCCCTGGGCGGAGCCCAACCACCAGACGTCATAGACGGGCCGCTGCACCCTTGACGCCTACGCTTGAATTTGCCTAAGGCCCACGCCATTTGGGGCCTCGCTCTGTTCATTAAGGTAGACGCTCCCTCGGCAGGAGCGCCCGCCCAATGTCAGCCAGCCAGATCTAGGAAAACTCCTCGCCTGTTAGCGCGAATGAAGCCAATCGAGCGTGTTGTGGTAGCTAACCTTGTTTGGATGGATCGCTACGACGCCGACTGAGCCGCTATGCGGATGAGACGAGCTGGGGCTGCTCGCGCTCCGGTTTGGCTGTAAGGCTGGCAACGTACTGGGAAACGAGTTCGACGAAGTCGGAGAAGGTCAGCTCATCCGTGCGGAGACGCTGACCGGCGCAGATCGCGGGCAGGATCAGCTTGAAGCTCTCATATTCTTCTATGAAGGCGTCCGCACCCCCGACGCGGAGCCCGCCGGGCTGGTCCCGCAGCCACGTCGCCAGCTCAGCTATGACGCTCGCGGGCCTGCCGCCGTGTGCGTGAATGTCCTGACCTGCGATGTCGGAGATGTAGCGCTGGTAGCGGTAGCGGTCCCGGTCGAAAACGATACATATCTTGGTCTTCTGGTTCCTGCCGCCGAAACGCCTTGCACCAAGGAACAGTCCGAGCTCGAGGGGCATGTTGAACCGCGGGAGCGGAGGCTCGCCATCGGACTCCGTCCGGGAGATGTCATGGACGCCGAACCTGCAGTCCTCGATGATGGCGCAGATCTTCGACAGGCGGTTCTCTCCGGCGTCGTCGGTCTCCATCGCGCACCGGGCCCTGTAGCCCGACCGGACGATCGTGAAAACGATGGCATCGAAGATTGGCCTGTAGTCCTTGTCGAAGGGACAGTTCACGAAGACGTCGAGGTCGTTCACGCCTTGCGCCACTTGCCAGAGGCGCCTTTCTTGGTATTCCGGACCCTCTTCACCAGCGGAGCCTTCTGGGGCTGCAGCTCCTTCGCACGTGCGACGGCCGCCGTCTGGGTGGGGAGCACATCGCTGGCCCGCTTCGCGTTGCTTCGCTTCACCGCGTAGTCACCCTGCGGACGGGGCTCGACGAAGATGTTGCCCTTCTTGGCCGACCCGGCCTTCTTGCCCGCCTCCAACTCCTTCATGGCCTTGGCGACCGCGGACTTGACCTGGGCGGCAGTGAAATGGGTCGGCTTGGTCTTGGGCTTGATGACCTTCACACCGTCATAAGTCGTCCCAACGCTGCGGTAGGATCCTGCAGCCTTGCCTTTGACCGACGTCTTCGCCATCGTTTCAACTTCCGACAGGCGTCACCCGTTTGCAAGCCACAGTATACCCGACACTCTAGAAGCGCAGTCATACGCTACTTCGACCGGGTTGTTGCACTGCACCACCGGGTCATTGGCTACGTCGCTTCAGCAATTCTGCAGCGTCCAGTCCCAGGACGTCGGCCAGGCGCTGCACCACGTCGATGGTTGCCGCGTACACGGATCGCTCCAGCGAGGAAACGTAGGTACGATCCAGTCCGGCCTGATGTGCGAGTTCCTCCTGGCTCATACCCGCAGTCCGGCGGGCAGCGCGCAAATTGGACGCAAGAACATGTCGTATGTCGCCCGCCATGTCGGATAAGCGACGATTTCGGCTTGTAAACGCCCACGGAGTATACTCTACATTACCCCCGACTGGTGCAGAAACGGGAGCGCAGACTTGGGTTTTCGACCGGGACCGGCGGCTCTGGCATTCTCCATCTGTCTGTCGCTCGTTGGCATGGCGCAGGGTGCGCAAGCCGCCGATGGTCTGACAGGGCCTGCAAGCCCAGCTGTTCGCGCCTGGTTCTTGGGCGACGGAACGCTCGGGTGCGTCGACCCCGATGGCCACGACCGGAAGTGCCGTGCCGACTCCTCGCCACGCTTCCAGACCTTCTACGGCGACGCCGACGGTGGCTCGGGCCAGCCGGACGCCGTCGTCCTCGTCGCCTATCTGAACGACCCGACGGGCAACGCCGAGCAGTTCGCCGTCGCGGCGTTCCGGCAGACCGCCTCCGGCGCCTACCGCTTCGTAAAGACGTACCCGGGAGTTCCTGGCAATGGTCCGGCTCCCGGATCGACGGTTCGCTTTGGCGGAGGCCGTGCGACATGGGACGCGGTTGCGACGCCGCCCTACGGTACCCGCGCAGTCTCGTCGACGCGCCAGCACGTCTTCATCGTGCTCCGGTAGAGGCGAACCCCGCTGTCTCTGGTCCATCCTCGATGAGTTCGGCCGCCATCGGTCCGAGGCAAGCGCAGGACGCCATCGGTCGCTCCTTACCGGACGCCGAGGTCGCCGCCGTCATCGCCACCATCGCCGGGCTGGCTGACGGCAACGGCGCCACGAAGGCAGACGTCAAGCTCGTGGCTGGCGACGCGAAGATCCGCGACGTCGATCTGCGCATGACGGTGGCCCTGAGCTGGGGCAGCGTCAGCCAGTCGTTCGCCGGTCGCCGCTCGGTCCAGGGTTCCCACGACTGCAGCGGCGAGAGCGTGCAGGACTACCTGACGGCGGTCTGCGGTCCGGCGTGCCAGGATCCTGCGACGGTCAAGCAGGTGGCCGACGCTATTGGGCAGTCTCCCGTCGAGCAGTATGGCGTCTTGCAGGATGGCTACCGTATCGGCCCCTTGCCGCACGCGGCTCACGAGGCGGACGCCTGCAGTGATTGCAGCGGTCAGGGCAAGCTGCACTGCACGGTGATCGGCTGCACGAACGGGAAGGTCCAGTGCAACGCATGCGGGTTCACCGGGAAGGAAAGGTGCACGAACTGCGGAGGCAGCGGGCACGTTACGGTGGATGGAGGCATCCATAACTGCGGACGGTGTGGCGGAAGCGGACGGTACGGCAACTGCTACATGTGCCTCGGCACGTTCTACGTGAACTGCAGCAACTGCCGCGGGACCGGCCAGGTCGGCTGCGGTCTCTGCGGGCAGACCGGCGTCGTCACCCGTGCCTACAGCACCTTCCTGACCGGGCGGGTCACCCGCAGCATGGCCTTCGCAGCCGACGCCCCAGACGGATTCAAGCGCTCGTGCCAGACCATCGCGCCGTCCTCGTCGCTTGCGACTTCCCTCGGTTCGCTGGTGCGGGCGGAGGCGGCGGCGACCGCGGGCGAGGCTCGGCTGACGCTGCATTGCCAGATCCTCCACGTGCATGCCGACATGACTTGCGGCTCCGAGCGCATCGCCGTCGACGCGCTCGGTCCGGCCCACACGATCCCCCTGATGCCACCGTTCGTCGACGGTCTGACGTTGGAACTGGTCCACGACATCCACACTGCGTCCCGGATGCGTCCAGTGGAGGCGTTGAACCTTGCCAGCGGGGCGCGGATGACGCGCGACGTCCTGGCGGCCGTCGTCCACGGTTCCCGTTCCGATGCGGTGGTGGCGGCGGCAGCGCACCGCTGGCAAGGTGCGGTGTCAGAGAGCCACGTCGAACTGGTCGACGAGAGCCTGCGGACCGCCTACGGTCGGGCCGTCCGCTCGCCGGTTCGGCGTACTTGGCTGCTGCTGTCGCCCGTGGTCGTGATCGGCTCGTTACTGGCCAACACTTACCAGGCGCCGCTCTGGCTGTTGACCCACACCCTGGGTCCGGCAGCCACGCCGTCGGCGCCCACAGCAATCCTGGCGATCATCTCCGCCGAGGCGGCGTCTGTCGCGCCGTTTGTGTTGTTCGCGTGGTGGATGGCAGCCCGGATCGGGCGCAAGCGACTCCGAGCGGGCGTCGGCGACCTGGCGGGACGTCGCGGTCCGCGGCAGGGAGCTTGGCCCGCGATCGGGTTCGTGTTGGCGATGGTCACAGGCTTCGCGACCGTCGCTCTCCGACTGGATGCGGCACCCTCGGGCTTGCCCTGGGCGCCCCCGATGCGAGCGGGCGGACGTTCGCTTGGCCAGGTGTTCGGAGGAGAACCCGCAACCGCCCCGATGCTGGTCAAGCCTCCGTCGGAGAGCCGTGCGGCATCGGCTCGTGGTCCGCAGGACCAGCGGACGCACCGGCCGTGATGAGGCGTCGCTGTTGGACTTGTCACTCTACCATCTCATTCATGCCGCGCCCGGCGCGCGCCATCGCTGGGAGCGGACACGCTTAGGGAACCGGCGGCCCTGCTTTCTCGAACAGGTAGCAGCCGATGCCTTGCCCGCCCGTCCAGACGGCCACCGGGACGAGCGTGCCGCCCAGGACGCCCGCGACCATGGCCCGGCTGCCGAACCCGTCTCGAGCGCCACCGCGACGGGACCGGCGGTGGTTCGGCCCAGGGCTGTCCACCTGCGGGACGCCGCGCGCCGCCTGCTCGAAGGCGGCCAGGATGGCTGCCACGTCGGATCGACGGAACGACTCGTTGACCCTCACGCGTTCGCCGACGGGCACCTCCGCGATGTGTCCGTCAGCGACGAGCCGCCACAGGGTCACGGAAGTGACACCCAGCGAACTGGCGGCCCGCGTGGAGGAGATCATGTCCCCCGACGCTCCCTGCGCCCGGGCAAGCCTGCCTACCGCGGCTGCGTCGACCAGGAACTTGCCTGAACGTCGGACCGTCGACCGCTTGCCTCCCAGGTCTGCGACGATCCTCACCGCCGTGCTATAGGAGACACCCAGGGCCTGACTGACCTCGGCGAGGCTAAGCCGGTCGTTTGTGACAGCTTCCCTGGACGCCAGGGCAACCAGCCTGCCCGTCTTGACCGCGACGTCGGTGCGCCCCAGCGCGAACCTGCTGAGTTCGTCCCCGAGAGGGCGCTGCCATCCGCGGCGGTGCTTGAGCATCCTGTGGAACTCCCCGAAGGCGGCCTCGAGTCCCGGGAGCACCTCCTCAGTCCTGCGCGCTCTAGCCTACCCTCCAGGAAGGCATGGTAGGCCGCGGGCCATGGGTCCAGGGCAGCCCAGCCAGCCGCGAGCACACCAGCAAGCTCCCCCCGCTGCTTGCGGACGAACGCCGAAAGGCGGCTGCGGCCAGCCGACCGGAAGCCTAGCAGCAGCCTTCCGATGGCGAGGCTTGCCAGCAAGGCGCCGTCCAGATCCAGTCCGCTCGGATGCGGCTGCCCGTCATACAAGTCGTGCATGCCTGCCGCAGCCAGGCGCGAGGCTTCCGGGACCACCACGGGCTCGGCTTCCGCCAGGTCGAAGCAGCAGTCCGGATTGGCGCAGCGATGCGGGCCAGCGCCTCGCCAGGCAAGGACCGACTCGCATCGTGGACAGATTCGCGTCAGGAGAGTCCCGTGCACGTGACAGACCGGGACGGCTGCGATCAGCCAGAACGAGCGATGATGAGGGGATTGGGCGAGGCAGAGCGGGCAGCACTGCCGTGTGTGGATGTCAGTGACGTCCGTGAACAACCTTCGCCCGCCGACGGACACCGACTTCGGTCCGGGATGCCAGTTGCACATGAGGGCAGCTTGGTCCGGCGTCAGGTTGAGCAGCGCCGCCACGGCGGCGGCCTCGGGTGAGCTGGGGTCGAAGGCGGTCAAGGTCGGCAGGGCCTGGCGCTTGAGACCGAGGCGGTCGAAGAGACGCTCCGGGGTCATGAAGCGATAGGGCTCAGCATAGCGCATCGCGAGGCCTGTCATGCTCTCGTCCTCCAACGGATCGAGCGCCTCGGGGATGTTGTATAACGCTGGCATCACCGCCGCTTGTCCGCTGGCTTGCCGTCTGCCTTGAGGGCTGCGGCGAGATCCTCGACGCCGAACGGATTGAAACGGATGGCGCTGCCGCCGGAGACCATGCGGGCTGCCGTGGCAAGGAGGTCGTCCGGTGTCAGGCAGGAATGTCCGTTTTCGCGCGCCGTCTCCCGGGCGTCGGTGAGGAAACGCGCAAAAACGCCGAGCCTGCCCGCACAGGTAGCAGATGCGCTCGGCGACCTGCCTGCGTGCCAGTCCGGACGGGGTCGGGAAATCCAGGTGGCGTTCAAGGCGTGAGAGCACGTAGGCCGCCTCGTTGAGGTCGTCGGAGTCGGCGTAGTCCAGGGGCTTGCAGGCCGGGAACGGCCGGATGCGGCCCTCGAGCGACGGGTTGCGTCTGATGGCGTGGCCAAGCCGCTCGTAGCCGATGAGCACCAGCGGGCAGCGGCGCTGGTTCAGGAGCTCGTTGAACCAGGAGACACCTTTCTCCTCGACCGTCAGCGTGTCGGAGGCGACGAGGTAGTGGGCTTCGTCGTAGATGATGATGTCGTAGCGGTTGCGCTCGATGGCGTTCCACACCCGGCTCGACCGCTGGGCGGGCCCGCCGTATGCGGGGCTTGGATCGCGGATCCAGTCCAATGTCGTATAGGCGATGGTCGCAGGCTTCGCATCAGACGTAAGCCGGACATAGAGATGCTTGAGGGGCCTGCGCCCGTCCTCGCCCGCCAGGCAGCTCTTGAGGTATTCGGCGACGAGGGTGGTCTTTCCCAGACGTGCCTCGCCCAAGAAGGCTGTTCCCCAAGCATGGTTGCGGTCCATGGGCATCCTGAGCAAGGCGTCGAGATGCTCGAATGCCTGCTTGGAGTAGCGCGTGCGCGCGAACACGCGGCCCAGCGCATCGGCTGGCACGTCGGAATCGTCAACGATGTCGCGCATCTAGGTCTCCGCATCCGGCTTGCGGGCAGGTCCGCCCAGGCCCTGGTCTACGGCCCAGGCCTCCGGGTCGAAATCGTCCTCGTCGACCTCGGCGAGAGCCTGGGCCGGTAGTAGCGGGTCGGCATCCAGCCTGTCGAGCGCCGACGACAGGTCTTCGGCGGGTTGCTGCAGCGGGACGACCTTGGGTTCGGTGAGACGGCGGGCATCCTTGAAGACGCGCTCGCGCTCGGCTGCGGCGCGTACGCGGGTGCCCAGCCTGCGGTCCTGAGCCGCCTTCTCGCGGGCCGCCTCGCGTTCCGAGTAGGTCTCGGTCCAGTCCGGGTCCGCCTCGGATTCGTCAGGTCGGTTGCGGCGAATGGCTCGGGCGATTTCATACTCTTCGAGGCTGCGCCCCCGCACGCGGGCGACTAGGTCGTGGCGCAGGTAGGCCGTCTGCCAGGAGTTGTCGGTCGGGTCCAGGAACTCGATGGCAGTGAGGTCGTTCCGGTCGACCCGGATGATGACATCCTCGCGGAGCTCGGACTTGGGACGCATGAGCAGGCGGACGACGCGGTCGGAGCTGTAGACCAGGTTCTTGAACTGCAGGCCGACTTTGCGAACCTTGCGGGCCACGGTCAGCGCCAGCGCGGCATCGACCTTCGCGGCGGGCAATGGTAGGCGCATCTCGTTGTCGGGCTGCTGAAACCAGCGTCTCCACATTGCCAGCGGGGTATCCTCGATGCCCTTGTGCGGCCTACGGGAATATTCCGCGACCAGCCAGTGCCAGAGCTTGTGTTCGGCCTGGGCGAGCGTGGTCTCGGCCACGCTCTCCGGCGGCGTCTCCCCGTCGCGTTCGTAGATGCCGGAGTGGGTTGTTCCCGGGACCACGTGGAAGACCTGGCGGCTCAGCGTACCGATGGCGCGTTCGACGATGGCCCGGTACCAGGCCTTGAGGACCGGCATGGTCCTGTGCTGGATGCCCAGCTGCGCCAGAGCACGCTTGAGCGCCACGGAGTTGTAGTGCTTGGCGTTGTCCACGTGGATGACGTCGGCACGGCCGAATGCCGGATACCGACCTCGGCGGCGCGGGCATGAGCGCGGGCGATCCCGGCCAAGGTGTTGCGGTCGGTGACGGCCAGGGCGTCGTAGCCGAACGCCTTGGCCTGGAGCATGAATTCTTCGATGCGGCTGGCGCCGCGTAGGAACGAGTAGTTGGAGGTGACTTGCAGTTCGACGTAGCCGGGCACGGCCGCGCCTCAGTCGGTGGCGTTGGGGTGGCTATGACGGCTGGTGCGGGGCGGGGCGGCCGGTGGCCGCTTCATCAACACGAACCCCGATCGTTCGAGATGCTGGACCAGCCGCTCGGCCGTGATGCGGGCCATGGCGTCGTCGGCGTGGTGGACCCGTTTGCGACCGGAGAACCGCAAGGCGAAAGACAGGCTCTCTTCGATCTCCTGCGCCGAGGCCGGGCGCAGATCGAGCTTGTCGTCGTCGCTCACGTTGACTGCGCCCGGGAAGCCCGCGCCGGAAGGGCAATGGGCAGCGCACGCCATACCACGAACCCGTTAAACTCCGCGCACCCGCCGAACGGGGGCGCATGCGCCGCACGTCGTGGTTCATGCCCGTGCCGCCAATGAAATGTGTCTGCTTGAACCAGGTACGACCGGCCGATTTTGAAGAGCGTGCTCATGGGCGACGCTGCGCGGGCGATCTGGCTGACGACGCTAATGGCAAACCCGGCGAGGAATAGTTAGCGGGCTTGCCTCCTGGACAACCCAAACCGCAACCCTTCCCACGAGCGCTAGCGGAGGCGACGTAGGCATTGAACGGCCGCGAAGGCCGTTCGATGGCCCAGACTAGGCGAAGTGCGCGGCGAGTTCGCCGTCCGGCGTGTTGGCGTAATCCTTGCTCAACGTCTTGCCGAGCTTGGCAATTGCCGCTTTGTCGAGCGCCTCACGAATGTCGTGCAGAACATGGGCGGGAGCGGCGAGGGCGATCTCGTCGATCTTGCCGGTCCGGACAGCCTCGTTGAGCTTGGCCGCGATTTGCTTGGCGAAATGCCCTTTGGCTTGATCATGGGGGTCGGATTTGGGAGCTTTCAACTGGCTGGTTCCCCCTGACGCATCTGCGTCGGTGTCGCCGTGGCCGGAGTTGTCGAAGTGCTCTAGTGTTTTCATCTTGCCGTCATCCAGGGTCAGAATACGCGCCTTACCGCCGTCCGCGACCACGTACCACGTCGTGCCTTTGCTCATCGATTTGCTTTCCGAGTTCAACAGGTGCCAACGCCCCAATCGCCGGGTCGTTCGCTGCGATCGCAACCTTTTCCGCGCCGGGCACGTTCTTCGAACTGGGACTTTGTGGTGAACCGCCTCCGTGTTTATCGCGCGGCACTGCCGCTCCACCCCATGGGATCCAGCGGGCTAGAGCACGAACGAGGCGATGTCGAGGGCGCCAGCAAGCCAGCCCTCGGTCACTCCTTGGCTAAGCCACTCAGGCGCGCTGGGCCGCTTTTGGTTGGTGCATAGGGCAGCCATTGTGCTGGCTGCGGAAGTCGGCAGAACTAGTGTATGTGGTGTTTCGCGACCGCATGATGCCGCCGAGTGGTCGATGGGCGGCCAAACCGTGCCACGGGCCAAACGCCATTCCCTCGTCGATTGCCTGGACGCCTTCGTCGCTCCAAGAAGCCTGCGCCTCGACCCTCAGGCGCGCGACTGGCTGGTAGGGACTGTCGTCCTCCGGCCAAATCACCGAAGCGTCCTCGACCG
>CAXTWC010000056.1:0-27955 GCA_964247805.1 uncultured Acetobacteraceae bacterium | reverse complement strand
CCTGCTCCATCGCCTCGATCACCTCCTCGCGGTCGATCGACTTCTCACGCGCGACAGCGTCGGCGACCAGCAGCAACTCGGGGCGGGAAACGGCGGTATCCATGGCTCGTTCTTCCTTAGTTCACGTCGGTCGCGTCGGGACCGCTTTGGGGCGTGGGCCGGGCCGTCGCTGCGATCAGCGCGTCCGTCAGCACCAGCTTGGCCCGGCGCATGTCGCTTAGCGGTAGCGCCACGTCGGTGCCGTCGTCCAGTCGCATCCTCGCCACTGTCTCATCCGCGCCCAGAACGATGCCGGTGAAGCGCTTGCGGCCCTTGATGGGCATGTTCACCTCGGCCTTCGCCTGGTGCCCGGCGTAATTGTTCCAGTCCTTCATCCGGGTCAGCGGACGGTCGATCCCCGCGCTGCTGATCTCCAGCGTCCAGGCGGACTTGATGATGTCCGCCACATCGAGCGTCGCACTGACGACGTCGTTGATCTGCTCGCAGTCCTCGATGGTAATCAGCGAGCCATCCGCCCGGTCCGCCATGACCTGAACGGTCGGCAACTGGCGACCGAGTACCTGGATGCGAACGATCTCGTAACCCATGTGGGTCATCGCGAGTTCGATCTCGGCCGCGATACGGGCCTCGAGGCTGGCATGAAGCGGTGATGGCTCAGTGCTGTCGTTGTCCAAAACACGAAAAGGCGGCCGGTTAGGGCCACCCTCCAAAAGAGACGGAGAATGTAGGTGATGAGCGCTAAGTAGCGCCAGACGCCCGAGGTTTCAAGCCCAGGCGCCCAGCGCGGCGGCGATTACTTGCCGGAGTGGATCTGGTCCAGCTGCTGCTGGTTCAGCTTGGCGACTGCGGCATCGCCCGTGGAGTTACCGGCATCGTTGGAGTGGTTGACGTTGCTGTGCGGGTGCTTCGCATTGGCAGCCAAGGCCATCGAGGGAGCGGCGGCGGCGAAGGCGAAGGTCGCTGCGAGTGCTACGGCCAGTGTAGAAAGCTTCATTTGTCACATCCTCAATCTGTTACGACGAGGAGCGCAACGCAGATGGTCGTTGCGGAGTTGCCCCCGCAACGACTTTTGTATTCCTTGGTTACTTCGCGCCGACACTCCGGCCGCTGCCCTTCGGCGCACCAGCCGGCGAAATCGCCTGCGCCGGGGCAGGCGTGGCGCCCTGGTTCAGCTGTTGGGCATTCAGTTGGTCGACCATCGAATCGCCCGTGTCGTTGCCGGCATCGTTCGTCTTGTTGACGTTGGCATACGGCGCGCCGGCATGGGCGGCATAGGCAGGACGCAGCGCGGCTCCGGACGCCAGAGCCAACGCCGTAAGCATGAGAACGGTCTTCATAGGAACAACCCCTGTAGTGTCAGTGCCAAGCAGCAACGTGTTGGCTCGGGGAAGGGTTGCGAAATTGCCTAGGCCTGCGGGACAGTGACCCCGATCATGTCGCCCTCGCTCACCAAAGACGCCAGCCGTTCCTCCGGCCAGCCCTCGGTATTCGCGGGACGCAGCGGCAGAACCATCCAGCGGTAATCGGCCGTGCTGTCCACCACCCGGATCGCGGTGCCGGGCGGTAATTCCGTGCGCCACTCCGCCAGCACGCCTGCCGGGTCACGCACGGCGCGGGCGCGGTACCCGGCGGATTTGAACCAAAACGGCGGGTAGCCGAGCACGGCGCGCGGGTAGCAACTGCACAGGGTGCACACGACGAGGTGGTGCAGACCGGCCTCATTCGCCAGCACGCCCAATGGAGGCGCGCCGCGCATCGGGATGCCGAGTTGCTCGGCGGCCTGGGTGCCGTTTTCCAGCATCAGGGCGCGGTACGCCGGGTCGGTCCAGGCGCGCGCCACCATGCGGGCGCCCTGGGCCGGGCTTGCCTCGTCGGTGTATCGGATGCGCTCGGCGATCTCGGCCTGGGACAGCACGCCCTTGGCTTCCAGCAAGCCACGGACGGCGGCCAGGAGGCGGTCGCTTTCGGCGCGCAGCAGGGTCAGATCGGCAGTAGCCATGGCTCGAACACCTCCACCAACAACTCGGCTTGTGCACCGTCAGGCCACAGCTCGTCAGGTTTGAACGCGACGTGATACAGCGGCAATCGCGCGGCAGGGCGGGCGAAGGCAAGGTCCTCCGGGTTGGGGAAGTCGCCCAAGTGCCGCACCACGGTGCCTTGCCGGCCGCGGAGGTAGTGGGGGGTGCGTATATGCACCGGGCCGCGTGCCTCGGGCCAGTCGTCGCGCACCTGCACGCGGGTGCCGGGGGCTAGCTGGCCGCTCATCCCAGCGCCGCCCGCAGTTCGTCGGGGGTGATGACACCACGCACCAGCAGGTTGTCGGTGATCGCGCGGATCCAGCGCTGGTAGTAGCTGAGCTGGTGGTATTCGCCTTCCGGGATGGCCTCGATGCCCCGACGCAACTCGTCGACGCTCATTACTCCCTTGGCGCCGAGCAGGCCGCGGATGGCGTCCACCTCCCGGTCGAAGTCGGTCAGGGCGTGGGCGCTGGTGTCGATCGGCTCGCAGAGGAACTTGCGGACCCCGCCCATGTCGTGGTGGGCGCGTGCCGGTTGCGTGTCGGGTTCGATTGGATGGTTGGCTTCGGTCATTGCACGGCCTCCCCGGAGTAGCTGCCCCAGAACGCGTCACGTTTCAGCCACCCACGATAATCGCCAACCTGCACCTGGCACCAGGCCGCATTTGCGTCGCAGGCTCGTAGACGGCCGACCACGCCGGGCTTCAGCCGCGCCACCGGCGACCCGGTCTCGGTGGCGCCGGCCCGCATCACCTGTTCGCCGCCCGTGACCACGAAGCTGCGCCGGCCGGTGAGGGTGGCTTGGTGCACCCAGCCCTTCACCCCCTCGGAGTCGGAGATCAGCCGCCACACCTCGAACTCGCGCTCGATCTGCACCGGTAGATCCCGGCGTTTGTACACCCAGTCGATCGGGTAGCGCAGCCCGGGGCCGCTGCGCAGGTTGACCTCGTCCGTCTTCAGCGAAGCAAAGCGGGGTAGCGGGAGCCCGGTGTTGCTGCCTTTGGGCGGCTCGGCCGGGGCAGGGGGGCCGGCGGGTACGGACGACGCAGGGGCAGGGGGCGGCGGTGCCGGCTTGGCCGCCGCATGCGGCGCGGCGTGGGTTGCCGCTGGAGCCACCGGTTTAGCCGTGCTGTGGGTTTGTCTGGTGTCGTGATGCGCGGGTTCCGTTGCGTGCTTTGCCGGATGATGCGGCTCGGTCGCCGCTCGGGCCGCGATGGAGGTGAGCGCGAGAGCTAGGGTAACTACGAGACGGAGCATGACCCTCCCTGCCAATTGGCGCGGCGGCGGGTCAAGCCTGTGCTGACACTATCCACTTAAGTTCCTCCCCCCGCTGGGGGAGGGGAAGCATGCAAAGCATGGTGGAGGGGGCGGGACACACTGGTGGGTGCCCTGTGCCCCCTCCGTCGGCTTCGCCGCCACCTCCCCCGCTACGCAGGGGAGGAACAACAAGCCTACGGCGCCTGGATCACGACCTTACCAAAGTGCGAGGCGCCCTGCAGGTGCCTGAACGCAGCACCCACTTCCTCGAAACCGAACTCGCGGTCGATGACGGGGTGGATCCCGTGCAGGCTGATCGCGCGGTTCATAGCCCCGAACATGTCACGCGAGCCGACATAGACGCCGCGCACCACCGCGCTGCGCCACAGGATCGCGAGCGGGTCGATCTGGCCGCCGGTCAGCACGCCGATCAGGTTCACCTGTCCGCCCAACCGGGCCGAGGTGATGGATTTCGGCAGCGTGCCGGCACCGCCAACCTCGATCACCTGGTCCACGCCGCGGCCCCCGGTCAACTCCAGCACCTGCTTCTCCCAGTCGGGATGGGTGCGGTAGTTCACACCGGCTGCCAGACCGAGCTGCTTGGCATGTTCCAGCTTGGCATCGGAGGAGGAAGTGCCGATCACGCGCACCCCGGCCGCATGGGCGAATTGCAGCGCGAAGACGGATACGCCGCCGGTGCCAAGAATCAGCACGGTCTGCCCAGGCTGCAGCGGAGCATGGCAGAACAGTGCGTTCCAGGCCGTCACGGCGGCGCAGGGAAGCGTCGCGCCCTCCGCGAAGGACAGGCTGTCCGGCAATGCCACGAAGCCGGACTCTTCGGCGACGCGGTACTCGGTCAGCACACCATCCACATCCCCACCCAATGCGCCCGGGCGGTACTCGGGCTGGATCTCGCCGCCAATCCAGCTTGGGAAAAAGCACGAGGCCACCCGGTCACCGGCCTTGAAGCGGCTGGTCTGCGGCCCGGCCTCCACGACCTCGCCAGCCCCGTCCGAGAGCGGAACGCGGCCCGCGGCAGGCTTGCCCCCATAGCGTCCGGTGGCGACCATCAGATCTCGGTAGTTCAGCGAGAACGCCCGCATCCGCACCAGGATCTGGCCCGGACCTGGCCGGGGAATGTCGGCCTGCTCGACCCGTATGGAGTCCAGATCGCCGGGCGTTCCTATTCTATACTGGCGCATTCTCGTCCTTAACTGTTGCAATCGATGAACCGGGCGGGCCGCAACGGCTAGCACGTCACGATTTGACCGCCGCTCACGGCTTCCAGGAACGTCGCGACGCCGGCCACGATCACGCCGGGCAGCAATGCCGCCGGGTCGAGATCTTCCGCCCGTAAACCGGCCTCGCACGCGATCAGCCGGATACCGAGCTCGCCGGCGGCATCCCGCAGCACGTCCAGCCCGGCCACCCCACGCGCGACCACGACTTGGTCCCGTTCGGCTTGCTCCAAGCCACGCCAATCCGCCATCAGCGCCCGGCACCCGGCGTTGGTGGCAAACAGGGTCACGTCGCGCCCCAGCGCCGCCGCTCCGGTCGCCAGCACGAAGGCGTAGTGCGCCCGGTCATGCGTGCCCGAAAGCAGCAGCACGCCAAATCGGTCAGGCATGGGCCGAGAGATCGTGGATGCTGGGGTGCTCGCCACAAGCCGGACAGGCCGGGTCCTTGGGTAGGCGGATGGTCTGGAAGCGGGCGCCTAGGGCGTCCCAGATCAGCATGCGGCCCGACAGTCCCTCGCCGACACCGAGGATCTCCTTGATGGTTTCGGCAGCCTGGAGCGTGCCCATCACACCGGTGACCGCCCCCAGCACGCCCGCCTCGCCGCAACTCGGCACGGTTCCCGGCGGAGGCGCTTCGGGATACAGGCAGCGGTAACACGGCCCGCCCGGCTTGAAGGTAGCAAGCTGGCCGTCGAACCGCAGCACTGCTGCCGAAATCAGCGTCTTGCCGGCCAACACGCAGGCGTCGTTCAACAGGTAGCGGGTGGGGAAATTGTCGCTGCCGTCGCACACCAGGTCATAGCCGGCCACCAATGCGGCGACGTTGGCGACGGTCAGCCGGGCCTGGTGAAGCTCGAGCTTGGTCTCGGCATTCAGGGCGGACACGCTGGCCGCCAACGAGCTCACCTTGGCCTCGCCGATCCGCGCGGTGGTGTGGGCGACCTGGCGCTGCAGGTTGGACAGCTCCACCACATCGTCGTCCACCACGCCGATCGTGCCGACACCGGCGGCGGCGAGATACAGCACAAGGGGGCAACCTAGGCCGCCGGCGCCGATCACCAGCACTCTTGCGGCGCGCAGGGCGGCTTGGCCGGTGCCGCCGACTTCGGCCAGCAGGATGTTGCGGGAGTAGCGGGTGATCTCGTCGCGGGTGAAGTCTAGGGACATGAGAGGAAGAGTGGGGCGCTGCCCCATGCCCCGCCAGAGGACGCTTGTCCTCTGGACACCTGGTTAGACTTTTTCGACTTGGCCGTATTCTAGGTCGACCGGGGTCGAGCGGCCGAAGATGGAGACGGAAACCTTCACGCGGCCCTTCTCCTCGTCGATCTCCTCGACGGTGCCGTTGAATGAGGTGAACGGACCATCTGCCACACGCACCTGCTCGCCGATCTCGAACAGCACGGCGGGGCGGGGACGCTCCACACCCTCGGCGGATTGCTTGATGATGCGGTCGGCTTCGGCCTCGCTGATCGCCTGCGGCTTGGTCTTGCTGCCGAGGAACCCGGTGACCTTGGGCGTGTCCTTGATCAGGTGCCAGGTGTCGTCGGTCATCTCCATCTTCACCAGCACGTAGCCGGGGAAGAACTTGCGCTCCGCCTGCACCTTCTGGCCGCGCTTCAGCTCAACCACGTCCTCGGACGGCACCAGGACGTCGTCGACCAGGTCGGCCAACCCCTTGCGGGCGGCTTGTTCCTTTACCTGCTCGGCGATCTTCTTCTCGAAGCCCGAATAGACATGCACGACATACCAGCGCTTCGCCACAACCTTAACCTCAACCTGAATTAGCCGGACGCACCGAACAGCGTCCGCACGCCAAGGCCCGCCAACTGATCGACGACGAAAAAGAACACGGCGGCCGCAGCCGCCATAGCGAAAACCAAGCCGGTGGTGACCAACGTCTCCTTGCGGGACGGCCACGTCACCTTGGCAACCTCGGCGCGGACTTCGCGCAGGAACTGAGCCGGAGCGATCGCCACGTTTCTCTCCACCAAACAAGGGCCATCACAGAGTGCGGGAGGCCCCGATCGCGCTCTCGGCTGGCAGGGGCGGAGGGTCTCGAACTCTCAACCTCCGGTTTTGGAGACCGGCGCTCTAGCCAATTGAGCTACACCCCTGCACGGCCCGAGGGCGCAAGGCCGGTATCAAGAGCGGGCGGGCCGCGATGTCAAGTACGGGATAAGACCGCCGAGTTATCCCGGCGTTAACCAGCCTCTGTCATTCTCGCTGCGGGACTGATGGAGAGAGCAATGGCTATGGCAACGCGCGTCGAGTTCGGACAAGCGGATTTGGACAATGTTTTGGCCAGTTTATCGCGCGAACAGATCGACACGCTGGCGTTCGGCGCCATCCAGCTCGATGCGGCTGGCACCGTCCTGACCTTCAACGAGACCGAGAGCGCGATTACCGGCCGGAGCAAGGAGAGTGTGATCGGCCGCAATTTTTTCCAGGAAATCGCCCCTTGCTGCGACAAGCCGGCCTTTCGTGGCGTGTTCGATGAGGGTGTGAGGAACGGCAACCTCAACAGCATCTTCGATTACGTGTTCGACTATCGGATGGCTCCGACTCGGGTGAAAGTTCACATGAAGGCGGCGGTGGCCGACGATACCTACTGGGTGTTCGTGAAGCGGCTCTGAGTGCGACGCGGTCGCTTGCAGTCCAGCCCCCGCGTGCTAACTTCAGTCCCGGCGCGGACGTAGCTCAGCTGGTAGAGCTTCAGATTTCCAATCTGAATGTCGCGAGTTCGAACCTCGTCGTCCGCTCCATCTCATTCGTCCGAGCCGTGATGCGTTGGTTGGCACGATTGACTCGGGACGCGATGCGCAAGTAACACGCGCCGGCGTGCCTGCTGCGGAGGGGTGCCGGAGTGGCCGATCGGGGCAGTCTCGAAAACTGTTGTACGTGCAAGCGTACCGTGGGTTCGAATCCCACCCCCTCCGCCACCTAGCCCCTAGGCCTCGATGCCTCCAGGCCTCGATGTCGTAGCCTCGCAGCGAGTCGGTCCGATGCCGGCCCGCCAATAGCGGCACGAGGGTGAACACCGATCCCGAACCGCCACCCGTTAAATCAAACCGGCGGTTCGATCAGCAGTCGGGCCCGGCTCAGGTCCAACCCGCAATGATCGCCAGGCTTCATCAGTGCGTGGCCCCGCGGGAGCGTCACGTGCAGCAACGTCCCGGAGACGTCGACCGTGACGGACTGGATGCCGATCTGCTGGCGAGCCGCGACGACGCTCGCACTTGTCTGGCCAGGACACAGGCCGATCTCGCTCGGCCGAATCAAGGCGATCGCCGGCCCGTCCGGCAGCACCGTCGGCAAGGGGCGCAGCCCGGGGATGGCTGGCTCGAACATGCCGTGCTGCGCCCTGCCGGGTATGCGTTGGGTCTCGCCGAGGAACTCGAACACGAACGGGTTGGCAGGTGCCGCGTCCAACTCGTCGGGCGTGCCGATCTGCTGGATCCGCCCCGCTCCGAGCACGGCCACCCGGTCGGCCAATTCGAATGCCTCGTCCCTGTCGTGGGTGACCAATATGGTGGTCAGCCCAAGCCTGTCGTGCAGACCCCGGAGGGTGCGGCGCATTTCGCTGCGGACGGGTGGGTCCAATGCCCCGAAAGGCTCGTCCAACAACAGGAGCGCAGGTTCCGTGGCAAGCGCCCGCGCCAGGGCGACACGCTGCCGCTGGCCGCCTGAAAGCTGATCCGGATACCGCCCGCCGAAGTCTCCGAGGTGCACGGCGTTCAGCAACTCGGCCACCCGAGCTTGGATTGCGGCGGATGACGGCCGTTGCCGCCGGGGGCGGACGCGCAACCCGAACGCGACGTTATTTGCGACGGTCATGTGGCGGAACAGGGCGTAACCCTGGAACACGAACCCGATCTGCCGCTCGCGCGCGGGGAGGCCCGCCAACGCCCGCCCATCGACACGGACCTCCCCCTGGTAGGACGGCTCCAGCCCGGCGATCACGCGTAGCGCCGTGGTCTTGCCGGAGCCGGACGGCCCGATCAGCGCAATGAGCTCCCCCGTGGCGACGGACAGCGTCAACCCGTCGAGCGCGGGTGCGCCGCGGCCGTGGCGCTTGGTGACGCCGTCGAGCTCGATGCTCACGCGGCGGCCCGGCTACGACGCCCGGTGAACCACTCGAGCGCAGCTTTGGCGCCGAGCGTCACCAAGGCCAGGCAGGCGAGCAACGCGGCCATCGTGAAGGCGGCTGGGGCCTGGTAGCCGTTGTAGAGGGCCTCAACTTGCAAAGGCATCGTTTCCGTCACGCCGGGTATGTGGCCGGACACGACGGACACTGCGCCGAACTCCCCCATGGCGCGGGCATTGCACAGCAGCACACCGGACAGCAGCGCCCACTTGATGTCAGGCAGCGTGATCCGCCAGAAGGTCTGCCACAGCCCGGCCCCGAGCAACGTGGCCGCTTCCTCCTGTTGGCGCCCTTGTTCCTGCATAAGCGGCAGCAGCGGGCGCACCACGAAGGGGAAGGTCACGAACAGCGTCGCCAGGACGATGCCCGGCGTGGCGAACACGATCTGAATCCCCATCGCCTGTAGCGCGGGACCGAACCAGCCATGGCTGCCCAGCAGTAAGACCCACGTCAGGCCAGAGATCACCGGCGACACGCTGAGCGGGAGTTCGATCAGTGTCACCAGCAGCGCGCGGCCACGGAAATCGTGCTTGGTGATACACCAGGCCGCGGTCAGGCCGAACAGGGTATTCACCGTCACGCTGATGGCAGCGACCTCCACCGTCAACGCCACCGCAGCCGAGGCATCGGGATCGGTCAACGCGCTCGGGATGGCGGCAAGGCCGTTGCGCAGCGCCTCTGTGAACACTGCGGCCAACGGCAGGCCAAACAGCAGGATGGTTACCACGATAGCTGCCCCGATCAGGCAGACCTGCGCCCTGGTCACGCCACCCCCCGGCCGATGCGCCGTCGCAGCAGCAGCACCCCACCGAGGCAAACGAGCGAGATCGCCAGCATCGCAAGGCCCAGCGTGGCGGCCCCGGCATAGTCGAACTCCTGCAGCCGGATCACAATCAGCAACGGCGCGATCTCGCTCTGCAGCGGCCTATTGCCGGCGATGAAGATGATCGAGCCGTACTCGCCTATCGCGCGGGCGAAGGCAAGGGCGAAGCCGGTCAGCAACGCCGGCCGCAGTGCCGGCAGGATCACGCGCCACGCGATCTGGCTGGGCCGCGCGCCCAGCGTGGCGGCCGCCTCCTGCGTCTCGTGGGGGAGGTCGCGCAGGACGGGCTCGGCGGTGCGCACCACGAACGGGATACCGACGAAAACCAAGGCCAGCAGAATGCCGAGCGGCGTGAAAGCGACCTTGATCCCGATCGACGCCAGGGGCGCCCCGATCCAGCCATTCGGGCCATACAGGGTGGCCAGCGTGATGCCCGCGACGGAGGTTGGCAACGCAAATGGTAGGTCCAGCAAGGCATCCAGCACGCGACGGCCCGGGAAACGGGTTCGCACCACCGTCCAGGCAAGCAGCAGGCCGAGCGGCACGTCGATGGCAGCCGCCAGAGCGGCCATGCTGAGGCTGAGCCGCAAGGAGGCCACGGTGCGCGGGTCGGTCAGGGTGTGGGCAAATGCCGCGAAGCCATCCTGCCACGGCCGAACCACCAAGGCTGCGAGCGGCAGCAGGACGATGGCCGACAACCAGGCGAGCGTCAGGCCCAGGCTCAGGCCGAAACCGGGCAACGCACGCCGGGTCGTGGCAGACGAACGGCGTGTTGCTCCCCGGCTCGGGTACGGCTCGACTCCCACCAACGCTGCCCCGATCGCTGTCGGGTTACTTGCCCGGCGTGTAGATGCGGTCGAATACGCCGCCGTCGGCAAATTGCTTGGCCTGCACCGCCGACCAGCCACCTAAGCTCGCGATGTCGAAGGTGTTCAGCGCCGGGAAGGCTGCCGCATGCTTTTGCATCACCGCGGGGTCACGCGGACGGTAGTGGTGCTTGGCGACGAGTTCCTGGCCATCCGCGGTGTAGAGGTACTCGAGATAGGCTTGCGCCACGGCCCGCGTGCCTTTTTTGTCCACCACGCTGTCCACCACGGCCACGGGGGGTTCCGCCAGGATGCTGACGGGGGGATACACCACATCGAACTTGTCCGGACCGAGCTCGTCGCGGGCCAACAGGGCCTCGCTTTCCCACGCGAGCAGCACATCGCCCAGGCCGCGCTGGACGAAGCTGTTGGTGGCGCCCCGCGCCCCGGTATCGAGGACTGGGACGTGCTGGAACAATTGCCGCAAATAGTCCTCGGCCGTGGCGTCACTGCCGCCTGGCTGGCGGGTGGCCCAGCCCCAGGCGGCCATGTAGTTCCAGCGCGCGCCGCCCGACGTCTTGGGGTTCGGCGTGACGACCTCCACGCCGGGTTTCACCAGATCGGGCCAGTCGCGCAGCCCCTTGGGGTTGCCTCGGCGCACCAGGAACACGATCGTGCTGGTAGCCGGGACGGCGTTGTCCGGCAGGCGTGTCGCCCAGTCCTTCGCAAGCAAGCCGCGGGCCGCCAAGGCATCGATGTCATATGCCAACGCCAGGGTGACCACGTCGGCCGCCAATCCGTCGATCACGGCGCGAGCCTGCGCGCCGGACCCGCCGTTGGAGGTTCGGATCACGATCTCCTGGCCGGCCTTCGCCCGCCACACGGCCGCGAACGTCCGGTCCATCTCCCGAAAGAGTTCGCGCGTCGGATCGTACGACACATTGAGCAGCGCAAGCTCGGCTGCCTGTGCCGGACGTGCCAGGCTCGCGGCCAAGTGGGAGGCCAGGAGAGAGGTCGCAAGGAAGGCGCGTCGCTGCATCTAGGTCTCCTTGCCCGCTCGTTTGAAACGGGGCCGTGAGTGTTGCCAACCAGGCTCAGAAGGCACCAACCGATGCCGCCAGAGGTGGCCAGCGCGACCCTTTTGCCTACCAGATCCGGAACGAACTCGCGTCCTGAGTCGCCGAGGGTTTCGGCGTGACCGCCTGCGTCATAGGGCACCCGCGTCGATTATGAAAGAAGGCGAGACCCTCCTACCTTGCCCATGCCCGGGGGTTTGCAGACCCAAGACTACACCATCAAAACCGCTCCTGCGTCGTAGGGTGAAGTGCGCTTTGGCACCCCACCCCAACCGGCCGCTCGACTAGGTCACTCGGCGGCAGCTGCCATCGTGGCGCGCCCAGCGACCAGGGCGCGAACCCGGGGCAGCAGTTCCCGCCCGTATTGGATCGCGTCGATCAGCGGATCGAAACCGCGGATCAGGAAGGTGGTGATGCCCAGGTCGTAGTAGTCCAGCATGGCCTCCGCCACCTGGTCCGGGGTGCCGACCAGGCCAGTGGAGTTGCCTTGCGCCCCGGTCAGAGCCGCGATCCCGGTCCATAGCCGCTTGTCCAGCCGCGACCCTTGCGCCGCCGCCGCGAGCAGGCGACGGGATCCCTCGTTGGCCGGATCCTGGTTGGCCTGGCGCGCATTGTTGGGCGAACGGCCGTTGCCACCGCTGGCCTTGAGCGCCTTCGCCTGGTCCAGGATGGCGTCGGCTTTGGCCCACGCTTGGGCTTCCGTGTCCGCCAGCACCGGGCGCAGCGACAGGCTGAAACGCGGCTGGCGGCCGTATGGCGCAGCGGCGGCGCGGATGCGAGCGATCAAGCTCCGCACCTGATCGTAGGTTTCCCCCCACAGCGCGTAGACATCGGCGTGCTTGCCGGCCACCGGGATTGCGGCTTCCGACGCGCCGCCGAAATACACCGGGATGCCTGCGGGCGTGTAAGGCTTCAGGTCGCCGAAGCCACGCTCCACCTGGTAATACTTCCCGGCGTAGTCGAATGGCGCGTCGGCCGTCCATTCCTGCCTCAGGACATCGAGGTACTCGCTGGTGCGCGCATACCGCTCGTCCTTGGTCAGGTGATCGCCGTCCTGCGCCAGCTCGACGTCGTTGCCGCCGGTGATGATGTGCACGGCCGCACGGCCTCGGGAGAGATGGTCCAGTGTCGCGAGTTGCCGGGCGGCAAGTGTCGGCGCCGTGAAACCGGGGCGATGCGCGATCATCAGGCCCAGCCTTTCCGTCACAGACGCGATGTGCTGGCCCACCAGAATGCTCTCGGCGGAGGTGGAATTGAACGCGACCAGCACGCGATCGAAGCCGACATGCTCATGCGCCTTGGCAACGGCCTCCACATAGCCGGGGTCGAGCGCCAACCCGGTGCGACGCATGGTCTCGGACGAGTTGAAGTGGCCGACGTAACCGATGAATTCGACAGTCATGGGAGCGTCTCCTGGTATGGAAGGGAGCGTGCGCGGCGCGGAGCCGTCGGGCCGGTCATCCCGCCAGCGCCCCGTTGAACGAGGCATCGAACACCCGGGTCGCGTCCAGCCGGGCGTGGATGATGCCCGCGGCCACATAACGGTCGGCAGTTTTCTGTTCGTCGGCGATCACGCGCTGGTCGATCGGGATCGGCACGGGAACTTCGGTGTCGAACACCAGGCGTGCGACCGGTTGCGTGACGCCGATTTCGCCCGCCAGCACGCGGGCATAGTCGTCGGGGTGGGACTGTGCCCAGCGCCGGGCGACCGCCAGACGGCGCGAGAAGTCCAGCAGCGCGTCCCGCCGGCGCGCAATCGCATCGTCACTGGCGACCAGGTAGGACAGCCCGGTCAGCAGGCCGCCGCCACCATCCACCACCACCCGCATCTGGTCCACCAAGCGTGCTTGGGCGATGTACACGCCCCAGGAACACCAAGCATCCACCGCGCCTGTGCTGAGCGCCGTCTTTGCCTCCCCTGGTAGCAGGTTGGCGATCTTGATGTCGGTGAAGGCCCAGCCCTGTGCTTCCGCCACGGCCAGCACCAGGGCATGCCCGATCGAACCGCGGTTGACGGCGACTGTGCGGCCCTTCAGGTCGCTCGCCGACCGGACCGGCGAATCCCGGCCCACCAGGACCGCGGTTCCTGCGCCGCTCGTCCGGATCGGCGAGACGATGTGCGCCCGAAGCCCTGCAGCCAACGCAAAGGTCGTAGGTGCGTCGCCGGCAAAGGCCAGATCGACCGCGTCGGCGTTCAACGCTTCCAGCAAGGGTGCCGCGGCGGCGAATTGGCTCCACTCGAGCCGGTAGGGCAGGCCGTCCAGCACGCCTGCCGCCTTCATGACCGATTGCGTGCCACCTTTCTGGTCGCCGGCGCGCAGGGTAACGGGGTCGGCCCAAGCCCGTTCGCCCAGCATTCCCGTCACGGCCAGCCCGGCCAAGACCTGCCGACGTGTGCTCATGACGGCACTCGCCAGCCGCCACGGACAAGTGCGACCCGTTCAGCAACGAAGCTGCGACCTACAACCATGCCATCTGTAATCGAAATGTGAGATTGTAGCATTCTCAACTCCTGCCAGAAACAAACTGGTTCAAGACACCGCCGATACTCTACGGCGATCCCGACTCAGGCAGAGTGGAAGCGACAACGACACATCACGACACCGGCATGCGCGGGATGTTCTTGGTTCCAATGGGTCCAATAGCGCGTGTGCATGCTTGGATGCTGATCAGCCGATGTCAGCGCGTCAACACGCCGTTCGGAGCCCACAAAAGAAAAGGAGGAATGGCCTGCGTTACTATCGATTTGGAGAAAGTGGCGAACGCCCATTGGCCGGGAACCAGCAAATGCATTCCCCGGCCCCAGGGCCGAGCCATCCTACCGAAGTTCATCCTCCACGAATTCGTGCTCGCCCCGGCTACCGCCACCCCGGCGTTCCGCCTCCAGCTTCCGCAACTCGACCCGGCGGATCTTGCCGCTGATGGTCTTGGGCAATTCCGCGAATTCCAGCCGGCGCACGCGTTTATAGGGCGCCAGCCGGGCCCGGAGATGGGCGAAGATACTGGCCGCCGTCTCGGCCTCGGGTTCGAAACCGGGTGCCAGGACGACGAACGCCTTGGGCAAAGCCGTCCGGGTCGGGTCGGGCGATGGAACGATGGCGGCCTCTGCCACCGCCGGATGCTCGATCAACACACTTTCCAGCTCGAACGGGCTGATGCGGTAACCGCTCGATTTGAACACGTCGTCCGAGCGGCCGATATAGGTCAGCGACCCATCGGCGTTGCGCGATGCGGTGTCGCCGGTGCGGTACCAGCGCCCTTCCACGCCGCGCAGAGTGCCGTCCTCGGCCTGGTAGCCGTCCATCAGCGCCAGCGGGCGAGGCTGCAGCGAAATCGCGATCTCGCCCTCGTCGGCCTCCTCGCCATCCGGGTCGAGCAGGGCGATGTCGTAGCCGGGCAGCGGCCACCCCATCGATCCGGCCTGCGCCAGCCGACCCGGCGTGTTGGCGATCTGCAGCGTGGTCTCGGTCTGGCCATAGCCGTCGCGGATCACCAGGCCCCAGGCGCGCCGGACCTGGTCGATCACCTCGGGGTTGAGCGGCTCCCCGGCGGCCAGCGCCTCGCGCAGGTGGACCCGGCTGCCTGCGAGGTCTTCCTGGATCAGCATCCGCCACACCGTCGGCGGAGCGCAGAAAGTCGTGACCTTCGCCCGATCCAACACCGCCAGCAGTTCACCGGCATCGAAACGCGACTGGTTCAAGATCACGATGGTTGCCCCGGCGATCCAAGGCGCGAAAAAGCTGCTCCACGCGTGCTTGGCCCAACCCGGCGACGAGATATTCAGATGCACGTCGCCGGGTTGCACGCCGATCCAGTACATCGTCGAGAGATGGCCCACCGGGTAGCTTTGGTGCGAATGCAGGACCAGCTTTGGTTTCGCCGTGGTGCCGGACGTAAAATACAGCAGGAGCGGGTCGGTGGCGCGCGTCTCTCCGTCGGGCTCGAACTCGGGCGAGGCGTCGTATCCGTCCTCGAAGCGGTGCCAGCCGGGGGCGCCGCCGACCGCGATCCGGCTAAATCCATCGCCTAGGGGTTCGAACCGCGCCGCGTGCTCGCCGGCCACGATGGCGTGCCGGATGCGGCCTCGGTCGAACCGGTCGCGCAGATCGTCCTCGGTCAGCATGGTCGTGGCCGGCACCACCACCGCGCCCAGCTTGCAGCAGCCGAGCATCGCCTCCCACAGGGCGGGGACGTTGCCGAGCAGCAGCAGGACCCGGTCGCCACGCTTCACGCCGAGGTGCCGGAGGTGGTTGGCCACTTGGTTGGACCGCGCCGAGAGGGCGGCGAAGCTTACGGTGCTGTCGTGGTCGCCGGGGCCGATGAAGCGGAGTGCGGCCGCTTCGTTCCCGGTGGCAAGACGGTCGAAATGGTCGAGGGCAAAGTTGAAATGCTCCAGCTTGGGCCATTGGAAGTCCCGGCTGGCCGCTTCGACATCGGTCCGCTTCGCCAGCAACAGGTCCCGGGCGGCCAGGAATGTGTCGATATCGGCCATGGCCGTTCCCCTTTGTTCGTTACGCTTAGGCTAGCAGCACGTAGCCCCTGACCCAAACTTGGTGCGGTGCTCTGGCGGATGCCGGACACCTCGCTATGCTCCGCCGCATCATAGGGGGACGATGCATGGCCGCGGCGCCGCAATCCAAGCTGATGGGGGTGATCCGGGTCGCGAGCGGCAATTTCCTCGAGCAATACGACTTCTTCGTCTTCGGCTACTTCGCCGCCGCAATTGGCCGCACCTTTTTCCCGCAGGACGGATCGGCCAACGGCGATTTCGTCTCCTTGATGCTGTCCCTGATGACGTTCGGGGCCGGGTTCCTGATGCGCCCACTCGGGGCCTTGGTGCTCGGCGCGTACATCGACACCCACGGCCGCCGGAAGGGCCTGATCCTGACCTTGGCGATGATGGCGGTGGGCACGATCGCGATCGCGGTGCTGCCGGGCTATGCCAGCATCGGCCTGGTCGCTCCCCTCCTCGTCGTGATCAGCCGGCTCATCCAAGGCTTCTCGGCCGGCGTCGAACTGGGCGGAGTGTCGGTCTATCTGTCCGAGATCGCGACGCCCGGTCACAAAGGCTTCTACGTTTCGTGGCAGTCGGGCAGCCAGCAAGTGGCGGTCATCTTTGCGGCCTTGCTCGGCGTGATCCTCAACCAGACACTCGGGTCTGCCACCATGCAGGCTTGGGGGTGGCGCATCCCCCTGCTGATCGGGTGCGCGATCATCCCCTTCCTGTTCCTGATCCGCCGTTCGCTCGAGGAGACCCAGGCCTTCCTGCAGCGCACCGAGCACCTGAATGCACGGCAGATCCTGCAGTCGATGCTCACGAATTGGCGTGTGGTTTTGCTGGGCATGGCGATGGTGGTGATGACCACCGTGTCGTTCTACCTGATCACCGCCTACACGCCGACCTTCGGCAAGTCGGTCCTGAAGCTCGACGACCTGGCGGTGCTGATCGTCACGATCTGCGTGGGGCTGTCGAACCTGTTCTGGCTGCCGGTAAGCGGCGCGCTGTCGGACCGCATCGGCCGCCGTCCACTGCTGATCGGCACGACGGTGCTGGCCATCCTGACTGCCTACCCGGTGATGTCCTGGCTGGTTGGCAGTCCCTCCTTCGGCCATTTGTTGATCGCCGAGCTTTGGCTCAGCTTCATCTACGGCTGCTACAACGGCGCCATGGTGGTCTACCTGACGGAGGTGATGCCGATGAGCGTCCGCACCTCCGGCTTCTCGCTCGCCTACAGCCTAGCCACCGTGATCGGCGGAATGACGCCGGCGATCTGCACCGGCCTGATCAAGTGGTCGGGGGACAGCGCCATCCCAGGCGCCTGGATGGCGGCGGCCGGCGTCGTGGGTCTGGTCGCGGTTCTGCTGATCGAGCGGCAGGCACAAGCCGTGCGCATTGCAGAGGCGCATGCCTGAGGCGGCGACCGTCACGGCACCCCAGCCGGTCGCGCCCGGGCTGATCGGCCTGTTCGGCGGCTTCCTGGGGATTGGGATCGTCGGATTCGGCGGTGTGCTTCCCTGGGCGCGCCGGATGGTCGTCGAACAACGCGGCTGGATGAATGCCGCCGAGTTCAACGACTTGCTGGCGCTGTGCCAGTTCTTGCCAGGGCCGAACATCGTCAACATGGCGGTCGCGATCGGCGACCGGTTCCGGGGCGCCGCCGGCAGTATCGCATGCCTGACGGGGCTGCTCGCCGCCCCGATGGTGATCGTGATTGCGCTTGGCGGCTTGTATGACCGATACGGCCACATCCCTGCTGTCGCCCATGCGTTCGGCGGACTGGCGGCCGCAGCATCGGGGCTTGTCGTCTCGATGGCGGTCAAGATCGCGGCCCCGCTGCGGGGAAATCGGCTTGCCATCGCCGTCGCTATGGTGGCGTTCGTCGCAATCGCTCTCCTGCGGCTTCCTTTGTTGCCGACAATGCTCGTCCTGGCGCCCGCGAGCATTCTGTTGGCCCGGCAATGGCCTAGTCGAGCAGGGGGGCCTGGTTGAGGTTGCCGAGCTTGAGGTGCCCGGCTTGAGCGAACTGGGCCCGCTTGCCTCGATCTTCGGTCAGCTTTCCGTTCTGGCCGTCGGTGGCATAGCCCCTGTGCTGCCAGAGATGCAGCGGCAAGTGGTCGACGTGCACGGCTACATGGATCGCCCGACCTTCGCCGCGCTGTTCGCCTTGGCCCAAGCCGCTCCCGGGCCGAACATGATGGTCTCGACGCTAGTCGGCTGGCACGTCGCCGGGTTGTCTGGTGCCTTGGTGGCGACCGGCGCCTTGATTGGGCCGTCGAGCTTGCTGACCTACGTGACCGCGCGGGCCTGGCACCGGTTCCGCGAGCGCTCGTGGCGCCGCGTGGTCCAGGCCGGCCTGGTGCCCGTCACTGTCGGCCTCGTCGCTGCCAGTGCGGCGCTGCTGGCGGCTGCCACGACGCAAGGGCTCCTGACCGCGGCGATCACCGCCGTCACGGCCGCCGCCGTGGTTCTGACACGGTGGCATCCGCTATGGCTGCTCGCCGGGGGGGCCTTGCTGGGTGCCTTGACGGGATAGCGCACGATTGCCTAGGCGGCGGTCAGGGTGCGCATCGCCGGCGTAAACGGGCTCTCGACCGGCGCCAATACCGGCTCTGCACCGCTATCCCGCATCATGTAGCCGCGCCCCCATACGGTCCCGATCAGGTTGCCGGCACCCGCCATCGCCAGCTTCTTGCGCAGCTTGCAGATGAACACGTCGATGATCTTCATCTCGGGCTCGTCCATGCCGCCATACAGGTGGTTCAGGAAGGCATCCTTGGTCAGCACCATGCCCCGGCGGAGCACGAGCAGCTCGAGGATGGAATATTCCTTGCCCGTGAGGTGGACCGGGGCGTCGCCGACCAGGACTTCACGGCTGTCGAGATTGAGCTGAAGGTTGCCCACCCGCAGCGTCGGCTGGCTGTATCCCTTGCTGCGGCGCACGACGGCTTGCATGCGGGCGACCAGCTCGGCCTTGTCGAACGGCTTGGAGATGAAGTCGTCGGCGCCCATGGCGAAGCCTTTGACCTTTGCCGCCGGGCGTGACAGGCCCGACAGGATCAACACCGGCGTCTCCACACGGGCCACGCGCATCCGCCGGACGACCTCGTATCCCTCCATGTCGGGGAGCATCAGGTCGAGCACCACGATGTCGTAATCGTAATGGCGCACCAGTTCGAGCGCCTCCTCCCCGGTGTCGGTGGTATCCACGATCAACCCGCTCGACTTCAGCATCAACGTAATGCCACGGGCGGCAGTGATATCATCTTCGACGAGAAGGACACGCATGGGTTGCACTCCAGCTTTTCACTTCCAGAAAGTTACCACCTAAGCGTGTGCTTGGCTACAGACTATTCATCTTTAGCGTGTAGAAAAGATGAAGTAGCGTTGGCTCACGGTGATTTTCGCCGGATTGATGGCGGAATGAGGTTAATTTCAGGGATACATGAGACGATATGAGGCACGTATCACTTTTTGAACGATTGCAACTTGCGGGTGCAATTGCCACCTCGGTTAAGCCTGCCATAGCCCAGGGTCGAGTCACTGCCGTCTCCGGCCTCTCCGCCGATATTGCCGGGATCGGAGGGCTGCTCAGTGTCGGCGACAGGCTGACCCTGCACCGGCGGATCGGCAGCGGTGTCACGGCAGAGGTGGTGGGCTTTCGCGGTACCCACGCACGCGTCATGGCCTATGAGTCTCTGGACGGGGTCGGGCCGGGCAGCCCGGCAAGGATTGCGCTCGGCTCCCAAGTGGACAGCGCAAAGGCCACTATATCCCCTTGCGCTGGCTGGCTGGGCCGCGTCGTCGATCCGCTCGGGCGCCCGATGGACGGGTTGGGTGCTCTGCCCCAAGGCAACCAGCCGCGCCCGGTTCGCGCCAATCCGCCCCTCGCCACGACCCGGGCGCGCCTCGGCGAGCGGCTGGACCTTGGCGTCACCGCGCTCAACCTGTTCGCCACCTGCCGGGCGGGGCAGCGCCTGGGCCTGTTCGCCGGGTCGGGCGTCGGCAAGTCGACGCTGTTGGCCATGCTGGCACGGAACACGGCGTGCGATGTCGCCGTGCTTGCCCTGGTCGGCGAGCGCGGCCGCGAGGTGCGGGAGTTCCTGGAAGACGATCTCGGACCAGAGGGTCTGGCCCGCTCGGTCATCGTCACCGCCACTTCGGACACCTCGCCGTTGATGCGGCGCGAGGCGGCCTACACCGCGATGACCGTGGCCGAGCACTTTCGCGACGAGGGCAAATCGGTGCTGCTGTTGATGGACAGCGTCACCCGCTTCTGCCTCGCGCTGCGCGAGATCGGGCTCTCCGCGGGGGAACCTCCGGCGACGCGCGGTTATCCGCCCAGCGTATTTGCCGAGCTGCCCCGCCTGCTGGAACGCGCAGGTCCGGGCCCGGAGATCGACGGTCGGGCAGGGCAGATCACCGCCCTGTTCACCGTTCTCGTGGAGGGGGACGACCACAACGAGCCCGTGGCCGACGCGGTGCGTGGCATCCTGGACGGCCACGTCATCTTGGACCGCCGCATCGGCGAGGCCGGTCGCTACCCGGCAGTCGATGTCCTGCGATCGCTGTCCCGAACGGTGCCCGGCTGTCTATTGCCGGCAGAGCGGGAGTTGGTGCGCCGGGCGCGAGCCCTGCTAGCCACGTACGCCGAGATGGCGGATTTGGTACGGCTGGGTGCCTACAAGGCCGGCGCCGACCCGGCGGTGGACGAGGCCGTGGCACTCGCGCCGCGAATTGAGCGGGCGTTGCACCAGGACCGTGCTGGCAACAGCAGTCTCGAAGTCAGCTTCATGGCCTTAGCCGCCGCCATGGAGAGGCCGAATGCGTGACCCGCTCGCGACTGTCCTGCGTATCCGCCGGATCACGGTCGATGATGCCCGCCGGCAGTTGGCCGCGGCGATCCAGGCCGAGACACAGGCCGAAACCGCGGTCCTCAATGCCGAGGCAGCGATCGGCTTGGAGGGAGAAGCCGCGGCCGACCTCACGGCGGGCGACGGGGCGGTAGAGGCGTACGCCGCCTGGCTGCCGGTTGGCCGCGTCCAGGTCGCCGAAGCACAAGCCGCAGCCGACCGGGCGAGATCTGAGGTGGCGATCGCGCGTGCCGCGTTAACCGTCGCCCGGGCTGCGGCCGAGTCTGCGGACAGCCTGCTCACGCGACGGCGGGAGGCGGCGGATGCCGAAGCGGCGCGGCGTGCGCAGTTGGAAACCGACGAGATCGCTGGCCGGACCAAGCCATTGGCGGACCGCGAGTGGTGAGGTTCGGGTGAGACCTCCCTACTGTAGACTGCACCGCCGTTAGACCACCCGCCGCCGCCACTGCAGCGAGGGTCGATTGATCCCCGCACGAGCCGTCAGCCGGGCCACCACAGCGAACCAGATCACTTGGGGTGGCAGCACCAGCAGGACGCAAAGCGGCTTCCATGCTGGCGACGCCAACAGAAACAGTCCACAGCACACGCCCCCCCACGCCGCGAACCCCCAGTGGACGAGCGTGACCCGCAGCGCCGAGACACCACTGCGCTGGGCCAGTTGATACAGGTGGCTGCGATGCGCCTCGGTCAGCCGGTCGCCAGCCATGAACCGCCGCAGGAGGGTGAACGCGACGTCGAACAACACGCCGAACAGCAGCATGGGCACCAAGGCGATCGACAGGTCCACCGTCTCGAACCGCCCGGCCGCGACGGCCAGCACCGCCAGCAGGAACCCGCAGAATTGGCTGCCGACGTCGGCCATGAAGATGCTGGCGTTAGGGAAGTTGAAAGGTAGGAAGCCGAGAATGCCGGCCAGCAGGATCAGGGCCGCGAAGTAGATGAACGAGCCACCCATCCAGGCGCCGATGATCGCCAACACCACGCATGCGATCGCCGTGACGCCCGAAGCGAGCCCGTTCAGCCCATCGATGAAGTTCATCGCATTGGTGGCGGCAACGATCCAGGCCACCGTGATCACCGGCCCCAGCCATCCGAGTTGAACAGTCCCGAACACCGGCAGACGCAGAAAGGTCAGGCTCAGCCCGCCCCCCACGGCCAGCATCGCCGCTGCCACTTGCGCGAGCAGCTTCACCGAGGCCGGCCAGTACAGCACGTCATCGAGATATGCGACCACGGCGATGCCAAGGGCGGCCAGCATCACCGCCCGGAAATACGGGTCGGCAATGCGGCTGAACACCGCATATTGGTACAAAACCCCCATCCCCAGCAGGAACGCGGCCACGATTCCAACGCCGCCGCCCTTCGGCGTGGGCTTGGTATGGCTGCTGCGTGTCCCCGGCGTATCGATCGCGCCGACCCGGGTCATGCCCCAAACCGCAGCCGCCGACAGCAACGCCAGGCAGGCGCAAAAGCCGAGATGGGTGGCGAAGGCGGCAGCGGTCACGGCGGCTCCGGAAGGGTGGGATTGGCTTGGGAGTGATCGCCTGCGCTATAGGGGTGCTGGCATGCCCTCGCAACGCTCCGCCCTGCGCATCCTGACGAACGTGGCGCTGGATGGCGCCCTCGCCGCCGTCGCTGCCGTTTTGGCGCGCTGGATCGCCGACCCGGGCGGTGGCCTGCTCCACCCGCTCTGGTTCCTGGGCGGCGGCGCCATCACGCTGCTGGTGAGCGGCGTGCCGTTCCGCCTATCCCAGCAATACTGGCGATTTTCCGGCATCGAGGACCTGGTCGGCGTCGCCGGCGGCAGCGTGTTGAGCGCGGGGCTGTTCGCGCTGGTGTGGATCATCACCGGCTATCCCCTGCCCACGCCGACCTTCCCGATCGTCCACGCGCTCACCCTCGTGGTGTTCCTCGGCACCCCACGCGTGTTCTACCGCCTGTCCCGGGCGCGACTCCGCGGCGGCGGGCAGCCGGTGCAATCCGTCTTGTTGGTGGGGGCCGGGGACGGCGCAGACAGCTTCCTCCGCGCCCTTGCCAGCGAACGGGACCCGCAATTGCGCGTCATGGGGCTGCTATCGCTGGGTCGGAGCCAGACCGGGCGGCGCATGCAGGGGCGGCCGATTCTGGGCGGCGTCTCGGAACTGCGTCGGGTGCTGGAGCGGCTGGCCACCGCCGACCGTCTACCGGACGCGCTGGTGGTGACCGAGCCGAAGCTGGCCGGCTCACGCATGGGCTACCTGCTGGAGGAGGCACAGCGCCAGGGCATCCCCGTCCGCCAGGCGCCCCGCCTGACCGAGTTGCGGGAGGCTGGGCGGATCGAGCTCAAGCCGGTGGTGCTCGAGGATCTGCTGAACCGCGCCCAAGTGCGGCTGGACCGCGACGGCATGGCGCGCCTGGTGCGCGGGCGCCGGGTACTGGTGACCGGGGCAGGCGGTACGATCGGGTCGGAATTAGCTAGGCAGGTCGCGGCCCTCGAGCCGGCCGAACTGACCCTGCTGGACAGCGGCGAATACGCCCTGTGGCAGATCGACCTCGAACTCGGTGAGGCTTTCGCCGCCATCCCGCGCCGCGCTGTCATCGCCGACGTGCGCGACGAGGCCCGGCTGCGTGCCGCCTTCACTGCCGCGCGTCCCGAACTGGTGTTTCACGCCGCCGCCCTGAAGCATGTCCCGATGGTCGAGGCCAATCCGGGGGAGGGTCTGCTGACCAACGCCGGCGGCACCCGCGCCGTGGTGGATGCGGCGGCCGCGGCCGGAGCGGCGGCCACGGTGTTGATTTCAACAGACAAAGCGGTGAACCCGAGCAGCCTCATGGGTGCCAGCAAACGGCTCGCCGAGATGTATTGCCAGTCCCTGGACGAGGAGGCTCGGGCCCGAGGCGGCATGCGCTGCGTCACGGTGCGGTTCGGCAACGTGCTTGGATCCACCGGCAGCGTCGTGCCGCTGTTCCGCCGCCAGCTGGAGCGCGGCGGCCCGCTGACCATCACCCATCCGGACATGCAGCGCTATTTCATGACGGTGCGCGAGGCGGTTAGCCTGGTGCTGCAGGCGACCGTCGTGGGTGTCGAGGAGGGTGCCCCCGATGGCGGCATCTTCGTATTGGACATGGGCAAGCCGGTAAAAATCGTTGATCTTGCAAGGCAAATGATCCGCCTCGCCGGCTTGCGTCCTGATTTGGACGTGCAGATCCAGTTCACCGGGCTGCGGCCTGGCGAGAAACTGTTCGAGGAGCTTTTCCATGGCGAGGAACCGCCCGTGCCGACCGGGCATCCCGGCCTGCTGATGGCCACGCCCCGCACCGCCGATAGTGCAGCCGTACGCCGGGCCATCGCCGAGATCAGCGCCGCCTGCCGTGCCGGCCAGCTGGATACCGCTTTGTCGGCGCTCAGCCGGATGGTCCCCGAATTCGAGCACAACACCGGCAGCCCCATCGCCGCCGAACCCGCCAGGAGCCCAGCGTGATCCCATTCCTCGACCTCAAGGCGCAGCAGGCCCGAATCGAACCGGAGCTGCGGCGCCGGCTGGAGGCGGTGCTCGGCCACTGCCAGTTCATCCTCGGTCCGGAGGTGGCGGAGCTCGAAGGCCGCCTGGCCGACTATTGCGGCGCCGCGCACTGCGTGAGTGTCAGCTCCGGCACCGACGCGCTGCAGATCGCCATGATGGCGGAGGGGATCGGCCGGGGCGACGCGGTGTTCCTGCCGGCCTTCACCTACACCGCCACCGCCGAGGTGCCGCTGGTGCTGGGCGCCACCCCCGTCTTCGTCGACGTGGATCCGGCGACCTTCCAGATCGACCCGGCGCATCTCGCCCAGCGCGTGGCCGAGGTCCGGAACGCGGGCGCACTCACCCCCCGCGCGCTGGTCGGTGTGGACCTGTTCGGTCAGCCCGCCGATTGGCCCGCCCTGCGCGAAGTCGCCGAGCGGGAAGGGCTGTTCACGCTGGACGACTGCGCCCAGAGCTTCGGTGCGAGCCTCGGCGGCCGGAAGCTGGGGCGGGAGGCGGACGCCACGGCTGTCAGCTTTTTCCCATCCAAGCCGCTGGGCGGCTACGGCGACGGCGGCGCGCTGCTCACCGACTCGGCCGATCGTGCGGCGCTGTATCGCTCGCTGCGCACCCACGGCGAGGGTACTACCCGCTACGAAGTGATGCGCACCGGCATGAATGGCCGGCTGGACACGCTGCAGGCCGCGGTGCTGCTCGCGAAACTGGACGTGTTCGACCAGGAACTTGCCGAGCGGCACCGGGTCGCCGCCATTTATGATCGCCGGCTCGGTAACATCCTAGGTATTCCCGCGCGGGTGCCCGATTCGCAGAGTGCTTGGGCGGTGTATGCCGTTCTGCTGCCCGACGGGGCCACGCGGGACCGGTTGCAGGCGGCTCTGCGCGCGGATGGGGTGCCGAGTGCGGTGTATTACCCGCGTGCCCTGCACCATCAGCCAGCTTACGCGGCGAGCCATGATGGCAGTGCCTTGCCCGTGTCGGAGGATCTTGCGACCCGGATCATGGCACTGCCGATCCATCCGGACCTGAGCGATGCGGACGCCGAACGCGTGTGCGATGCGGTGGCCAAGGCGCTCGGCTAGGGAACCGTGGAAAGCGCCGCTCGTTTCGGCAACATGGAAAACGAACCAAAGCAGCCGGACGAGCTACCCCGCGAGGGCAGCATCGATTCGGATACCGCTGAGCACACCGAGCACGGTATACCGCCGGCGGCAAACGACGCCGAACCGAAGGGCCTGCCGAACAGCGACCGGCACCACGGTGAGGTTACGCCAATCAAGCCCTGAGGCTTGCGCCCGCCAGCCGCCCCGTCTAGGTAGCGGCGGCTGGCACGCCGGCGCGCTGCTGTAGCTCAGTGGTAGAGCACTCCCTTGGTAAGGGAGAGGTCGAGAGTTCAATCCCCTCCAGCAGCACCAGGCGTCTTACGGCCGGCCGCGTTCAGGCTGGGCCGAGGGCTTTCAACTCCCCAATGTGACGCTCGACGATCCGGTGCGTCTCGGCTGCGAAAGCCTTGAGCTTCGGGTCGCTTCCCTGTGACGCTTCCTTGGCGAAGGCCGCCCCATCCTTGGCGTGGACGTCTTCCATCGCTCGCAGATAGGCGGCGTCGAATGCGGCGCCCTGCATCGCCTTGATCTTGTCGAGTTGGCCCTGAAACTGTGCATCCAGAGCGCTGGGCGGCGACAACCCCGCATCCGACACGATCGACTTCAGCTTGTCGCCGACGAGCTGGTGGTCATGGGCCTCGGTGCTGCCCTGGTCCTTGATGTCCTGCGTCGAGCCTTGCTGTGTGGCCAATTGGCCCAGCGCGACCTCGAACATGCCGCCTTGGCTGACCATCGCGACAAAAGCCTTGTCCTGCGCCGAGGTGGCATCCGCAGCGAAGGCCGGGACGCCGGCAATCAAGCTTGCCGCGGCAACCGCGACGAGGGGGACATATTTCATACCAGGTCCTAAGAAGGTCTATGCCTTAACAAACACTAAGGCGCTTCCCGAGTTGCCAGACTTGCCGTGCCGGCCGCCGTTCCCCGTGGATTGACCCGTGCGGCCGCCCCGCGCGATACAGCGGCGATGATCCTGCTGATCGACAACTACGACAGCTTCACCTTCAACCTGTTCCACCTGCTCGGTGAAGTGGGCGCTCACTCCGAGGTGCGGCGCAACGATGCTTTGACCGTGGACGAAGCACTCGACATGGCGCCGGAGGCCATCGTGCTCTCACCCGGGCCATGCACGCCGGACGAGGCTGGGATCTGCCTGCCGCTGATTGCGGCGGCCGCGGGGCGTGTGCCGGTCTTGGGCGTCTGCCTTGGCCACCAGGCGATTGGGCAGGCATTCGGTGGGACGGTGCAGCGTGCCCCGACGCCGATGCACGGGAAGATCGGCCGGGTCGAACATGCCGGAACCGACATCTTCGCCGGGCTGCCTAGTCCGTTCGAGGCAGCGCGCTACCACAGCTTGATCGTGGAGCGTGCCAGCCTGCCGCCAGAGCTGGAAGCGACTGCCTGGACCGAGGATGGTTTGGTCATGGGCCTGCGCCACCGCGCCCTGCCGCTGTTCGGCGTGCAGTTCCACCCCGAAAGCATCGCCTCGGAACATGGGCGGGACATCGTGGCCAACTTCCTCGCCATTGCTCGCGGCGCCAACGCGCCCCGCCGCGCGGCCTAGGGAAGCTCGCCGCGTGGACAGCAACCTGAAACCGGCCATTGCCCGGCTGGCACGGGGAGAGACGCTGTCGGAGGCCGAGGCGGAGGCGACATTCGGCATCATCATGTCGGGGGAAGCCACGCCGGCCCAGATCGCCGGGTTGCTGATGATGATGCGGCTGCGCGGCGAGACAGTCGCCGAAATGGTGGGTGCGGTACGGGCGATGCGGGCGCGGATGTCGGCCGTCACCGTTCCCCTGGGCGCCATGGACGTATGCGGCACGGGCGGTGATGGGGCAGGCACGCTGAACGTGTCCACCGCGGTCACCTTCGTGCTGGCCGGGCTGGGCGTGCCCGTTGCCAAACACGGCAACCGGGCATTGTCATCGCGGACAGGCGGCTCCGACGTGCTGAGCGAGTTGGGCGTGAACGTCGAAGTCCCGCTCGACCGGCTGCCCGGCGTCATCGAGCAGGCGGGTTGTGCGTTCATGTTCGCTCCCCGACATCACGCGGCCTTGCGCCACGCCGCCGGACCCCGGGTCGAGTTGGGAACACGGACGATCTTCAACTTGCTCGGACCGATGACGAATCCGGGCCGGGTCACCCGGCAGCTCACGGGAGTGTTCGATCCGGTCTGGGCGCGTCCGATGGCGGAAACCCTGGCCGAGTTGGGCACCACCCACGCCTGGATCGTGCACGGCCAAGGCCTGGACGAGCTGACGGTTGCCGGCGAAAGCCAGGTGGTCACCCTGACCGACGGACATATTACCGAACGCACCGTCGTGCCGGAGGAGGCCGGGCTGCCCCGTTCGCCTTTGACAGCAATCAAGGGCGGTGAGGCGCCGGAAAACGCGCGGGCTTTGTTGGCGTTGCTGCAGGGGGCGCCCGGGGCCTACCGCGACACCGTCGTGCTCAACAGTGCCGCGGCGCTTGTGGTGGCCGGGCGTTCCGACAGTTTAATGGACGGTGCGGCACAGGCTGCGGCGGCGATCGAGGAAGGTGCGGCACTCGCCGCGCTCGATCGTCTGCGGCAAGCCACCGCGTAACGGAGGCGGCGATGGACCAATCGATGCCCGACGT